>JAFTIL010000091.1 GCA_017456905.1 Clostridia bacterium
GTCAACGGTAACGTTCTGACCCTTAACAACGGCAACCAGCAGAGTGGTGGAACCGGTGCAGGTGGGAACGCGCTGAGCGGAACCGATCAGCTTGCCGTTCAGCTCGGGGATAACCAGACCGATAGCCTTAGCAGCGCCGGTGGAGTTGGGAACGATGTTCTGAGCACCTGCGCGAGCGCGGCGGAGGTCACCCTTTCTGTGGGGGCCGTCCAGGATCATCTGGTCACCGGTGTAAGCATGAACGGTGGTCATGATACCGGACTGGATGGGATATGCATCGTTCAGAGCCTTAGCCATGGGAGCCAGGCAGTTGGTGGTGCAGGAAGCAGCGGAGATGATCTTGTCGTCAGCGGACAGGGTCTTCTCGTTGACGCCGAAAACGATGGTCTTGAGGTCCTTGCCTGCGGGAGCGGAGATAACAACCTTCTTAGCGCCTGCGTTGATGTGAGCCATGGACTTCTCGGTGGAGCAGTAGAAACCGGTGCACTCGAGAACAACGTCAACACCCAGCTCAGCCCAAGGGCAGTTAGCAGCGTCCTTCTCAGCGGAGATCTTCATGGTCTGACCGTCAACGGTGATGGTGCCGGCCTCGTCGTCAGCGACAACGGTGTGACCGTCGTAACGACCCTGAGCGGTGTCGTACTTCAGAAGATGAGCGAGCATGGAAGCCTTGGTCAGGTCGTTGATGGCAACGATCTCATAACCCTCTGCGCCGAACATCTGACGGAAAGCCAGACGACCGATACGGCCAAAGCCATTGATAGCAACTTTTACGGACATGGTAAAATCCTCCATTTTATATAGTTTTTATTTTGAACTTACGGGAAATGGAACAAACCTTCTGTTCCAAGAATATATTGTACCCCAAATTTCCAAATAATGCAAGGGTTTTTGGAAATTTTTTTCAGTTTCTCTGTTTTGCACCTTTGAAACAAGGGACAAGGGGGAATTTCGTGCATTTTGACAAAATGCTGTCAAACCTTTTCGGTTATTCGTCTTTCCATACGACCGCGATCTTGGCATCATCGACGTTTTCAATCAACGCGCTAAGAACTTTTTTGGAGGTGACTTCTTTATCACCGCGCAGACAGTTTTCAAAGGTAATCCAATTGATGGCGCCGCCTACTTCGGAACGGTTGCAGATACGCACCTTGTGGTTACCGTCGATGCGGATGTCCCTGAAGGTCAGACCGCTGATCTGTGCCTTGGAAGATTTGTGGATGGTCACGTTGATGGGGTACTTGTCGGATTGGTGCAGTTCAATGTTCTCAAAGGTTACGTTCGTGATCTTGGCAGGACCCTCGGTGTAGACCACCAAAGCACCCAGATCTTCCATCCATGTGGCGGAGGCAAAGCCGACTGAGCAATTCTTGAAGGTGATATCCGTCATATCCCGTGCGGTCTCAGCAATGATACCGATGCCGCGGGCCTTGTCGGGCCATGCGTTACAGTTGTCAAATACGATATTCTCGATCTTGATCTGACAGCCGCCATACATGGACTTGACCTCAAAGAGATCGTCGCCGGAGCGGGCAAAACAATCTTTCACGAGGGAGTTGCGGCTGTCTACCACGGCAATACCGTCGCTGTTCTGGCGGTAGCCGAAGAGCATGACGTCCGTGACCGTGATATCTTCACACCGGGTGAAATAGAGCGTCCATTCGGGGCTGTTGTTCATGGTGAGGCCATCCACCGTAAGGTTTTTGGACTCGTCAAACTGCACCACCGAGCGAGCGTGCCAATCCAAACGGGACATATCCACGTAGCCGTGGCCGCTGATACGGACGTTGCTGACACCCTGACCGTGGAACAAAGCGTGCCAACGGGTCTTGCCAGACCAGGCGGGATCCAGGAAGGGGGTCTCTGCCCTATCGGGCATGGTGGCGTAAATAAACGCGCCACGCTCCAGATAAACCTCGGTGTTGTTCTTGAATTCCACGTTATATTTCAGCTCGTGAACGCCTGCCTCGAAATACATGACCTGCTTTTCCCCCGTGAAGGCAAGCTGCTCGTTATGCACGCCGGGGGCCACCTTGATGACCTCGTAGCCCTCGGGGGCCTCGTAGGTCTCGTCGGCACGGACAAACAGGGTGATGGCTTTGGTCTTGTCGTTGTTGAGGACGAAGGAATAGTTGCCATAGTCCTCGACGGTGGCCTTGACACTTCCGTCGGCAGAGACGGCCTCGACACCGTAATGCTCGGGCAGGACGGTGACCTTGCGGAAATTATAGTCCACACCCAAGTCGATCTCCAGAGGGAAGCTGGCATCCTTGGCGTCGATCATAGCAAAGGAGTGTGCGCCATAGGTGGTGCGGACCGCGTAGCAATCCACGGGGGTACCGTTGACCTTCATAGTGAAGTAGGGGGAGATGATGGTGCCTACCTCTTTGGCTTCGTTGTCGTGGGAGCCGTCCTCGTAGTCGACCTCGGCAATAAACTTTTCAAGATCCTCGGCAGCTTTGATCCCTTCCAGAGTGACGGGCGTAATGGGTTCCTTGGTCATGATCTCTTCTCCTTCCGTAGTGACTTCTTCGGTGATGGGGGCCTCGGTCTCGGGGATGGTTTCGTGCGCATCCGTGACCGTTTGGGTGGGCGTGTCGGTTACAGGATCGGTGGTCTGCTCGGTGCCGCTGTTACAAGCGGTCAGCAGGAGGCAGAGCGTCAAAAGCCCGGTGAATAGTTTAAGAAAATGATTTTTCATATGCAGGATCCTTTCATCATTCTGCCCCGCGGGCGGCGTCTGCCGCGGCGTTGACCGAGGCGATGAGTTCATCGTAGTGAGTACCCTCTGCGGGAACATCATAGGCGATGACCGCATCAAGGATGGCTTTCAGTTCGGCGTATTCCATTTTACCCACGCGCTTATATAGGATGACGCCGTTTTCGTCCAGGATCACGGTGGTGGGCCAGGAAGAGCCCTTGACCAGCAGGTTATAGAAGGCATCGCCCTCGTCATAGGTAAAGAGCATATCCGAGTCGGGATAATTCTCGGTGATGTACGCCTCCGATTTATCCATACCGTAGACCGAGTGGATGGTGACCACCTGGGTGCTGTCAAGATATTCGGTGGCGATCTGACTGAAATGAGGCAGCTCAGCTTTGCAGGGACCGCACCAGGTACCCCAGAAATTCAGGACGGTGATCTTACCTTTGCCCTCGCTGATGCTGAACCCGCCCTCTTCCATGATATAGGGAAGGGTCATACCGTAGCATTCGTTGCCTACTTCGGTGCCTTTCTTGGGCTTTTCGGGAGTATCAGGGGAAAGGGTTCCGTCAACAGTACCTTCGGGTTCGGTATCGCTTTCCACAGGAGGAATGACGGGAGGTTGTTCGCGGTCAATGAAATTGTAATAGATCAACGCGCCGGTCAGGGTGGCGATCATGGCCACGGCCACTGCGGTCTTGACCACGCGATTGCGTTTGGCGATCTTTTTGTTTTTAGCCTCGACGGCCTTGATCTCGGCGGCTGAAGCGTCGGATGCTATGTCGATCTCGTTGGCGGAAAGCACCCATTTGGAGCCTTTCCATTCAATGGCTTTGGTGGGGCAGACCGAGATGCACTCGCCGCAGTTGATGCACTCGTGGTCGCCCACACGGCGGATATCCATTTGGCATTTGCTGACGCAGAGACCGCAGTCGGTACATTTAGACTTATCCAGCTTTACGCCCACCAGCGCGATCTTGTTGAATAGGCCGTACAGAGCGCCCAGCGGGCAGATGAAGCGGCAGAAGCAACGGAAGATGAACACACAGGCCACGATAAAGCTGACCATCAAGAGGAATTTCCAGGTGAACAGGGGGCCCAGCATTCCAAAGAGACTGTCGTTGGCCTTATTGGAGAGCAGGCCCATGGCACCTTCCAGGGTACCCGCGGGGCAGATGTACTTACAAAAGGCGGGCAGGGGAAAGTCGCGGAACATATAGGCCACGGGGATGATGAACACGAACACCGCCAGGATCACGTATTTGAACCAGGACAGCACACGCGTGACTTTATTCTTTTTCAGCTTGGGTGTGGGGATCTTATGTAACCACTCCTGAATGAGACCGAAGGGGCAGAGGAAGCCGCAGATCCAACGGCCGAACAGAAGTCCGTACAGGGCGATGACGCCGAACACGTAGAAGGGCAGGGAGTGTCCGCTGTCGGACAGGGCGTTTTGGAGAGAGCCCAGGGGACAGGCGCCCGAAGCGCCGGGGCAGGAATAGCAGTTAAGTCCGGGGGTGCAGATATTCTTCAGCGGACCCTTGTAGATCTGTCCGTTGCCAAAGCCCTTGAGGTTGGCATTGAACAGGAGGGCGGCGTAAAGCTGGATCCAGCGGCGTTTGGTGGGCAGGTGGGATTTGAACCACGTGACAAATTTTCTCATGTTCGTTCCTCCTTAACCCAGACCGATGCACTCGGTACAGATGCGGATGGCTTTTTGCAGCACGTCCTCCATGCCGCCGTTGATGATGCCCAGTACGATAAAGGCCAGAGCAACCACAAGGATCACGCCGCGGATCACCCATACGGCGTGGCCGCTGTTGGCGTTGGCTTGTGCCGTTGCTTTTTCCCGGGCGGGAGCGCCCTTGGGGGCCTCCTTCAGAATATCCAACTCGCGCTTGAGGCTGAAGTGACAGGCAAAGGTCACCACTATCCAAGAGGAGAGCCCCACGGCAGCCGAGGGCAAGACCACCTTCATAGCGGCGACGATGTCCTCGGTCAGCCCCGCGCCGATATCGTCGAAATGGGACAGATCAAACAGATACAAAGCACAGGGGATGGCCACGATCACGCAGATGGCGGAGGCCAAGATGCGAAGGATAAGTCGGAGGTTTTGCTCCTTGATACGGGCGGAGGTCAGCTCGGCGGGGCAGGCCGCGCCGTCCACACGGGAGGAGAGACGCTTGATAGCGTCGGCAGGGGCCATCAGTCCCTTGAGCTTTCTTGCCCCCCGAGGCAGGGCGAGGGAGAGGATCATCCCCACGACAATGCCGGCAAGACAGAGCATGACGGGGATGGCGATCTTATCAAACTGTGCTGTCACGGCCTCGCGGGAAAAGATGCCGTTTCCGCTGTCGTATACAGCGAGGCAGGCATAGATGAGACAGCCGCCGCAAATCAAAAGAAGAAGCGATTGCAGGATCCCGTAGACCAGGTAGATGATCTTTTTGGTTTTTTCGGACATTTCCATGTTCCTTTCTTCCCGAAAACGAGAATTTCATTCCAATTTTATATTATATCATAACTATGGAGTTTCGTCAAGTTATAGAGGGATAATTAAAATAAATTGTTGTTTATCTTACTAACTTTTCTTCCTGCAGCGGAAGGAAAAGCGCCGCAAGCGGCACAAAGGAAGCGCCGCTGAGGGATAGAACCCAACTCCCATCGTGACGCACGCCGCTTTCAGCGGCTATCGCGTGTAGGCTGTCAGCCATCGCCGTTTACCCGCCCCCACGGCGGAGCGCCTCGGGGCTCATCGACATGTTGGTTGCTGTCGGCAAGTTGGTTTAATAGCCGTTCCTTTTCATCGCAGAGTTGGAACTATAGCTCTGACTGTTCGAGGTGATCTCTTGGGCAAAGAACCAATTTTTACTTTCATTCGCTGTCAGAACTGTGGGTTCACAGGTTATACTCGAAATTGGCCTCTGTTATCCTCAATCAGGGGGCAGAAACCGGTTTTTGATGAGCCCCGAGGCGCTCCGCCGTGGGGGCGAAGCAACGGGTACGGAGGCTCATGACACGCTGTTGCCGCCGAAGGCGGCGAGCGTCACCTTGCGAGGGTTTCTCAAGGGAGATGCCTCTCCCTTGAGCGGCGCTCTTTTGGAGCTTTTCTCTCGACGAGGAGAGAAAAGCGAAAAAGAAGCTAGACAACAATTTATTACATCATGCAAAATTTCGTCTTTTCTGCACATACTGTTATCATCCCCAAAAAGAAAGGAATCGTTATGGAAAACAACCAAAAGACCTCCTCCGTAGGAGAAGAAAAAAAGTCCCCCGCCGTGGAGCTGGCCACAGAGCTCTATAAAAACATCACTATGGGCAGTGACGCCGTTGTCCACCTCCTCCCCAAGGTCAAGGACAACGGCATGAAGACTTCCATGACCGCCGCCATGTGCTATTACGAAAAGACCGCAGGTAAGGTCAAGGATTTTCTGACCGCCCACGGCGCGGAGGCCAAGGAGGAGCCCCTCATGACCCGCATGGCCTCCCGTATGGGGATCGCCATGAATACGGCCATGGATGCCACTTCCTCGCACGTTGCTCAGATGCTCATCGAGGGCTCTACCATGGCCATCACCGAAGCCACAAGACTTTGCCACCGCTTCGAAGGGCAGAAGGGCTGTGAAGAAATGCTGGCCGTGGCTAAGGATCTTTCGGAGTTTGAACAGTCGCATATCGAAAAACTGAAGGCTTTCCTGTGATTTTTCGCTTTTTCGTGGGTCTTGACCAAAAAAAGTGAGCCGCAGAGGTAATTTTTCTCAATAAAAAATGAAAAAACCTCTTGCATTTCAAGGAAAAGTGTGTTATACTGTTAATGTAGAAGAGTATGGTAAGAGTGGGTTTCGGCAAATCCACTCTTAACTTTTGTCAGTACATCCGCGAAAGGAGTCCTTATGTCGGAAAAAAACACCCCTGAAAACAAGCCCCTCCGCGCCGCTCGCCGTCCCTCGGGAAGCCGTTCCCGCGTGGCCGAGACCGTACGCACCCTGATCACCCCCACCGCCGACGAGCTGGGGTATTTCCTCTGGGACGTAGAATATGTCAAAGAGGGTGCCGATATGATCCTCCGCGTGACCATTGATGCCGACGAGGGTATCACCATCGATGATTGTGAGCGCATGACCCGCGCCATTGATCCTATCCTTGACGAGGCCGACCCCATCGAGGATTCCTACCTTTTGGAGGTCTCCTCCCCCGGTATCGAGCGCGACCTTACCCGTCCCGAGCATTTTGAGGTCTGTGTCGGTGACGAGGTGGAGCTCCGTCTCTTTGCTCCCGTGGACGGCAGCAAGGTGTGGCGAGGCACACTCAAGGGTGTCAACGAGCAGGGACAGATCGTGATCGAGGTTTCAGGTACCGACCGCGCCTTTGATGCCTCCGCCGTTTCCAAAACAAAGACGGTATTTGATTTTTAAGGCCTATCGCCTTTTCCCGAAAAGTTCTTGATACTCCCAAAACCAAAAAAACAAAAAATAAAACAAATCTATTCATCCGAAAGGAAAAACAGTTATGAATGCGGATTTCTTTGCCGCCCTTGAACAGCTTGAAAAAGAGAAGGGCATTCCCCAGGCGTATATGCTTGAAAAGATCGAGGCTACCCTCCTGTCTGCTTTTAAGAAGGAATACGGTGCCACTGCCATGATGCGTATTGACATGAATACCGAAAAGAAGAAGATGAGAGTCTACCGCCAGCGCACGGTGGTGGAGGAGGTGCTGGATCCCGCTTGCGAGATCACTCTGGCCGAGGCAAAGACCATCTCCAAGCGCGCCACTCTGGGTGGTGTTGTGGAGAACGAGGTCAAGACCGAGAACTTCCGACGTCTCAGCGCCGCCGCGGGTAAGTCCATTTTCATCCAGGCGATCCGCGAGGGTGAGCACCAGGCCGCACAGGAAGCCTACCGCAACCGCAAGGAGGAGATCATGACTGCCACGGTCAGCAAGATCAACCTGGCTGACGGTGCCGTGCTTCTGGAGTTGGATAAGGGCACCAACATCCTCACCCAGTCCGAGCAGATCCCCGGCGAGCAGTTTACCGTTGGCCAGAAGGTCAAGGTCTACGTCACCGAGATCAATAAAGATACCAACGAGCCCGTGGTCAATCTTTCCAGAATCCATCCCAAGATGGTCTGGCGCCTCTTTGAGCTGGAGGTGCCCGAGATCCAGGAGGGCGTCGTGCTTGTGAAGGGCGTGTCCCGCGAGGCAGGTTCCCGTTCCAAGATCGCCGTTATGTCCCGTGACCCCGACGTGGATGCTGTGGGCGCTTGTATCGGTACTCATAACATGAGAATTGACAACATCCTCTCCGAGCTGGACGGTGAAAAGATCGACATCATCACCTATAGCGAGATTCCCGAGGAGTACATCGCCGCCGCGCTGGCCCCCGCCACCGTCAATTCCGTTACCATGATCGACGAGAGAAGCTGTCTCGTCAAGGTGGATGCCGACCAGCTTTCCCTGGCCATCGGTGCCAAGGGTCAGAACGTGCGTCTCGCCGCCAGACTGACGGGCTACAAGATCGATATCAAGGCTGAATAAGTCAATCCATAAAAGGAGGTGCGCCGCGTGAGCGAGCATAAGCATTCCCAGAGCGGGAAGGTTAAAAAGATCCCTGTGCGGCAGTGCCTCGGATGCAACGAGCATAAGCCCAAGGGAGAGCTTCTGCGGGTGGTCCGCAGTCCCGAGGGAGAGATCTCTCTGGATTTTACGGGCAAAAAATCAGGCAGAGGCGCTTACGTTTGTAAAAGCCTTGACTGCCTGAAGAAAGTCCGCAAGAGCCGCAGGCTGGAGCACAATCTGGAGTGTTCTATCTCCGCCGAGGTCTACGACCGCATGGAAGCCGAACTTTCTGAGGAGGCTGAGGTATGAGCGAGCTTTTACCCGCCGATAATCCAAAACAGTTCGCCGAGACCGAACGCCGTTTGCTGTCCACGCTGGGGCTTTGCCGCCGTGCGGGCGGCTTGGTCTTCGGAACGCCCATGGTCTGCGAGGCCATGCGCGGAGGCAAAGGGGTGCTGGCTGTCCTTGAGGCATCCGACACCTCCGATAATACCCACGACAAGCTGCTTTCCAAATGCGCCTACTACGGCGTGCCCCATTATCGTATATCCGCCACCACCGAGGCGTTGGGGCGAGCTATTGGTAAAACGGGGGCTGTGGCCGCCGTTGGCATCACTCATGAGGGATTTATGGTGTCCCTTGGCAAGTATCTTCCCGACGGGACGGATGCTTAACTTCATTTTACTGTTTTTTACCGTTTACATTTAGGAGGTAATATGGCCGTATTCAATCCGCAATTCAAAATTAACCAGATGGCAAAGGACATGGGTCTGAAGAGCAAGGAGCTGACCGATGTGTTGTCCGCTAAGGGTGTGTCCGAGGTCAAGACCCAGAAAGCCCTGACCGAGCGGGAGTTCAGTTTGCTGCTGCAGTCCTTGACCGAGGCAAATCAGGTTGACAACATCAATGATTATATGGATGGACTCACCTGTATTCCCTCCAAGAAGGCCGCTGAAAAGGCTGCCAAGCTGGCCGCTGAAAAGGCGGAAGCTGAGAGACTTGCCGCCGAAAAGGCTGCTGCTGAAAAGGCCGCCGCTGAAAAGGCTGCTGCCGAAAAGGCTGCCGCTGAAAAGGCTGCTGCCGAAAAGGCTGCTGCCGAAAAGGCTGCTGCCGAAAAGGCCGCCGCTGAGAAGGCCGCCGCCGAAAAGGCTACTGCTGAAAAGGCTGCCGCCGAAAAGGCTGCTGCTGAAAAGGCCGCTGCTGAGAAGGCTGCTGCCGAGAAGGCCGCTGCCCGTGCCGCCGAGAAGGCCGCCGCGGAGAGAGCCGCTATCGAGCGTACTGCCAAGGCGATTGCCGCACAGCGCCAGGCTGCCGCGGCAAACAATAACAATAATAATAGAAATAGCGACCGCCGTCAGGATGGACGCCAGGACAATCGTCAGGAGCGTCCCAACCAGGGGCAGAAGGCGGATCGCTTCGCACAGCCTGCCACGGGCCGTCCCAACCAGGGGCAGAAGGCAGACCGCTTTGCACAGCCCTCCGCAGGTCGTCCCGACAACCGCCAGGATGGCCGTCAGGATGGCCGCCAAGATGGCCGCCAAGATGGCCGCCAAGATGGCCGCCAAGACCGTTCCGCACAGAAGAACGATCGCTTCCAGGGCGGCCGCATGGACAACCGCCAGGATGGCCGTGACCGCGGTGAGGATTACGTACCTAACACCCCCCGCGAGCACTTCCAGGTGCAGGCCATCGTCCGTGAGCAGACCCCTAAGGGCGGCATCCAGCAAACCAAGCCCCGCGGTGCGACCCGTGTGGTAGACACCCGCTCTGCCGATGCGGTGGATCTTTCCAAGTACGACGAGCGCCTGGACTCTTTCGTGTCCGAGCGCGTACAGGATACCCACGGCGGTAGCCAGAAGATCGGCAAGAAGCCTCAACAGCAGGCAGGCGGCCGTCCCGGCTCTAAGAAGCAGCAGCCTCAGCCTATGAAGGGCGGCAAGCCCATGCCCGGCAAGAAGCAGGCACCTGTGAAGAAGCAACCCCTCAACGTAGAGATCCCCGATGAGATCGTGGTGAGCGATCTGGCTGCCCGCCTCAAGGTCACCGCAGGCGAGGTGGTCAAGCGTCTCATGATGATGGGCATGATGGTCACCGTCAACCAGACCGTAGATTACGATACTGCCGCTATCGTGGCCGATGAACTTGGTGCCATCGTCACCAAGGAAGTGGTGGTCACCATTGAAGAGAGACTGTTTGACACCACTGAGGACACCGAGGATATGCTGAAGCCTCGCGCACCCGTCGTGTGCGTGATGGGTCACGTTGACCACGGTAAGACCTCTCTGCTTGACGCTATCCGTCACACCCACGTGACCGCAGGCGAGGCAGGTGGTATCACCCAGCACATTGGTGCTTACCGCGTTCAGATCAACGATCAAGATATTACCTTCCTGGACACCCCCGGTCACGAGGCCTTCACCGCCATGCGTGCCCGCGGCGCTCAGGCTACCGATATTGCCATTCTCGTCGTCGCCGCCGACGACGGTATCATGCCTCAGACCGTAGAGGCGATCAACCATGCCAAAGCCGCAGGCATCGACATCATCGTGGCCATCAACAAGATGGATAAGCCCGGTGCTGATCCCGAAAACATCAAGCAGGAGCTCACCAAGTATGAGCTGGTCCCCGAGGAGTGGGGCGGCGACGTGATCTGCGTTCCCGTGTCCGCGCTGACCCGTATGGGCATTGATGACCTTTTGGAGAATGTTCTGCTGGTTGCCGAGGTGAAGGAGCTGAAGGCTAACCCCGCGAGACGTGCCAAGGGTATTGTCATCGAGGCCAAGCTGGATAAGGGTCGCGGTCCCGTGGCCACCGTGCTGGTACAGAACGGTACGCTGAGAAGCGGTGACATCGTCATCGCAGGTACTGCCGTGGGTCACGTCCGTGTGATGACAGACCACAATGGCCGCACCGTCAAGGTGGCAGGTCCCTCTGTTCCCGTGGAGATCACAGGTCTTTCCGACGTGCCCGATGCAGGTGATGAGTTCGAGGCAGTGGTTGACGAGCGTATGGCTCGTGAGCTAGCCGAACAGCGCCGCGACAAGGCCAAGGAAGAGGTCTTCAAGGCCAACGCAAGAGCTAACCTCAACGATCTGTTCAACCAGATGAGCGCAGGTATCAAGGATCTGAATATCATCGTCAAGGCAGACGTGGACGGTACGGTGGAGGCCGTGAAGGCATCCCTTATGAAGCTGTCCAACGAAGAGGTTCGCGTTCGTGTGATCCACGCCGCTTGCGGCGGTATCACTGAGGGCGACGTGACCTTCGCTGCCGCATCCAACGCCATCATCGTCGGCTTCAACGTCCGTCCTGACCGTCAGGCTCTGGACAGCGCCGACAGACAGAACGTGGAGATCCGCACCTACCGTGTCATTTACGAGTGCATCGAAGAGATTGAGGCCGCTATGAAGGGTATGCTGGCACCCAAGTTCCGTGAGAACCTTCTGGGTCATGCTGAGGTTCGTCAGACCATCCACGTGCCCAACGTGGGTACCATCGCCGGTTCTTATATCACCGATGGTAAGATCATCCGTTCTGCCCAGATCCGTATCGTCCGTGACGGTATCGTGATCTTTGAGGATAAGATCAGCTCCCTCCGCCGCTTCAAGGACGACGTCAAGGAAGTGGCTTCCGGTTACGAGTGCGGTGTCGGTCTTGATCGCTTTAACGATATCAAGGTCGGTGACGTCCTCGAGGCCTTCATCATGGAGGAAGTTCCTCAGTAAGAAGCGAGATGGGAATGTACGAGGGGAACTTTTGAAAAGTTCCCCCTCGACCCCTTCAAAACTTCCCAAATGGTATTTACCAAGAGAGCAAATACCCCGTAGAGAGAAAATAGCTTGATCTGTCGAGGGATAATTGCCACAGCGGGATGCCTGTTAACCGCCCCATGGGGCCCATGCCCCATTGGTTCAGCCAAAAGCAAAATCATACATAGCGCAACGCCACCAAAGAGAAGGAGTGATGAAAGATGGCAATAACCTACGAAAAATCTTGCGGCGCCCTTGTGTTCCGCCAAGACCCCAAAACGGGTCGTATGTACATACTGATGATTCGCCACAAGCACGGCGGCCATCGTTCATTCCCGAAGGGACACGTGGAGGCAGGCGAGACAGAGCATCAGACCGCCATCCGTGAGGTGGAGGAGGAGACGGCTGTCAAGATCCGTATCACCTCGGATTTCTGCGAGAAGGTCCACTACAGTCCCATGCCCGGAGTGCGCAAGGAAGTGGTTTATTTTCTGGCGCTGACCGATCAGAAGCACACCAGACCCCGTGACGGTGAGATCGCCGACGTGAGCTGGGTGCCCGTGGAGAACGCCGAGCATTCTTTAACTCATGAAAATGATAAGATCGTGTTCCGTGCGGCCATGGCAAAGCTTGAAACAATGATGTGAAAAAAACACCTGACGGTTGCGCTCCTTTTCATAAGGATGTTTACAAAACTGTAGGGACCGGCGTCCTCGACGGTCCGTGACACATAAATTTCGGCAGAGATATTGTTTTCTCTGCCGATTTGTGTTATAATGGGGCTAACAAAAAGCCTCCCTTGTGTAAAGGGAGGTGGCAGCCGAAGGCTGACGGAGGGATTGTAAAAAAGCCTAAAA
>JAFTIL010000092.1 GCA_017456905.1 Clostridia bacterium
AACCGGTATTTTCTCTACATTGGAAGATTGGCAGATGTATATGTGCTATGTTCCGCCAAACAGCTTTGAAGAAAGAACTTGGACAGAAGTTGATGTTTTGATGGGAGAATACAGCCCTGCGTTCAAGCTTCATTTTTACATAATTTCTATCGTCCTCATTATATCCATTTTGAATTGCTTTTACGGATTTGCAAAGATGATACATACAGGCGATAAGAGCCGCTGCAAGTCCCTCACGATCCAATCGATCGCAAGCGGTGCTTTTCTTGGAATGTGCATTTGGGCGTGCTTTACAGCTTTTTATAGAAACGGCGACATTAAGGTTTCTGCACTTTCCGCAATACTGATGAGCGCATTTTTCGTTCTGTTCGGTGTAACTGTTGGCATATACGTTGCATCATTTACGCTGAATAAGAAACCGCTTCTGTCCGTGTGGTTGCCGAGTATATCTGCAACTATTGTTACTCTGGTTATGTACATTGGCGAAATGATTTTACTTAGCGGACATCTTTATCGCTTTGGCGATGGGTTCTTTTTCGCAGGAATACCCGGGATTGTACTTGCGCCGGTAGATATTGTTGTCATCATTGCTTCGGGTGTTGTTGCGGCAATCATCGCAAATGCAGTCCGCAACAAAAATACATAGGTCTCGTTTGCAAGCATGGCGCGAAAGCCCGACAGACCTCGGATAACTTTTTGCTCCCATCATCGCCAAGGGATAAGTCTACCCTCACGGTAAAAAGCATGGACTGTTTTTGTACGATAGTCTTATATGAATCTGTTTTGTAGCGGTAGCACAAGAAAAAAGCCATTCGCTTACGCGAATGGCTTTTTTCAGTGAAATTCGTTCCTTACGGAACGAGTGAAATACGCTGACGCGTGTGAAATTGCCTGCGGCAGTGAAATACGCCTGCGGCGTGTGAAGGAACGAATTTTATTTCACATTGACCGAAGGGAGATATTTCACAATTTCCGCAAGGAAATTATTTCACATTTTGCCGTGAGGCAAAATATTTCACTAAAGATCAAAAACTCAGAGTACCACTTCAAGTACGCAAAAACCATTTCACATTGGGCGCAAGCCGAATATTTCACTTGAAAAGTTAACGAATTTATGGTATAATGGCGGCAGAAAGGCGGTGACTTGTAACTCAAGTATACTGCTTCACGCACAATTCTCCTGAAAATGGGGCCCGACCCATTTTGCCTAACGGCACGGTCGAATGACAGAATTTATTTATGCCGCCCGATGGCGGCGGAATGGAGAGCATCATGATTTACACCCTGACGCTCAATCCCTCGTTGGATTACAGCTTGTATGCGGATACTCTGGCCCATGGGACTGCCAACCGCGCCGCCCGAGAGACCCTTACCTATGGAGGGAAGGGGATCAACGTCTCCGTGATCTTGACCCGCCTGGGTATTCCCAACGTGGCCTTGGGCTTTGTGGCAGGCTTTACGGGAGACGAACTGTGCGCTCGGCTGAACGATGCGGGTATCGCCCACGATATGATCCGCTTGGCGGAGGGCATGACCCGCATCAATATCAAGCTTCACGCGGAGGATGAGACCGAGATCAACGCCGCAGGGCCTGTCATCACGGCAGGAGCTATGGAATCCTTAATGTGCCGGTTGGATGGTCTCAATGACGGCGACACCCTGGTGCTGTCCGGGAGCATCCCGCCATCTCTGCCAAGGGATACCTATGCGGCTGTGATGGTTTTGCTGGCAGGGAAGGACATCCGATTTATTGTAGATGCCGAAGGAGAGGCATTGACCTCCGCCTTAGCGCACCGCCCCTTCCTCGTCAAGCCCAATCTCCGGGAGCTGTCTATGCTGGCGGGCAGGGAACTGGCCTCGGATGAAGAGATCATCATAGCCGCCCGTGACTTGCAGATGCGGGGAGCAGAGAACGTGCTGGTGTCTTTGGGGAGCCGCGGGGCGATCCTCTTGGATGGGGACGGAAACTGTCACGTTTCCCCCGCCTTGGGCGGCAAGCCTGTCAGCACTGTGGGGGCGGGAGACTCTATGGTGGCGGGATTTTTAGCAGGACTCTCCGAAGGCTACGGCCACGCCCTGCGGCTGGGTCTGGCGGCGGGCGGCGCTACGGCCTGCGGTGAGGGACTGGGGACAAAAGATGAGATCCTCGCTCTGCTTGGCGGTTGATTTCTGTCCTAACCCGCGTTTCCCTTGACAGGGGAAAGATTTTGTGATATACTGGATGTAGTACACATGGGATATACCTCCCCGAGTCAGAGCCGCCCCGCGGGGGCCAAAAATTTTTATTTCCAACCAAGGAGCCAGCTATGAAAACCATTCAGAGCTTCACCGTCAATCACGACGTTTTGAAACCCGGTATGTACGTTTCCCGTGTGGACGGGGACGTGGTGACCTACGATATCCGCATGAAGACACCCAACGGCGGGGATTATGTGCCCACCCCTGCCGCCCACACCATCGAGCATCTGTTCGCTACCTACGCCCGCAACAGCGGCTTTTCCGACGGCGTGATCTACGTGGGCCCCATGGGCTGTCGTACGGGGTTTTATCTGTTGCTCCGTGACCGCATCAGCCACGCCGAGGCCATCCGCCTCGTGCAGGAGTCCTTTGCCTTCGTGGCCGCCTACGAGGGGGAGATCCCCGGCACCGAACGGTGGCAATGCGGCAATTATCTGGAGCATGATCTCGTGGGTGCCAAGTCCGTGGCCGCCGATCTCTGTAAGACCCTTGAGGGCTGGACGGTGGACAAGCTGTGGTACGAGGGCGGCTCGTCGGGGGTATAACCGATTTCGGGAGGGTAGCTATGCCTTCACGATCTTTTTTGAAAAAGTTTGGGGCTTTGTGTAAGAATTGCTCGGAAAAATTCGTCTATATATGTAAAGGGACTTCTTATGATGGATGTTCCGAGAGAGGAAAAAAGCAATGCTGACAACAACAGAACTCATGCTCCTTGTATTTGTGCCTCTCGGCACAGGTATCATCGCCACTGTAGCCGTCTATTTTATTGGATCGGCTATCATCAAGAAGAAAAATCGAAAGTAACGACAAGCAGGACGGCACCCTTCGCAGAAAGGTAGCTTATATTATGGATAAGAAAAAGATGGTTCCTGCTTTTTGGCCTTTTTTTAAAGCAAACGGGTATAAAAAGAGAGGTAATACGTTTTTCAAAATCGAAAACAATATCGCTTATTGCGTTTTGTTTGAACGCCCGACATGTTTTGTCTATGTTCATTACCATATCATCCCTTTGTATGTTCCGACAGAGTATCATTATTTAACATACGGTGATCGTTTGGAAAGTCATTCGATCCATCCTGTTCCGTCATATGATATATTGACCGAGGATAATGCTTTCCTGATAAAAACGCATGAACCGCAAAACAGCTTACCGGATAATGTGATTTGGAACGAACCGAAACGAATGGATTTTCATGAGTGGATGCTACAGGTACAACAATGCCTGACCGAGGACATTTTCCCTTTCTTTGAATCCATCGGTTCGCCTGAAAAATTGCTATGCTTTTTAAGGAAAGATGTTCGAGAAAAACGAGAATATATGTTTGGCCTCGGTGATGATTATGAAGATTGGCGATTAGCTGCCTACACTTGCCTGCATATGTCGGATTTGAAAAGTGCTTGTGAATATAATGCTCGTGCAAAAACATGTCTCTTACAAACAGCTGAGCGTTATTTCCCGGATTTGGTGCAAATGCGTTTGGATGAGTTAAACGTACTGGAGCAAATGATTCAAGCGCCTACAGAAATCCGAGAAGCATTTTTTCGTGAGACCATCGCTCACACGCTGGAAGTCTGTTTCCGCATCCGACCACAAGACGATAAGCAATAGGACACTAGGAGCATTGTATGCTCGAAACCATACCAATTACCCGCAGAGCATTTTGCTCTGCGGGTAGCAGGGGGCTATGTAGCCCCTCAACGGTTCCCAAATCATCAGCGAAAGCTGGGGCGTGCACCTCCTGATCTACCTCTACGACGAAAGCGGCGTGCCCATTGGCCGCCAGTACAGAACCAGTAGTTATAAAACCGGTAAGTTCGATAAAATAAAGGAGGATAGTTCTATGAACAAAGCACTAACAACTGTATTTGTCATCATTTTTACCCTGCTGTTTACCCACACTTGCTTTTTAGGAAACGCGGCAATGGCGTGGGCATCCGAAATGGACAATATGACGCATTTTGATCTGTATAGTAGCCCTACTAAGTATGGAAAAGAAGCACGAAAGTTCTACACGGATACTGGCCTTTGTTACGAGGCCGTTGACGTTCCGGAAGGAGTCACGCGCGCTATGCTCACAGAAGGTCTTTCCCTGCGGGAATACGATGAGATTGTAACTTCCGAATGGGGTACGGAGTACCGTCTGTATCGCGATCCTATGCAAACCGGTGAAAATTATGTTCTGCTCGTTCCCGCCGTTGGCGTGTTTAATATCCCGTTTACTACCATTACACGTCCCCTTGGCTATTACGCGAAGGAGGTGCCGAAAGTATGAAACAGAAACTTCAAAAAATTGCTTTCTATTACTTCGTTGCCGCATCTGTCTCGGCATATTTGATCACGGTTATTTCCTTGATCGCTAATCAGAATTGGCACGAGTATTTTGTTTCTCCCGTTTATCTGTACTGTCAACTTTTACCTGCGGGATCCATATTGGGAATGCCAACGGAAATCATCCTATCCATCCTGCCTCTCCTGTTTGTTTGTGTCAGTTTTATACTCTATCTTACCCAAAAAGCGTATTATTCAGTGTTCGCACTCCCCGTATTGCTGGGGAATATTGTTCTACTGGCCATTGTGATCATCATTCTGCTGCTTTTGGGTACCTCAGGTAGTACCAATATTAGTGGGAAAGAAATTGCATTTTTACTTTCGAGTATTCTTGATATTGCATTATGGATTGTGTTGTTTGGGCGTAAAAGATCGTAGTAAGGTATCAACACACCCGCAGAGCATTATGCTCTGCGGGTAGCAGGGGGCTATGTAGCTCCTGAATGGTTCCCAAATCATCAGCGAAAGCTGGGGCAATTACCTCATCATTTACCTGTACGACGAAAACGGCGCGCTTATGTAAAAGCTATAAAGATGTATCCACTGCATGTTATTAATTAGGAGAAAGAGCAATGACACTAAGCAAATGTTTTACAACTGTTTTCGACAACCACATGAAGTCTGTTGGATTTTTCAGAAAAGGAATACTCTACTACCGCATGGTCGGAAATATGTTGCAGGGTGTTCGTTTGGAAACGACGAATCCATATTTTGTGAGATTTTGCTCGTTTCCATATTGGCTTTATCACAAACGGGCCATTTCTCAAGCATCCAACATTACACGTGGAACTTGGGTTCAAGGTTGTGGATCTCTGTTGACAATGAATTATTATGCTCCCAACGCAGAAGAGCAAAATGTGCGGGACATGATGACAATTTTTGATTTGTTTCGCGATATTGTTCTACCGTATTTGGATTGTGTGAGTACAGAAGAGGAATATTTGCAAATGATCTATAATAATCCGGTTGTTCTTCTATCATCTAAATCCATTGAAAAGCCATCCATTCGAGTGCAAGAAAACCCAACTCCCGAATTTTTCCTTTACAACCAATATTATGGTGTCGATCCCATACCAGCTAAGGAAGCCGTGGAGGTATGGCACCGTAAAAAAGTTGCTAATTATTTGGATTTTGCAGAAGAGCAAGGAAAAGCCGAATATTATATTCAAAAGGAATGTGAGTCCTACGCACGGTGGAGGGATTCGCTCATGAAACAAGTAGCGGAATTGGAACAGAATAATTTCGCCGTAATATTCGAGAATATGTGTGTCGATATGAAGCAGCAACTAACTGAACATTTGAAAATCAAATTTTGATAATGTTTAATATCTTCATGACACCAGTATGATCCGAACAGCATTGACTTTTCTACAACGCCCGCTACCCGCAGAGCATTATGCTCTGCGGGTAGCAGGGGGCTATGTAGCTCCTCAACGGCTCTCAGATCATCAGCGAAACGTGGGGACAACGGATGCTCGTATAAATGAAAGCCCGACGGCGTGCCGTCGGGCTTTTTCCTGCTTCATATGTATGACGAATTACCGCCCTGCCACGACGGTGCCGTCGGGGTAGCGGATCTCAAAGGTCTCGGCGTCAAAGTTGCATTCCACCACGGTGCCGTCCGAGAAGGTGGAGCGACGGCGGCGGGGATGACCGTCCACCAGCTCGTGGGAGGTCAGCTCGCAGAGGGCCACGCGGCGGTGCAGCTCCAAGGCGACCTTGCCGTAGGCGATATCCTCGGCCGAGGCGTCCACGTCGTAGTAAATGGTGCCGCCGCAAAGGAGCGCCCAGTAGAAGCCTCGGTCGGTGCCCGCAATGCCCCAGGCACCCTTGTGATGGATGCCGTACCAAGGGATGATGATACAATCGTGGTATACCAAATTGAAGAAGGGAATGGGGATGCCCACGTTCAGGGCGTTCCGATCCTCCCAATCGGTGGTGTAGAAGGGGGCGTGATGGCAAAGGGCGATGGCGTTGACCATGCAACCGATGGTCTCCTCAGAGGAGGGGATGATCCCTCGGTCGGTCAGCAGTTCCAAACAGTGGGCGCGGGCGGTGGCGCACTCCTCACGGGTCATGGGGTGATGGGGGTTGAAGCATTCGTCCAGCTCCACCACCGAGAACACGTCCAGATATGAGCCGTCCAGCCTGATGCCCAACCGCTCAAATTCATCGTAATTCCGACGGACGTAATCGACGGCCAGCTTGGCGCACAGGAAGCTGTGGGGGCCGCCGTTCCAGTAGTCGTGGTAGGGATGGGAGCCGTCTATATGGGTCACGGCGTTGTCAAGATCAAAGGAGGGGGCGTCGTAGTAATAGTCACGGTACTGATCGTGGATGCCGAAAAGGTAGCCCAGCTCGGTGCAGGTCTCCTGCAAAGCCTTCATGCCCTCAGCCCCGCCTGAGGCCTCGTGAACGGGGAAGGGATCGGGGTGGAGGTTATCGTAGCCGTGATGTCCCCAGCCGTCCAGATGGAGGTAAACCTTTTCCGCGCCGTTCTCCTTTAGCTTGCGGAGCAGCTTGCCGTTTTCGGCAAAGGGGAAGTAGGTATCGTTGTTTTCGGGATGCTCCTTGTCGTAAAAATGGGAGGCGGGGTGGATGTGGATGGCCGTACCCGAATGGACGATAGGACAGCCCAGAAGATATTCGATCTTGGGGTTGCGCGTCATCTTCTCCTTGAGGGTCTTGATCTGTCCCCGCTCGGTCAGATAGGCGCGGTAGGTCTTGGCGACCGTGTTGAAGTCTCCCTCGGCAAAGAAATCGTAGAGCATGGCGCGGGGGTAGCGCATGGTGCCCAGAGAGGTGGTGAAATAGGGCTGGATCTCCTCTCCTACCACGCTGTAGCGGGCGTCGTAGGGGGTGTCATAAATAGCGGTGTATCCACAGCCGTCCTTGATCTGACCGTACACGGGGATGTAGGCACCTCGCTCAAAGACGATGCCATCGTTCATTTTTTCGGGGTGACCCGCAGGAATGAGGGTACCCTGCATACGGGGCAGGACGGTATAGCCGTGACCCTCTTCGGCGTCATAGACCATGCGGGGAGGATAGGCCATCACCGAGATCTCGCCCATGCCGTCTCCCTCCACCCGTGCCTCCATTCTGACGAAGCCCGTGGCGTGGTTGACCGAGACGTCGGTCTCCACGGAGAAGGGGTAGACCGTACCGTCGGCACCCGTGAATTGGGAGTAGACCGCGCGGACGCCTTGGGAGACCCCCGTTTGATAGGCGCGGCTTTCGCATTTTGCGTCGGTGAAGGCTACGGACTTATCGCCCAAGACGATGAAAGGGAGATTGGCGGTTTTCCAAGTGATGTCACGGCTGTTGACGGTGACGGACAGCGCGGTGGTCTCGGGGGTGTATTCTAGGGTGATACGAGGCGTTTTGATCTGATAATTCATGCAGTACCTCCAAAGCGATGTTTTTTGCAGGTGATGAGGAATGAAAATTGTGACCGCCTATATCGGCGTTATTTTTTCTGCTGCTTACACCAGATCTCCATGACCACTCCGTGAGGGAGCAGCTTGGTCAGAAGCACCTGGGCGCGGATGGATGCGCCGCAAACCGAAACGTCCTTGCCCTTCTTCATGTCAGACAGGGCACGGGCGACCACCTCTTCGGGGGAGAAATAGCGGTTGTAGTAGGTGATGGTGTCGTCCACCACGGCGCGCTCAAAAAAGTCGGTGCGTACCCACCCGGGACAGACTGCCATGCAACGGATGCCGCGCCCCTGCTTTTCAAGCTCTTTGTTCAATGCGCGGGAAAAGCTCAGCACGAAGGCCTTGGAGGCACCGTATACGTTGATATAAGGCACGGGCTGGAAGGAGGACAGGGAACCGAGCTGATAGATCTCGTCGCCCTCCTGCATATAGGGCAGAGTCATGTAGGTCATGGCCACCAGCGCCTTATCGTTGAGGTCGATCATGGCGAGCTGATCCTCCAAGGGAAGCTCGGTGAAGGCCTTGAACTTGCCAAAGCCCGCGGCATTGACCAGCACCGTGACGTGGGGCTTTTCTTCGGCAAGCAGTTTTTTGTAAATGCCAAGATCCTTTTTTTTGCCCAGATCCAGGGCGATGGGGCGGATCTCGGCGCGGGTCAGCCCTTTGAGGGATTCCAAACGATCGAGACGGCGGGCGATGACCCAGATCTCGTCGAATTTCTGCTGTTTATCCAGCTCCGTGACAAAAACACGTCCCATGCCGGAGGAAGCGCCGGTGATGACGGCGACGTTCTTTTTCGTAGTCATAGTAAACTCCGTTCTGCCGTCCATCGGCGGCAAATAAATGAATTGATTTTTAGAGGAGGCCCTTTTTAAAAACTCTCTTGATGGAGAATTCGTGATCGCTTTTCCGTCAAGAGAGTTTTCTGATGTTCGTTACTTCTTTTTCTTGGCCTTGTAAGGCTTATGCTTCTTGGCCATGGGGGCCTTTTTCAGCTTCTCAGCCTTCATGAGCTTGATGAGGCCTGTTTTTTTATCCAGCTTGCCGCCCTTTTTCTTGAGATCCTTGGCGTACTTCTTGGCGGCCTTCTTCTCGTTTTTGATCTTTTTGCGGCGAGCCTTGGCGAAGCGTGCCACCAGATCGGCGTAAAGATCCAGTCCCGAGGTGTGGAGGGTCACGCTGTTATCAGCACCCTCGTTGGTGCCGAGAGCCTCGGACACGGCCACGCGGGCGGCGGCTTCTGCGGCCTCTTCGGTGATCTTCTTGCCCGTGGCGGCTACAGCCTTGCGGTAGCCCTTGTCCTTCATGACGGCTTTTACCAGGCGTCCCGTGACCTTCTTCTGCTCCTTGGGGGACAGCCCCGCCACGGTGACGACAATTTTTTTATCTTTGTTTGACATAATTTTCTCCTTATGAATGGGGTAGGGGCCCCATGGGGGTATAGAGATACTTCTCGCTGTACGATCTCTTCCCCAAAATATTCTTTGTTTTAAAAGTTTTTGAAGGGTTCAAGGGAAACTTTTTTCAAAAAGTTTCCCTTGGCGTACCCCTTAAAGCTCCTCGATGTTCTCAAACAGTCCTGAAGCGGAGAGCGCTTCCTTGCCGCCAACGGCGGTTCGGAGGCTTGATTTTTGCTCATTCATCTTGCGAATGAGGGCAGAGAAGCTTGTGAAATCCTTTGCCTCGGTGGCGAGGATGGTGTTGATATCGGCGGTCACGTCAGCGGCGGTCTTGCCCTTGAGATAGCGGGTCAGCGCGGCTACACCCTCGTCCAGAGGACTTTGAGGCGTGCAGTAGCCCGAACCAATGGTGCTGACGATGAGGCTCCCCAGCTCGTCCTCACTCGGAATATGAGCATCCAGCCAATCGGGCAGACGGCTGTAGACCTCGTAGGTGTCGGTCACGCGGGGATCACGGTAGGAAACGAAGGATACAAGCCCGTAGGGGAAGGCCACGGCAGAAGCGCCGTAAGCGCCGCCGCGGGCGCGGATCTCGTCCCAGAAATAAGTGCTGTAAAGGTGGGAGGTAATGACCTGCATCCGAGGGGAGTAGACAGCACCTGCATTTGCCAGCGCGTAGGACTCACAGCAGTAGTTGACGTTGCCGGGGATGGACAGGGCGCTGTGAACACAGGGGGCAGTGGCCACGGAGACGGCCTCGGCAGTACCCTCGGCGCACAGGGGCAGATCAGCCAGCGCCTTGGCCCAGATGCCGTATGCCTCAGCACTGCCGATGCAGTAGCACAGGGGAGAGGTGGCGCCGAAAATGGCGTTGCTGACACGGGACAGGCCCTCGATCAGCTCGTCGGCGTTGGCGTCAAAACCGTCGGCCAGCTTGGAGAGGTAATTGTAAGCGGGAACGCCCGTCAGCTCCCAGCGGACGGCACCCGCAACCGACAGACTTGCTTCGGCCATCTGCACGGCGGTACCGTTGCCGCGCATGATAAGATGGTTCTTGAAGTTGGCGGTGTTGGAGAAAATGCGGCTCAGGATGGTCTTGTCAAAGACGGTCTCGGTGATCACCTTGGAGAGCAGAGCCGTAGCCTCGGCCAGATGCTCCTCGGGGGTGTCGATACGCACCTGGAGATACTGACGGTAACCGTCGGTTCCTGTGCCCGTCACGGCCTGGATAAAGCTCCAGTCCACGTTGGTTTGCAGCTTGGTCCAAAGATCGGACAGCTCACTGACAGTATACCCTGCGGCGGGCAGATCCATGAGGGCGTCCTTGAGACAACGGACATATTTTAAGTCTTCTGCGGGAATAACACCCAGATCAAAGAGCCAGCCCGCCAGCACCATACCTTCGGCACGGGTCTCGTAGAACAGGGAAGTGACCTCACCATTACCAACGGACGCTTTTAAAGCCTTGATGTCGCGGTTCTTGCGGAGATCCGTCAGATCCTTGGGTGTCAGGTGAGGAATGGAGGCGATGGCCTCGGGGGTGTCCTCGGCCACCAGATATGCGTTGAGCGCATCCACACTTTGAGACATTTGTGCGTAGCCGTCGGGCGTGGCGTTCAACTTGGCCATCTCGACTTCGAGACGAGTCTTCATGGCGGTGCGGCGCTCCTCCTCCTTGGTGCGGGAGGGGATGCAGACCGTCATGGCGTGGTGGTCGCTGTTCAGAATGAAGCTCTCAATAAGATGCTCAAAGTACAGAGGATCGGCGGCCAACTTCTCACGCAGGACGGCGAGGCTGTCCACGGTGGTGACGTCTCCCGTCATCACGTGCTCGCGGATGAAGGAGATCATGAGCATAAAGCCGGAATCCACACGGAGCGCGGCGCGGCGGCAGTCGGTCTCGTGGCGATCCAGCAGGGCGTTGATACGATCCTTGTCCAAGCCCTCGGTGGCAAATTTGCGGAGCGTGTCGGTGACGATCTTTGCAAAGCCGTCGGCCTTTTCGGGATCGGACTTGCCCAAAGTGAAGAAAACGAGGGGCTGGAGGCAGTCCACGTCACAGCCCATGGCAAAGTCCAGACCTACGTCGGCGTTCAGCACAGCGGCAGAAAGGGGAGATTCGGTGGTTTCTGCCAGATAGTTGGACAGCAGGTTGAAGGCCAGGGAAAGCTCGTCTCCGCGGTTTTGGGGCAGGGCATAGGCCAGCATCAGGTGGGTGTTGCCGGCGGTCTCTTCCTTCTCGCTGAGCTGATAGTAAACGCTGTTCTTGCTGATTACGGGAGACTGGGGTGTGACCACAGCGGGCTTTTCATAGCCGAAGGAGGGGCGGGCAGACAGCACGCCGTCAATGTAGCTGAGCTCTTCCTCAAGCCCTAAACGGCCTGAGAGATAGAAGATGGCGTTGTCGTTGCCGTAGAAGCGGCGGTAGGTCTCACAGAACTGCTCGTAGGACAGGTCGGGGATGTGGTAAGGGTCGCCGCCGGAATTGCAAGCGGGATAACGGTCGGGGAACATCTGCTTTGCGGCGGCGTTCCACATGACGTAGTCGGCGTTGTTGTCATGACCCTGCATCTCGTTGAACACCACGCCCGAATAGTTTACGCCGCCGTTGCCGTCAGGCTCCAGATGCCACGCCTCTTTCTCGAAAATGCGGCGGTCGGAAAGGAGCAGGGGGTGGAACACGGCGTCCAGATACACCTGCATCATGTTCATGTAGTCCCGCTCGCTTGTGGTGACGAAATAGTACATGGTGCGCTCGGGGTAGGTGGAGGCGTTGAGGTCGGAGGCCATGGAGGTCTTGATGAGATTGACAAAGGGCTCCTTGAGCTGATAGGACTCAGAGCCGTCGAGACAGGAGTGCTCCAGAATGTGGAATACACCTGTGTCGTCCTCGGGGATGGTGCGGAAGCCCACCGAGAAGATGAGCTGTCCATCGTCACGGTCGGTATAGTACAGAGCCGCCCCTGTTTTTTCGTGGGTCAGCTTGACGTAGGAGGCGTTCATCTTGGGGATGATACCGCTGCGCTCAATGCGGAAGCCGCATACGGTATCGCCTGCTTTCATGGTAAAGAGATTCATTTTTTATGTGTCCCCCTTTTGGGAAAAGTATATTCAAAATTATTATAGCACACTTTGGGAGATTTGGCAAGGGTTGGAGGGCAAGTTTTGCCAATGCTCCATAAGATTTTTTGCTGATTGAGCCATAAAAATTCAAAACACCCCTTGACTTTTTCTTCACTTTGTGATACAATACCCATGTTGCTCCCTCGGAGCGCGAAATTGAATGCGCCGGTGTGATGGAACTGGCAGACGTGACGGACTCAAAATCCGTTGATGGCGACATCGTGTGGGTTCGAGTCCCACCACCGGCACCAAAATAATAGAGCCACCTTCGGGTGGCTCTATTATTTTGGCGTCGAAGAAGGGTGAAGAAACCACTTCAAGTTGTCAACGAAAGCTCTCGCTTGCACTTTGCCCGAGCAACTTGATGCCGAGCTCTGCTCGGCGGGGTTCAGAGTCCCAATTATCATATAAAAAGCGGAGACAGGTGTCTCCGCTTTTTGTATTTATTACGCTTGCGTATCATGGGGTGTTGGCAAAATGATCTGCACGCCGAACATACCGAACTCTTCAAAATAGTCGATCATACCGTGGTAGTCAGAGACCAGCTTTTCCACGATCTGATGTCCCAGGCCATGAGCATCTCCTGAGGACTTGGTGGTGTGCAGCTTGGGATTGCTCTGCAGGACCGAGGCGCGCACCGTGTTTTTGCAGATGATGATGCGGTTCTCGTTTTGCTTGGTGAACAAAAGCTCAATGCGCTTTTCCTCCGCCTCGGCCACGGCCTCGATGGCGTTGTCCAAAACGTTGCCGATCATGCAGGCGAGATCAGCGTCGCGTATGTCCGAAAGATCACCTACCGCGCCTGAGATAATGACCTTCGTGTCCTTCAGAGCGCAGAGCTTGGAGTTGATGAGGTAATCCAACACGGCGTTGTCCGAGCGGATGAGCTTGCCCATCTGCTCCACTTGGGGGAGCAGCATACGGACGTATTCTTGGCAATCCTCGGGCTTCCCCGCATCCAAATGGCCCGCCATGACGGTCAGATGTTGCTTCATATCGTGCTGTACCTTGCGGACATTTTCCCAAACGGCGGCGGCATTTCTGTGCCGCTCCTCTTCAAAGGCCATCTTTTCCTCAAGGAGCTTCAGCTCATAACGGCTTTTTTGGAGGCGTTGGATCTGTGAAAGCAGGACGTAAAGGAAGATATTGATGAGAATGAAGGCGGCCACGATGATAAACAGGGGCAACAGATAGGCGGTTTCGGAGGCGACGGCTACCGTCATGGTGGCACCCAGACCCAAAATGGTGGTCAGGGAAAGGAGAAAGGTCAGAATACCGTTGCGGATGTCCATGCGTTCGTCGGTTCGGAAAACGTGGAGAATGAGCATGAGAATGGCGAAGAGGGAGGTCTTGTGCAGGAGGATGTAAATGTATCGTGCGATCCCCACCGAGCCCTGCATGAGAAGGTCGATGTCCTCAATGAACAGGGAGAGCGTCATGTAGATGAGACTGGACAAAAGAATAAAGACGATCTCGTAGATGCAAGGGGCAAACAAGGCGCGGAAGATGACTTTTCGGTTGTGAAAGGCGCCCGAAACCCACAGGGAAAAGGTGATGGAGAGCAGAAGCACTATCACGGAAATCAAGGTGTAGAAGCCTGGGATGATAAAATCGCCCACGAGGACGATACCGTAGTAGAGTAAGATCACGGGGATGGTCAGCTTGCTCTTTTTGAGGGAGACACCGTGATAGCGGAGGATGAAGTAGATACAGAGGATGCTGTCGAAAAGGGAGACGGCCAGCTCTACGATAAAGCCGATCAAGACGGAGGGTGTCATCTTGTAAACCTCCTTCGGGTGAACTGCATATAAGCCTCGCGGAATTCCGTCATTTTGCGACGGCTGACGCTCATGAGGGTGCCGTTTTTCATATAAACGCTCCCCTCGTCGCGGATGCTTCGGATATGCTCGTGGTTGACCATACAGGAGGCGTGAACACGGAAGAAATCGTATTTTTTTACCATTGCCTCCACCGAGGTCATGGTGCCGCGACAGCGGTAGACCGTGCCCTGGGCCATATGGATGTTGTAATAGTTTTTCTCTCCCTCAAAGTACATGATATCCTTGAGGCGCAAAAGTATTTCTCCCTCGGTGGTCTCGAAGGGCAGGGCTTCACTGTCCAGGATACACTTTTCGATGACCTTTTGGAAGGTATCGGGCAGCTCTTCCTCCAGATGGGACTTGCGGAGGAAGCGGAAGGGGGCGTATTCAAAGGAGCTGTAGACGAAATCCTCGTAGGCGGACACGAAAATGATGATCGTGTCGGGGGAGGTCTCCCGCAGCCCCGAGGCCAGACGAAAGCCGTTCATACCGGGCATATCGATGTCCAAAAACAGGACGTTGATGGCGTGCTCTCGCACATAGGTCAGCACGTCTTCACCCAAGCCAAAGGCGGGGGTGATATGGCAATCTACACGGTCGGGGATGTGATAGGCACAGAGCTCCCGCAGCTTTTGTGTGAGACGGTGGGCAAATTGGGGATTATCGTCACAGACGGCGATGGTCAGCATGGGATAGGATCCTCCCTTCGGGCTTGATGGCTATATTATATCATGAAACCGAACGGTTGTCAAATACCACTTATCCCAAAAAACAACCAATTATCCCAAAAACGGGATGCTCCGTCCGAAATATGCTATACTGTCACCGTCAGCACCCGAGAAAGGTGAGAAAGGAGGAGACTGTGGCAACGGATAACGTATATCTTGCCCGACTGCTTGCCTGTATTGAAAAGAAAAGAAGGCTGAGCCTGCGGGAATTTGGCAAAACGGATCTGAACGGAGATCTGACCCCCGAGGAGGTGAACGCTTGGTACGACGGGCTGTGTACCGCCGTCAGAGCTTGTCCACCTACGGGATACGTGGGGGGTCTGGTCATACACGAGGACACGGAAGGGAAGACCATGTCGGTGACCTACCGAGATATCCGCCCTAAAGCAAATAAAAAGAAGACCGACGAGACGGTCTTTGTGATCAGTACCGAAATTAACTTGTAAAAGGAGAGCTAACGATGAACCAAACTGTTATACGCTTGCAAAAGATATTGGCCATTGCCTTGGCTATTATCCAGATTCCCATGCTGATGCTCTGGAAGATCACCTACAACGCCGTCAAGCTGGATTCTCACGGCGTGGACGTCATAGACGGAAGCTATACGTTAACTTTTCAATGGGAGCTGTTCGGCGGGGCTGTGCTTCGGTATTTGCACGTGATTCTGGCCTTGGCGGTGTGCCTTGCCGCTTCGGTGGTGGGCTTGATCCTCGTTTTGAAACGCAAGGAGCGCTCGGGCATCACCACGGCTTGTTTGTATGCCGCCATGGTGGTTGCGGGCGAGATCCTGCTTTACGCCTTCTCTCATCCTTATCTTCAAGCGGGACAGGTGAATAACGCACTGGTGCTGAATGAGTATATGTCCTATCGCTATTTTATGGGTATGGAGCTGAATATCGACCCTGTTTACCCGTTTTTGAAGGCTGTCAAATACGTCTTTATCATATTGAGCATGATTTTGAGCGGCGGCTTGTGCGGGCTGGGCATCGCCCGTGCGGTGGTTCGGAGGAAAGCATCCTCCGAAGGAGGCGATCCTCTCTTGACGTCCGACGCTTCGGTCTGAAATTTCTTTCTTGATTTTCCCCAAATCGCTTGCATCCCGCTGTTTTTTGTGCTATACTGTAGCCAACTACTCTATGGGAGGTCTTTGGATATGGAGAACAAAAAGATCAAGGTGGGTATCGCGGGTGCTCGCGGTCTGTCCACCGTCATGGGCTTCAACGCCATGGAAAACGTGGAGATCACCGCCCTCTGCGACCTGGATGAGTCCGTGCTCAACCGAGAAGGCGACAATCTGAATATTGCCAAGCAGCACCGCTACCGCATCTTTGACGATATGCTGGAGTCGGATATCGATGCCGTGGTCATTGCAACCCCCATGCAATGCCACGTGCCCCAGGCCATCGCCGCCTTGGAAGCGGGGAAGCACGTCATGAGCGAGGTCACCGCAGGCGTGACCATGGACGAGCTGTGGTGGCTTTGTGAGTCTGTGGAAAAGTACGGCAAGACCTACATGATGGCTGAAAACTATATGTATATGCCCAACGTTCAGCTTGTCAAGGAGCTGGTCAAAAAGGGAATGTTTGGCGAGTGCTACTACGCCGAAGGTGCGTACCTCCACAACATCAATTGCCTCTTTACCTATCCCAACGGAAAGACATCCTGGCGCTCCTTCTGGCAGTGCGGCAAGCGCGGCGCTTTCTATCCCACCCATTCTCTGGGCCCTGTGATGCAATGGTTCCCCGGCGATCATATCGCCGAGATCTCTACCTTCTCTCCCGGTGTATATAACGACCTGGGACTTAAACAGGACAGCGGCACGACGACCATGTGCCGTCTGGAGAGCGGTAAGCTGGTACAGCTCCGCGTGGACTGCACCTCTCCCCGCCCTCACAACATGACCCATTACCACCTGCAGGGCACCCAAGGCGCCTTCCAGTCCGCCCAGGGCTTCGGCGATCGGGACAAGATCTCCTTCCTCAGCGATACTAACGTTTCCTGGGAAATGACCTGGCAGGCTCTATCCGACTACAATGAGTATCTTCCCGAGCGTTATCGCAACGCCACCGCCGAGCAAGCGGGTGCCGGTCACGGCGGCGGTGACTTCTTTATTGTCTCTGATTTCATTGAAGCCATCCGCACGGGATGCAAGCCCGCGGTAGACGTGTACGATGCCTGCGAGTGGACGGCGGTAGGACTTCTGTCCGAGCTGTCCGTGGTCAACAACGGCCGTACCATGACCGTACCCAAGTTTCGCAAGGGCGCGAAGCTTGAAGATAAGATCGTGAAGCTGTGATGAAAAATCCCTCATTTGCCTAAAATGAGGGATTTTTATGTATGCTCATGATGTCTGTTCAGCTCAATTGTTGGCCGCAGTGCGGCTCCCAATACCGAGGATGTTCAACCTATGCGAACTATACCACGCGATGGGTTGTTGATACGGTAAATTGTTGTTTAGCGGGCACTGCCCGCTAACAACAATTAAATGTTCAGACAACCGCACGCCCCTCACACGTATTCATGCTTCAGCCCGAAGCTCACGGCGTATTTGGCGGCGTAGGAGTCGGCGGGGCAGAGCAGGGTCAGGTTGGGACAGCCGTCAAAGGCGGCGTAGCTGATATTGGTGACCGAGGCGGGAATGGCCACGATCTCTAACCCGAAGCAGCCGTAGAAGGCAAACCACCCCACCGACTTGACCGAACCGGGCAGGATCACCGACACAATGGCGGTGTTCTGGAAGGCGTGGTCGTCAATGGCGGTGACGGGGTAGCCGTCGATCTGGGTGGGAACGGTCACCGTGGTCTCCTTGCCCTTGTAGGCGGTGATGATGACTTCTCCGTTCTCCAAACGATAATCAAAGGGGGCGGTGATCACAACGGGCTTGGTCTCTGCAGGCTTCGTTTCGGGTGGCTCAGTCTCGGGGGTGCCGCCCGTGGGGGTGTCATCGGGCTTTGTGGAGGCTTCCCAGGCCTTCAGCGCCGCTTCCAATTCCTCCAAGCGGGTCTTGTACTCGTGATCGGATATGTAGCGATCCTCTTTTTCCTGCAAAAGCTCGGCGCGCAACTCCTCGATGAGTGCCTCGTAGTAGGAGAGCAGAGCGTCCTCGGGGGAACTTGTCTGGGGAAAGGTCTCGGCGGCGGTGGTGACCTCGGCTGCGGTGTCGGTCTCGCCCGTGCTGTCGCTCTCCTCTTGATTCTTGGTGCAACCTACAACCAGCAGTATCAGCGCCAGAAGGCCCGTCCACAGTAAGAAATAACGGGGGCTGCGGGGGTGTTTGGAATATTCCTTTTTCATGTCGATTCCTCCTTTTTTTCGGAACGTTGTACGTCAGCATACCACAAATCAAACGCGGACGCAAGGGAATTTTGTCACCCTCAAAAAGAATCGTTCGACGCCAATCAAGAAAAATCGGCTAAAGTATTTGACAATTCCGAAAAAATATGGTAAACTGAGAGTGTAACCCCCCGGAAGGAGGCTCCGTCATGAAAAACTGCCTGGCCATTTGGCATTATCCCCACCGCACCATAGAAGAGAATATTCGTTTCTTTGCCGAAAAAGGCTTTGATGCCGTCAGCGTTCACGGCGCACAGTTCGTGGATGCCCTCGTGCGCGGCGAGGGAGACCTGCTTGCCAAGGCGGTTCGGGAGAGAAACGTGCGTCTGACCGTCCATTACGCCCTGCCGCGTTCTCATGAGACCGAACGCATCCTGGCCTTCCGCCGCGGGATTGACGCTTTGGCCGCGTGGCAAAGAACCAATGACTTGATCAAGATCCTCTCTTTCGACGTGCCTGCTCCCATCAGAGACCGTATTGCGCCGTATCTGAATTACGTACTGGATCACGTGGAGGGCTGTCTCGTGGCGGTGGAGGATTTCGGTCTCACCCCCGACGAGCGTTATCAGATCGAATATCTCAAGGGCAACCGCCGCTTTGGGTATCTCATTGATCTTGGCCATATGTTTCTTCGCATCATGGGAAGGAACAAGAGCGGTAAGCCCCTGTTCACCAATCGCTTTGACGAGTGCCCCGTGTGTGAAAATCCTGGGTACAACGAGTTTATGCGCGCCCTGGCCTCCAAGGAGTTTCCCATTTTTGAAATGCACCTGCACAACAACGATGGAGAGAACGATATCCATTTGTTCCTGGAGGACGGCCCCCTGGATATTCCCATGATCGCCCGCGTAGTACGGGATATAGATTTTCGTGGCATCATGACCATCGAAAGCGCTCCCGGATATAAGTTCGAGTGTCGGGGCAGCGACGCCGACGAGGGAATCCTGAAGACCTTTGCCTACTGGAAAGAGTGTTGTCAAAAGAAATAGTCTCGGGAGAAATTTTTAATCAACAAACAGAAAAACGCCTCCGCGTTTGGGATCATCCCTTGCGCGGAGGCGTTCTGTGTTTGTTGAAAAATTACAGATGAGCGATGGAATATTTCTCGGCGTACTGCTTGTGCATGACCTCGTAATTGGCGTCGTTTTCGCGGGCATTGCGAAGGGACTCGTGGAGGTTGAGGTTCTGCTCGGCGGTATCAATGACACAGCCTGCGATGTTGGAGCAGTGGTCGGCAATACGCTCCAGGTTGGTGAGCAGATCGTTCCAGACGAAGCCGCCCTCGATGGTGCAGTTGCCCTGCTGGAGACGGACAATGTGAGAGGCGCGCATATCTTCCTTGAGCTCGTCGATGACCTGCTCCAGAGGCTCTACCTGCATAGCGGCGGTGAAGTCCTTTTCCACAAAGGCCTTCTGGGACAGGGTCAGGATCTCGTTTACGGCGGTGGACAGCACGGTCAGCTCGGCGCGGGCCTGCTCGGTCAGCACCAGATTCTTTTCCTTGATCTCCTCGGCGGATTCCAGAATGTTCACCGCATGGTCGGAGATACGCTCGAAGTCACCGATTAGGTGCAGGAGGCTGGCAACCTCGGCAGATTCGTCCTCGGTGAGCTGACAGCCCGACAGCTTCACGAGATACGTGCCGAGCACGTCCTCGTAATGGTCACCCTTGTCCTCGTACTCGCGGATGGAGGCGGCCAACTGAGGCGTCAGATTATTCAAGGAATAGAGGCTGTCCTTCAAACCCTTCACGGCGTCATCAGCCATGCTGACGGTGAGGGCGTGGGCCTGCTGCAAAGCCACGGTGGGAGAATTCAGGAAACGTTCGTCCAGCTTGATGCTCTCTTCAGCCTTGGCGGTCTTGGGCTCGCGGACAATGAGGATGGCCAGCTTCTCGAGGAGGCGGTTGGCGGGCATCATCAGCAGCACGCAGATCAGCTTCATGGTGGTGTGTGCCAGAGGAATACCCCAGGGACCTACGAAGGTATCGAAGAGGACGGGGTGAGCCACACCCTCGATGACATAAAAGCCGGTGAGCAGCACGCCGGTACCGATGATGTTGAAGAGCAGATGAATCATAGAGGCACGTCTTGCGTTGACGCTGGTGCCGATGGCGGAAATGGCGGCGGTGATGCAGGTGCCGATGTTCTGACCCATGATGATGGGGAGCAGAGCGCCGAAGGTCAGAGGCGCGGTAGCCTCGGGGTTGCCCGACAGAATGGCGGCGGTGACAAAGCCTTGAAGAATACCCACAGAGGCGGAGGAGGACTGGATGATGCCTGTCAGAATAGCACCCACCAACATACCCAGGATGGGGTTATTGCCAAAGGCGATGAACAGATTTTGGAAAGTGGGGGAAGCGGTGAGCGGCTTCATGGCATCGGACATGATATCCATACCGAACATCAGAACCGCAAAGGCCAGCATAATGGTGGCGGTATCCTTGCGCTTTTGAGTGGACTTGGGCATCATATACATGACGATACCGACAAGGGCGAGAACCGCGCAAAAGGAAGTGGGTTTAAGAATATCTAAATACCAGGTGTCACTGCCGAGCGCGCCCACGTTTTGCAGGCTGAGGATCCAAGCAGTAATGGTGGTGCCAACATTAGCACCCATGATAACACCGATGGATTGGCGTAGGGTCATAAGACCTGTATTGACGAAACCAACGACCATGACGGTAGTGGCAGAGGAGGACTGTATCACCGCGGTGACACCCGTACCTGTCAAAAAGCCTAAGAAAGTGTTGTGCGTCAGCTTGCCAAGCAAAGCCTTCAAGCTGGAGCCTGCACGGCGCTCCAAGGCGCCCCCCATGGTGTTCATACCAAAGAGGAACAAACAAAGGCCGCCTACCAATGGTAAAACGGAAGATACGATAAACTCCATGACAGCGTTCATAAGGTTTTTCCTTTCTTTTTCGGGGGGGTTAGAAGAAATTCCCGAAATTCGCTAATTTTAGCATATCATGTTTCCGTGACAACAAATAAACCAAAGGGTAAAGAAATTGTGAATTTCGGGTAAAAGGCGTGTATGATAATTGTAGGGAACCTCTAAAAAGCCACGGTCTCCCGTGGCTTTGGAATATTATGAAAAAGTCTTGAAATAAGCCTCTATCTGCGTTTTCGCGGCCGCTGCCCGTCCCTGGAGCATTTCGGAGGAACCGCCGCCCTTGGCATTCAAAGCGGCGCTGATCTCCTTGTTGTACTGCTTCAGGTCAATGGAAGCGTCCCCACGTCCGATGAAGTAGCGATAGCCGTTCTCGTCGTCTCCGCTGAATACACCGCACAGCTTTTTACATTTGGGGACGGCTTGATTGAGGAGCCGCCGCATGGCGTTTGCGTCTCCCGTTTCTTCAAAAAGACACAGGCTTCCCTCGGTCTCGGGCAGGGAGGACAGGGTCATGGTCAGGATGGTCTGCCGAAGCTCAAAAATGGTTTGCTTTTGGGCCTCGATCTCGGCGGCAAGACGGTCAAAGCCTGTCACCAGCTCGGATTGCTTCACAGATAAGCGGGAGGCAAGAAGGGCCACGTCGGTGTATCTGCGGCGGTAGTCCTCCAAGGCATCCAGACCGCACAGCATATGGATGCGCACGCCGCCCTTGTAATGTATGAAGTCCAGGAGCTTAATGATACCGATCTCCCCCGTATTGTCCACGTGAGGCGCACAGCAGGCACAGCGATCCATCATATCTTCCTCTTGACCGATCTCCACCATGCGGACGTTCTCGGTCAGATCCAGCTTGGCGCGGTACGTGAGAGTCGCCAGTACCTCGGGGGCGGGGTAGTAGGCCTTGACAGGCAGACAGGCCGCAATAATGCGATTAGCCTCGTCCTCAATGGCATTGAGCTGCTGACGGGTCAGTACGCCGTCAAAATCCAGGGTCACGTCCCCACAGCCCAGGTGAAAGCCTACGTTGGTGTACCCGTAAAGACGGTGAACGATGCCAGAAATGATATGCTCTCCTGAGTGGTTCTGCATTTTGCGAAGACGTACCTCTCGGTCGAGATGGCCCACAACAGGATCACCTACGGCGAGGAAGGGCGCTTCTGTCTTGACCGTATGATAGATCACACCGTCTCGCTCCTGCACGTCGATGACGGAACATCCTCCCAGGGTACCTGTGTCGGGAGATTGACCTCCGCCCTCGGGGAAGAATGCGGTGGCGTCAAGAACGACGGAGAGGTTGCCGTCCTCGGCGGGATCTACGGATAGAACGGTGGCCGTAAAATCAAAAAGATGACTGTTTTCGTCAAAGAGACGGCGGGTATGGATCATTGGGTTTCTCCTTGAATTGAAGGAATTTCTTCCGTAGGTGCGTCGGTGATCTCAGAGGCCTTCGCGTCGGACGGATGGCTTTCCACCGCGGCTTTCTGCGCTTCTGCGGCATTTTCGGCGGCCTCGATCACCTCTGCCTTGGCGCGGGCCATGTGATAGATGAACAAAAGGCATAGGGGAATGGCCAGACGGATGAACCATTCGGCGACCAGAAGCATGATGGTCTCGTACTCTTTGGCTTCGGTCTTGGGCACGTCTGTTTCAGCCATCAAGGACAGGATCAGCTTGGTGTCGCTGTACCACCACACCAGGGGCAAAAGCACCAGATAAGTGAGGGCGGCGGCGATCAGGATCTCGTAGGCGCGCTCCCGTTGCAGAACGCCGTCACGGTTGTCGTGCTTGGCGTAGACCGCGTATTGAAATACGGCCACGGCGATGAAGGGGAGCATAAAGCTCAGTTGTTCAATCATCCATGCGGTTGATTTTTTCTTTTCATCGGTGAGATAACCGCCGTATTCGCGGAAGGCGGTGTGATAGAGATACAGGCAGACGGTGATCAGGGCAAAGAGAAACAGCCCCATGACGATCATGCGGAGCCAGGAGAATTTGTAAGCTCTTTTTTCTCTCGGGGGGGTGATATAGGCAGGGGTCATTGTAAAACCTCCGTAAAATCAGATTATTTTATAGTATACCACATTTTGAACGGCTTGTCCAGTAGGTAGCGAAGATTTGATACAAAAACCATACTTGGGAGGTAAATTGTTGGCCCCTGCGGGGCGGCTTCCAATATCGGGGAGGTTCAATCTGTGCGAACAACCTCCCGCGAGGGAGCGTTGGTGCTGTAAATTGTTGTTTATCTTACTAACTTTTCTTCCTACAGCGGAAGAAAAGTTACAAAAGAAGCGCCGCTGAGGGATAGAACCTACGGTTCTCCCTCAGAACCCAACTCCCATCGTGACGCACGCCGCTTTCAGCGGCTAT
>JAFTIL010000093.1 GCA_017456905.1 Clostridia bacterium
AATACCTCACAGCTTTCCAATACAATGGAGATATATCCCAAGAAGGGAGAGTCTTTCTCATATACAACTCAAGCGATCCAAGTAGTAGGAACTCTTGAGGTATCAGAGAGCGAAGATAAGCCGTTTACCGATATGTACGGATATGAATTCTGCTGTAAGATCGTAGACGCGACCTATACCATTATTAAAGCTGAGGATCTTTCAGAGGATATGGCGCTCTGGCAGAAGATTGCCAATACAGACGTAGTGAATGACATCTATAAAATGTATGATTACGTAAACTTCCTGTGTGCGTGGAATACTTATTTTGTCAATAGTTATACGAATGAAAACGGTGAAACCGTTCCGGGCTATTTTCTGTATGCAAGCGATGCGGAAAACTTTATCTATAAAGACGGTGCGCAGTACAACTATGGCTATAAGGAGGGGTACTTTGACGCTATCGTAGCCGAAATTGAGGCGGTAGATAAAACCGCATTCGCGGATCTCGTTGCCAACGTGCGTAAGGCAGAAGCACTTGCAAATAAGGCACTCGGTGAGCTTGAAAACAAAAACTATACTTCCGAATACAAATACATAGAAAAGTTCGGCAAAGAGGATTGGGTATTCACGCTGAATAAAGGCGAAGAGCTTGCGGCTGAAATGCAGGAGATCTATATGGAGTTCTCAAATTGGCTCGGAAGCTGGGAAATGTAAATAAAAAGGAGTATATGTTTTATTATGAAAATTGCAGTAACTTATGAAAATGGACAGATCTTTCAGCACTTCGGTCATACCGAGCAGTTTAAGGTATATGAGGTTGAAGGCGATAAAATCCTATCCTCTGAGATAATCGATACCAACGGACATGGACACGGAGCACTTGCGGGATTTTTGAAGGTCATCGGTGTTGATGTTCTCATTTGTGGAGGCATCGGCGGCGGCGCACAGATGGCTCTTGCAGAGGCAGGCATCAAGCTCTATGGCGGTGTCAGCGGAGCTTGCGACGCGGCAGTCGAGGCGTTTCTTGTGAATAACCTTGGCTATAACCCCAACGTCAAGTGCGACCACCACGATCACGAGCACGGTAACGGCGGTCACAGTTGCGGCGACCACGGTTGCGGCAAGCATAACTGCGGAGGTCATAGCTGCCACTAAAATAACATAAGGGCTGACGGTTAATCATCCGTCAGCCCTTGCTGCTTTATTTATCAATTAAAGATAATTCACTGCCAAGATCACGACGCTCGTGACGATCATTACAATACCGACCACGCGGTTTAAAGTCTTTGCGTTAGCTTTATTGGCGATCTTCGCGGCGATTCTTGCCCAAAGCAGGGTAAACACAACGCACAACACAAGGCAAAGAACGTCGGGGAGACCTCCGATCATAAAATGGCTGATACCACCGGTCAGTGCCGTAAATGCCATAATGAAAACGCTTGTACCTACTGCCAAATGCATGGGATATCCAAGGAAGGAAGTCAGAACGAGCAACAGCATCATTCCGCCGCCCGCGCCTGCAAAGCCACAGATAAAGCCAACGAATATGCCGCCAACGATTGCCTTGATCAGTCTTCCTTTTGGAGAGCTTTCTTCCAATTGCTCTCTTGTTTTGGTGACGGGCTTCAAAAGAAAACGCAGTCCGATGATAATCAATGCTATTTGCATTGTGCCACTCATGGCTTGCTCGGGCAGAAAGCTTGCAACAAAACTTCCGATCATCGTTACGATAAGAACGCTCACAAGCAAAGGTAAGCTGTTTTTTACATCTAAGTTTCCGCTTTTCTTATAGGTATACGCACTGACAAGACTTGCCAGAACGTCGCTGATCAGTCCTATGCCAACCGCATCGTAGGCAGGGACACCTAAAAAGGTTATGAGCATAGGCCCTATTACCGCGGCGGCGCTCATACCTGCAAATCCCGTTCCAATACCCGCGCCCGCGCCTGCGATAAAGCACACAAGTATTTTTATCAGAATATCTTCCATGATATATCTCCGTTAAGTTGTTATTTAATAAAATATTATATCATTTTTTTATGAACTTTTCAACAGATTTGGATATTCTTTGCTTCCTCCGACGCAAATTTTGAGTGGCGACCGCGAACGGTCGCCACTCTTGATTATTCTGTTAGAGTTTCGATAGCGGTCTGCATACCGAGCTCGCTTGTCCGTCAGATCGTGCTTTATAACGACCACACAGAAATCTATTTTAATACACCATTGAAAAATGGCCACGATATGGACGATTGGGGTCGTCCTTTTTGTATTTCATGTATTGCACGGTGAAGAATCCCGCCAAGGGCCTTGCCCTTGGCATATGCGCGCACAGGGATACTGAGAATCAGAGAGACCTCGGCGCGCATGGGGGTCAGAATCCCTGAAGGTGAAAAACGGTTTGTAAAAACCTTTTCATTTCTGGCTGAATACTTGTAATTTTGCTCATAATATGGTATAATGTTAACAGGATCAAAGGCCAAGCCGCCTGAATCATAGCGGAGGATATTCATATGCGTAAAACCAAGATCGTTTGCACCATCGGCCCTGCCAGCCAAAGCGAAGAGACCATTGCGGGTCTCTGCCGTGCAGGCATGAACGTGGCGCGCCTCAATTTTTCCCACAACACCCATGAGGATCACAAAGTTCGCATGGACACCATCAAGAAGGTGCGCCGTGAGCTGGGCTTGCCGGTTGCCATCATGCTGGACACCAAGGGTCCCGAGTACCGTATCAAGACGTTTGAAAAAGGTAAGATCACTTTGGCTGACGGCGCATCCTTTACCTTTACCACCGATGACGTAGTAGGTGACGAGCACCGTGTGTCTGTCAGCTATGCTAAACTGCCAGAAGAGCTGTCGGTGGGCGATACCATTCTCCTTAATAACGGCTTGTTGTCCTTTGAGGTAGTAGCCATCGAGGGCGGCGAGATCAACTGCCGTGTGGTGTGCGGCGGTGAGCTGTCTGACCGAAAGAGCATGAGCTTCCCTGGAAAGGTGATGAAGCAGGCCTATCTCTCGGAGCAAGATAAGGCTGATATCGCCTTTGGTGTAGAGAACGGTGTGGACTATATTGCTTGCTCCTTTGTTTCGGGTAAGCAGGATCTTTTGGATGTACAAGCCTATCTTGAGGAGATCAGAGCCGAGGATATCGAGCTGATTGCCAAGATTGAGAACCAATCCGGCTATGATCACATTGAAGAGATCTGCGAGTGCTGTGACGGTATCATGATTGCCCGTGGCGATATGGGTGTAGAGGTGCCCTTTGAACAGCTTCCCGCCATGCAGAAGCAGCTCATTACCAAGTGCCGTCTGCTGGGTAAGCGTGTCATTACCGCGACAGAGATGCTGGAGTCCATGATCCATAATCCCCGTCCTACCAGAGCAGAGATCTCTGACGTGGCCAATGCCGTGTACGACGGCACCAGCGCCATCATGCTGTCGGGCGAGACGGCAGCAGGGAAGTATCCCATCCTGGCGGTCAAGACCATGGCTAAGATCGCTGAGACTGCCGAGAACAACATTGATTATGGTAAGCTGTTCTACAGCTCCGAATTTAAGATCAAGAACGCGGTGGACGCCATTTCCCACAATACCTGCGGTATGGCCATCGACCTGAATGCCAAGGCTGTGGTGGCTTGCTCCATGTCGGGGATGACTGCCCGCATGGTCTCTCGTTTCCGTTCTCCCGTGCCCATCATCGGCCTGACCACCAACGAAAGCACCTGGCGCCGTCTGTCCCTGTCCTGGGGCGTTATTCCCGCCATGTGCGAGACCTTCTCCTCCACCGACGTGCTGTTCTATATGGCGAAGAATATCGCCAAGAACACCCTGGGTCTTTCCCGCGGCGAGAAGATCGTTATCACGGGCGGCGATACCCCTGGCCGCTCGGGCAATACCAATCTCATCAAGGTCGACGAGGTCTGAATATGATTTTGTAAAAGAACACCGCTTCGGGCGGTGTTCTTTTGGCTTGTCCAAAATTCGTTCACCTATTTTTCATGGAATAACTCATCTCTTTTCCTTGACATTTCTCGTTATTTGTGATATCATTATGCTGTATGATTATGTAATGTAGGAAATCGGGTAGCCGTTTCCTTAAGAAAGGCAATACAGCATGAAAATAGGATTTATTTCTCTGGGCTGTCCCAAAAACCAGCTTGACACCGAGGTGATGCTCCACGAGGTCATGTCTGCGGGGTATGAGATCACCCCTGAGGACATTGACGCGGATATCATCATCATCAACACCTGTGGCTTTATCGAGAGTGCCAAGAAGGAGGCCATTGACAACATCCTGGACGTGGCTTGGCTGAAGGAAAACCGTGATCTCAAGGGGATTATCGTCACAGGTTGTCTCCCTGAGCGCTACCGTGAGGAGATTTTGGAGCAGATGCCCGAGGTGGACGCGCTTTTGGGCGTTGGCAGCATCCACAACATCGTGGAGGCTATCAAGGCTGTGGAAAAGCAGATCCAAAAGGGCAGAAATCTTTCTGTTTCCGAGAAGTATACTTCCTTCGAGGATAAGAATACCGTCCGTCTGGGCGGCGACAGAGTTTTGACGACTCCCGAATACATGGCTTATCTCAAGATCGGTGAGGGCTGTGACAACCGCTGTGCTTACTGTGCCATTCCTTCCATTCGCGGTAATTTCCGCAGCCGCCCCATGGAGGATCTGGTAGCTGAGGCTGTGGAGCTGGGAGAGCAGGGCATCAAGGAGTTGGTGATCATCGCTCAGGATATCACCCGTTACGGCAAGGATCTGTACGGCCATTATGCGCTTCATGAGCTGCTTCACAAGATCACGGAGGCTACCGATATTCCTTGGATCCGTCTGCTCTACTGCTATCCCGACAAGATCACCGACGAGTTGATCGCCGAGATCCGCGACAATCCTCGTATTGTTAAATACATCGACCTACCCCTTCAGCACATCAGCGACCATATGCTGACGGCCATGAACCGTCATGGTGACGGCGCTATGATCCGCGAGGTGCTGAGAAAGCTCCGCACCGCGGTGCCGGGCATCGTCATCCGCACCACCTTCATCGTGGGCTTCCCCGGGGAGACCGAGGAGGACTTCAATGAGCTGGCTGAGTTCTTGGAGGAGGCTCGCTTCGAGCACGCGGGCGTGTTCACTTACTCCCGCGAGGAGGGAACTGCCGCCTACGATTTCCCCGATCAGATCGACGAGCAGGTGAAGCAGGATCGCATGGACATTCTCATGCGCACCCAGGTTCGCATCAATGAAGAGCAGAACAAGGCAAAGATCGGCTCTGTGGTTACCGTCCTCGTGGAAGACTATGACCCCGTCAACGAGACTTACTTCGGTCGCTCTGCTGCCGATGCGCCGGAAATCGACGGCAAGGTCTTCTTCCGCTGGCGCGGAGAAGCCCGCATCGCCCCCGGTTCCACCGTCCCCGTTAAGATCCGTGAGGTCGTGGACTATGACCTGTACGGCTTTGCTATGGCGGAGGAATAAGGAAGTACGCAAGGGAGGAACCTTCTTGAAAGAAGGTTCCCCCTTGACCTCCTCCAAGAACTTTTGAATAGTTAATGATATAGGACAGTGATCAGACAGCGGGGTGTGTTTCTGTACCCCCATGGGGCCCCTGCCCCATTCGTGTATATAGCAAGTACCCGATATTCCGTAGGGGATGAGCTTGCTCCTCACGACAAGAATGACCCCTTATACCGTAGGGGACGGTCACCGAGCCTGCTCGACATTTCGACGTCCCAACAAACTTGTATGATACAATCCAAATACATACATCAAGGAGAAAAAGTCATGAGCGAAAAGAAAAAATCTAAAATGAACCTTCCTAACAAGCTGACCGTTCTACGCATTTGCATGGTGCCCGTATTCATCGTGGTCATGATGCTTCCCGCATCGGTTTTGTCCCCTCTGGTCAGCGGTATCATTGGTACGGTGCTGTTCATCGCGGCATCCCTCACCGATATGCTGGACGGCAAGATCGCTCGCAAGTACGGTCTGGTTACCGACTTCGGCAAGCTTATGGATCCCCTGGCTGATAAATTCATGGTCATCGGTGCCATGACCGCCATTGTCTACCGCACCGCCATGCTGTTCGGTAATAACCATCAGGCTTTGTTTATCATCACCCTGCTCATCGTTATCTTCCGTGAGCTGGCCGTGACCTCCCTCCGTCTCGTGGCATCCTCCTCGGGCGGCAAGGTAGTGGCCGCCAACATGATGGGTAAGATGAAGACCGTGGTGCAGATCATCTTCGTGGTGGTGGCCATCATGGAGCCTGTGATCTACGCCATTGACGGTGTCGGCAACGCTCTGCCCGCTTGGTGGGTGACTTGGCTGCCCCTGTCCTACTTCTTCGCCGCTTTGACTATTTTCTTCACCATTGCTTCGGGTATCAACTATTTCGTGGGGCTGTGGAAGTACCTGGATCCTGAGAAATGAGAGACCGAAAGTTTCGTCTGAAAACAGGCGGCAGTGGATCGAAAATCGGACTATTTCTTGCCTTTGGCCTCATCATAGGGGCATCTGTGATCAGCGCTATCCTGATGATCGCTGAAAAAGATCTTTCACACATCGGCCTTGTTCTGTTTTGGGGAATTGGCGGATGTTTGGTGCTTTCCTTTGCAATATTTGTCCTTGAAGAGAAAATGTCCCCGTTTTCCTTGACCTTGTCAAGACGAATAAGGGCTGGGATTAGGGTTATCGTTCCATGAGGCAAGCGTTGCCCCAAAAATGTTTGGTAAGGGCGAACCCGTGTGTGAAAGGAGAAGCTATGCCCATTCCACTTTCGTTTCATTACGATTTTCTCACAAGTCTGGTGTTGACCGATCCCGATTTCCCCCGCAAGATAAAGCTCATGAAGCGGGCGGGGGTCAAGACGGTCTGGCTGGACAACTACATCTACGGCGAGTGGCAAAACTCCTTGGAGGATGCCCGCCGCGCTAAGGCCATGCTGGAGGACGAGGGCTTTGAGGTGCAGGCCATCTGCGTACCGCTTGGTCACGGCTCCAACGCCCTCAACGGCGACGAGGCCGATCCCACCCTGCCTGACGCTTGGCAAAATCGTCTGGATGCTCACGGCAACCGCCAAGGCACTACCACCTGTGTGGACGATACCGTTATTTCATGGTACAAGGAAGCGGTCATGATCCACAAGGAGCTTGGCTTTACCAAGCTGTTCTACGACGACGACCTCCGCATGGGCTCCTGGGGTGCGCATCTTCAAGGATGCTTCTGTCCCCGTTGCATGGATAGATTTTATCAGAAATATCCACAATATGACGGTATGAAGCCGATTGAAATTGTTACCACCGCCCAAGAGGGCGACGTACTTTGGAACGCTTGGACGGATATCCAATGCGATTCCATTCTTCGATTCCTCGACGAGACCACTCCGGAAGGGTTGACCCCGGGTATCATGGTCATGCACAATGGTGACCGCCGTCACGGTCTGGACATTCACCGTATCAAAGAGCGTTTCCCGGGCGCCCTGTTCCGCGTGGGCGAGGGGCATTTTGATGACGATAGCTTCCATCATCCCTTGTGCCTTCCCTCTCTTGAGACCTGCATCAAAAAGCACCTGTCTCTCATTGGTTCGGTGGAAAAGGCCTTCAGCGAGACCACTACCTATCCCGTGGGTGCGCTGTCTCCCGAAAACTGGATCGAGAAGATGCGTTGGGAAATATCCTGCGGTCTGCGAAATCTGTTCCTCATGAGTGGCAACGTGTTCTTGACCGATCCTTATTGGGAGGCTTTGATCGATGCCCGTGACGAGCTGGAGGCTTTAGCAGAAGAAACGCCATTACCCGTGCTTGACGGAACTCTCAGCGAGGATGATTTCGTTTGGCATCTGTGATAAATATCGTAGGACGGGGGCTTGCTCCCGCCGAATGAAATACGGTTGATCTGTCTAACTTTGCGGCTCAAATTGTGTTTTCATTTTATATACCTTATAAACCAAAATTTACGGCGGGAGCAAGCCCCCGCCCTACCTTGATCTTGTCAACTTATCAGAAAGGAAATATAAAAAAATGTCTGAATGTACTCATGATTGTTCCACTTGTTCCTCGAACTGTGCTTCCAGAAAGCCCAGCCGCGAGGAAATGCTGGCCAAGCCCCACGACCTGTCCTCTGTCAAGCACGTCATCGGCGTGGTCAGCGGCAAGGGCGGCGTTGGTAAGTCTCTTGTGACCTCCATGCTGGCCGTCAATATGCAGAGAAAGGGCTACAAGGTTGGTATTCTTGACGCCGACATCACAGGCCCCTCCATCCCCAAGGCCTTTGGCCTGAACAAGCCCGTTGAGGGCGAGGGCCTGGGTATGATCCCTCCCTCCACCACCACGGGTATCGATATCATGTCGGTCAACCTCATGCTCCGCGACGAAACCAGCCCTGTGATCTGGCGAGGTCCCGTCATCGCAGGAACCGTCAAGCAGTTCTGGAGCGACACCATCTGGAACGACATTGACTATCTCTTCGTTGACTGCCCTCCCGGAACCGGCGATGTGCCTCTGACTGTGTTCCAATCCCTGCCCTTGGATGGCATCATCATCGTTTCCAGTCCCCAGGAGCTGGTGTCCATGATCGTGCAGAAGGCCGCCAACATGGCACAGATGATGTCCATTCCCGTCCTTGGTCTCGTAGAGAATATGAGCTACGTTGTCTGCCCCGATTGCGGCAAGGAAATCCGTGTGTTCGGTGACAGCCACATCGAGGAGATCGCCGATAAGTTCGGCTATAAGCTCCTCGGCAAGATCCCCATGGATCACAAGCTTGCCGCCCTCGTGGATAAGGGCTGGATCGAGATGATGGAAAACAACTACCTCGACACCGCCGCCGACGTCCTCGAAGAGGCTTGCTCGGCTCAGTAACGAACAAAAAACGCGAAAGGAGCGTCGTATGCTGAAATTGCGAAAATTCAATACACAAAATGAGCTGAGCGACGCTCCCGAAAAGCGTCGATTGTCCCCCGAAGAAAAGGCCGAGCGCAAGGCCGAGCGCAAAGAAAAGCGGAAACGAATTTTTCAAAGATATATCCTGCCCGTGCTTGGCTTTGGCCTCATGGTCAGTGTTCTTTTCGGCGTGTTGCTCACCACCGTTTCCCTCGGAATGAAAAACACCGAAAAAGAGGATATTCGTTCCGTATCCGAGATGGCGGAGCTGTCTGTCGATCGTCCCTTTGATTGCATCCTCGTTCTGGGTGCCGGACTACGACCCGACGGTTCCCCCAGCGATATGCTTCATGACCGCGTGGCCGTTGGCGTGGATCTGTATCATGCTCTTGAGGGCGTTCCGCTTCTCATGAGCGGTGACCAAACGGGAGACTATAACGAGGTGGCCGCCATGAAGGCTCTGGCCGTGTCTCTCGGTGTTCCCGAGATAGATATTTTTCTGGACGCCAAAGGGTATTCCACCTACGAAAGCATCCTCCGCGCCAAGGAGATCTACGGCGCACGGCGGATCTTGATCGTCACTCAGGAATATCATCTGTATCGTGCCATGTATTTGGCAGAGGCTTTGGGCGTGGAGGCTTATGGTGTGTCTGCTGACCTGCGTACCTACAGGGGACAGTTTAAGCGAGAGGCGAGGGAGATCCTTGCACGCTTCAAGGATCTGTATCAAGGGGCCAAAGACGAGCAGTTGGCCGTTAACGATCCTCCTGTTTCCATGAAAAAGAATGACGCGAATCCTTAAAACGAACGACCGTTCCCAATTGAGGGAACGGTCGTTTTGCAGTTTATTTTCTCCAAGTGCCGGGAGCGAAGAGCAGGAGCATGGGGAAGAGTTCCAAACGGCCTGCTAACATATCAAAAATCAGTACCATCTTGGAGGGATAGGAAAAGAATGCATAATTTTGGGTAGGCCCCACCAGTTCAAGGCCGGGACCGATATTGTTTATTGTAGCGGCAACAGCGGTAAAATTGGTAACAAGATCGTGACCTTCAACGCTGATGAGGGCAATGGAGCAGACGAATACCAAAAGGAAGCAGACCATGTAGACATTGACCGAGCGCACCACGTCGTCATCCATGGGACGCTTATCGCTGGTGACTTTTTTCACTCGGTGGGGGTGAATCATGGTGCCAAGCTCTCGTCCAAGACCCTTGAAAAGGATGATGAGGCGTGAAACCTTGATGCCGCCGCCTGTGGAGCCTGCGCAGGCACCAATAAACATGATCAGTACCAGGATGGTTTTTGATAGGGCGGGCCAGAGGTTGAAATCCTCGGTGCCGAAGCCTGTGGTGGAGATGAGTGATCCGACGGCAAAGGCTGAATGACGCAGGGATTCGCCAATGGAACCATACATATGGCTGATGTTGAGGGTGATGATACCGATGGCTGATGCCACGACAATGAGAAACGTGCGAAGCTCGGCGTTAAAGGCATCCTTGATACGTCCGATCAGCAACAGATAGTAGCAACTGAAATTGACCGAGAACAGTAGCATGAATATTATTACCACAATTTGAATATAGGGCGAGAAGGAAGCCATACTGTCGTTCTTAAAGCCAAAACCACCTGTTCCGGCGGTTGAAAAGGCTGTGTTCAATGCTTCGAATGCGTTCATCCCTCCACAGAGGAGGAGGATGACCTCAACGAAGGTTAAAGCGAGATAAATAGAGTAAAGGATCAGCGCGGTGGTCTTGACGCGGGGCACCAGCTTGCTCACCGAGGGACCGGGGCTTTCCGCTTTCATGATATGAAGATTGTGACCTCCCGACAAGGGAACGAAGGCCATGATGAAGACCAGCACACCCATACCGCCTACCCAGTGGGTAAAGCTACGCCACATGAGCATACATTTAGGAAGAGACTCTACTTCAGGGATAATACTGGCACCGGTGGTGGTGAAGCCGGATACTGTTTCAAAGAGGGCGTCGATATAATTGGGAATGGCCTCCGAAATAAACAAGGGCAAAGCGCCCACGAGACTGAGGACGATCCAACTGAGGGATACGATCACAAAGCCTTCTTTGGCGTACAGGGTAGTGCTAGTGGGCTTGCGGATGATCATGAGACCGCCTACAATCAGGCATCCACCCATGACCATGAGAAAATGCCAAAGCTCAGGCTCGCGGTAGACGATGGCAGCAATCAGGGGGACGACCATGAACAGCGCCTCAAAGATCAAGAGCCAACCCGTGATGTATTTGATCATACGATAATTCATGGGCTACCTCTTATTTCAAAATATCGGTGAGGTCGTGGAGTGTCAAACGCTTGGAGACCACGATGACCGTGTCACCCGTACTGATCACGTGGTTACCTCGGGGGATCAGGACCTGGCCGTTGTGGATGATGGCACCGATCAGTACGTCGGATTTGATCTTGAGCTGTGACAAGGGAGTATCCGTTAGGGGAGAGGCCTCGCGAACCACGAATTCAGCCGCCTCTACCTCGTCTCTGATGACGTGATACAGGGTCTCCATGTTACTGCCTCTGGAATTTTGGGTGGCGCGGACGTAACGGGCGATCTGCTCGGCCGTGATGTGCTTGGGATAAACGGTGGAGTCCAGGGCGAGACGGGAGATCACCTCGTCGAACTCAATGCGGTTGATCTTGGTGATAGCCTTGCCTCGGCCGGCACTCTTTGTAAACAGAGAAAGAAGGATGTTTTCTTCGTCAGAGTCGGTCAAAGCCACGACGGCGCCTGTGCGCTCGATGCCCGCTTCCAAAAGCAGGCTTTTATCGGTAGGATCACCGTTCAACACCTTGATCTCAGGCCACGCAACGGCCAACTCCTCGCAAGCCTTTTCGTCGGGCTCAATGACGGTCACAGAGGCACCGTCCTTGCGGAGCAGGGTACAGAGATAATGGGTCATATTGCCTCCGCCCGCGATCATGACATCTTTGACGGAGCGCATTTTATAGCCAATACGCTTGAAAAATTCCGAGGCGTTTTTGGGAGAGGCGATGAGGGAGATGACGTCGTTGCCCTTGAAGATAAAATCTCCCTTGGCGATATAGACCTCGTCTCCTCGTTCGGCTGTGCAGAACAGGAGGTCACATTTCAGCTTCATAGCCACGTCCTTGACAGACATTCCTGCAATGAGGCTCTCTTCGGGCAGACGGAATTTGAGCAGCTCCACGCGGCCGCGGGCAAAGGTGTCGATCTTGATGGCGGAAGGGAAGCGAAGCACGCGGGCGATCTCGGTGGCGGCAGCCTGCTCGGGATTGATCAGCATTTCGATGCCCAGCTCTGCCTTGAGATAAGCGGCTTCCGCGCTGTATTCGGGATTGCGTACACGGGCAATGGTACGGCAACGAACGGATTTTCTGGCCACGGCGCAGCACAAGAGATTGAGCTCGTCAGATTCGGTGACGGCGATGAGCAGATCGGCGTGCTGGACACCTGCCTCGCGTTGTACCGAGAGGGTGGCGCCGTTTCCTGTGACACCCATGACGTCTACGCGAGCTGTGAGTTCTTCTACAGCCTCGGGGCGTGTGTCGATGACGGTGATGTCATTGTCAGCGGTATTCAGTTGTTCGGCGAGGGTCTTACCCACTTCGCCGCAGCCGATAATGATAATGTTCATAGATCATGCCTCACATGAAAAATTTACTACCGTTATTATACACCATATGGGGTGACTTGTCAAGAGAAGTGATTTTTATCGGGAAATTTTACTTGCTCTTTACGTAAATTTGACGAAAAACACGGGAATTTCTATGCTTTTTTATGAAAGCCTCTTGCGAAGAAAAAGAAAGTGTGCTATAATCAATTTATTAAATATGAATTACATTGGAGGTTATTTCATGAATCAAAACAGCGTATTCCGCGCCAATGCCAGAGCACAGCTTGGCGGCAGTATTTTTTCAACCAACTGGCTGATGGCTTTGCTCGTCTGCCTGATCGGCTCGGCTATCATCGGTGTTGCCAATTCTATGTTGGGTGTCGGTGACCTGCTTCTGACTGCGTTCTTTACATACGGTATGGCACACGTGTTCCTTCAGCTCATCCGCGGACAGAAGGACAAGATCGACGTTGCCGATCTTTTCAAAGGTACGGACCATATCGGAGATCTGATCATCCTCAGCCTCCTGCAGCAGCTCTTTACTTTCCTTTGGACTCTTCTTTTTATCATCCCCGGTATCGTGAAGTCCTATGCCTATGCCATGGCTGCATACCTCAAGTACGATCATCCCGAATACGATTGGCGCCAGTGTCTTGACGAGAGCCAGCGTTGGATGGACGGTTACAAATGGCAGCTCTTCTGCCTGGATTTCTCCTTTATCGGTTGGTATTTTGTAGGTGGGCTTTGCTGCGGTGTGGGTGCCCTGTGGGTCACCCCTTATCGCGAAGCCGCACGCGCTAATTTCTACGAAAATCTGCGTGCCATTCATGAGCCTGTCTACTATGAGGCTCCCGTAAACGAGCCTGCACCCGAAGCGCCTGTAAACGAGCCTGCTCCCGCGGCCGAGGCAACTGAAAATCTTTAAATTCTGTATCCCCGCTACGGCGGGGATTTTTCTGTTTTTGAAAGAACTCCTTCTATGATTTTCCCATAAACTCTTGAAAAATCAGTCAAACTGTGTTATAATGAAAAAAATTCTTGATATCATTCCAAGGAGGAATATCAAATGGCACTGAACCGTCAAAACGTTCCCGAGAACCGCAAGTGGAAGCTTGAGGACATTTTCCCCACCCTTGAAGCATGGGAAGCAAAATACGCCGAGCTGGAAGGCAAGCTGGACTTTTCCGCCTATGAAGGTAAGCTGGACAACGCCGACACGCTCTACGAGTGCATGGAGGCTCTCAACGCTGTGGTCTACGATCTGAGTTGGCTGGCCGTCTACGCCCATATGCGCGCCGACGAGGATACCCGTATCTCGGCTAACGCCGCTCTCAATATGCGCGTGTCCATGCTGGGCATGAAGCTGTCAGCCGCTACGGCTTTCATCACCCCCGAGCTGACCGCTCTTCCCGTGGAGACCTTGAACGCTTTCGTCGCTGATCCCAGACTGGCTGATTACGACTACACTCTCCGTGGCATCCTCAAGCAGAAGCCCCATGTTCTCTCCAAGGACGTAGAGGCTATTCTGGCTAACGGCAGTCGAGTCTTCGGCGGTTATCACCAGGTGTTCAATATGCTGGACAACGCTGACTTCCCCTATCCCACCATCAAGGTGAATGGCGAGAAGGTCACTCTGACCCACGGCACGTACGGCGTCATGCTCCATTCCCCCGACCGCAAGGTGAGAAAGGCCGCTTTCCAGGCATATTATAACGCTTACATCGGTCTCATTAACACCATCACCGCCACCTATGCCGGCAACGTGGACAAGGACGTTTTCATCGCCCGTACCCGTAAATATAATAGCTGTCTGGAGATGGCACTGGCCAACGAGGATGTGGACAGCAAGGTATACCAAAACCTCTTGAAGAGTGTCAAGAAGGGTCTGCCCCTGCTCCATCGCTACTACCGCGACCGCAAGAAGATGCTGGGCTTCAAGTCCATGCATATGTACGACATCTATATGTCCCCCATTGAGGACGCCGAGATGAAGCTGGACTACGAGGACGCCTTCAAGCTGGTCAAGGAAGGTCTGGCACCTCTGGGCGAGGAATATCAGGCTCTCCTGCAGGAAGCCCATGATAACGGTTGGATCGACGTAGAAGAGACCGAGGGCAAGAGAAGCGGCGCTTACAGCACCGGCGTGTTTGGACTCAAGCATCCCTACGTTCTGCTCAACTACCAGCCCACCACCAACGATATCTTTACCATCGCCCACGAGTTGGGTCACGCCATGCATACCTACTTCTCCTGCAAGAACCAGCCTCAGGAGAAGGCCGATTACAGAATCTTTGTGGCTGAGGTGGCCAGCACCGTCAACGAGGTCCTGCTGGTCAAGTACCTCCTCAAGAACACCGAGGACGTCAAGCTCAAGCGCTATCTTCTGTCCTACTACATGGATACCCTCAAAGGCACCCTGTTCCGTCAGACCCAGTTTGCCGAGTTTGAGTACATCGCTCACGACATGGCAGAAAAGGGTCAGCCCCTCACCAAGGATGCCCTGTGCGAGGTCTATCTGAACCTCAACAAGAAGTACTACGGCCGTTCCGTGGTCTCCGATCCCGAGATCGCTTACGAGTGGGCGAGAATCCCCCACTTCTACCGTAGCTTCTACGTCTATAAGTACGCCACGGGCATCATCTCTGCCGTCTCCATCGCCGAGCGCATCTACAACGAGGGCGCGCCTGCCGTGGCTGACTACTTCAAGTTCCTGTCCTCCGGCGGCTCCGACAGCCCCGTGGAGCTGCTCAAGCTGGCAGGTGTGGATCTGACCAAGATGGACGCCTTCAACGCTTGCATGGATTCCTTCAAGGCTGCTTTGACCGAGTTCGAGGCGCTGGGCGAGTAAAAATCAATATTTTTTGTAAAAATTTTCCTTTCCCATGTAAGATTTCCCCCAAAAAGGTGTCTTATATAATGAGGGCAGGTGGGTGCGTGCCCATCTGCCCTTATGCTTTTTAAGGAGGTTATCCAATGAAACACACCAAGACTCTCTTGTGCCTCGCGGCCATCCTCATGACGGTTGTCTTGCTTTTTTCCTTTACAAGCTGTGATCCGCCGATGCCCAACCTTGAGGTGGTCACCGAGGAGCCGCCTGTCCGTGATCCTGATGAGATCTACACTGAAACGGTCGAGGAAATCACTCTGTGGGGATCGGTGGAGGCTGTTTGTGGCGAAGACCTGATACGGATCAGATTAGACAGCAATCAAGCCGAATTGATCGAGCGGTTCGGCGAAAAAGTTTATATTCGCGCCGCTGATACCTCGGGCCGTGAATCATGGTATCAGAACTCTGCTGCTCACGTTACGTTTGACACCGTTGAGCGCTCCGAAAATCCTGACGATCTGCCGATTATTGTCGCTAAAACGCTCGATGTATACGGCCCCGTAGCCAAGCCCGTCATCTATCTCTACCCCCAGACTCCCACAGAGGTGTCAGTCAAACTGACCCTGGACGGTCATCTGACTTGTACCTATCCCGATTACAGTGCAGGCTGGAATAACTTCACCGCCTATCCCGACGGCACTCTCATTTTCCCCGACGGGAAGGAATATTATTGCCTCTACTGGGAGGGTCTGCAAGCCGCTGAATGGGACTTCTCCGAGGGCTTCTGCGTGAAGGGTGAGGACACCGCCGCGTTCCTGGAATGGGCATTGGCGGCGCAGGGACTTACCCCCCGTGAAGCCAACGAGTTTATCATCTACTGGCTGCCCCTCATGCAGGAGAACCCCTACAACGTGATCTCCTTCCAGACCGATGCTTACACCGATGGCGCGGTGCTGGACGTGACGCCCAAGCCCGACAGCCTCATCCGCGTGTTTATGGCGTGGTACGCCGCCGACACCGCCGTGGAACTGTCACCTCAAGCCTTTGAGACTCCCGCCCGCGACGGCTTTACCGTGGTGGAGTGGGGTGGATCACGGGTGAGAAAGTCTTGATCCGCCCAAACGATTTGTCGGAGGAGGCAGCAGCTTTCCAATATCCCAAGGAGGAACCTATGAAAAAACTGATTTTTATCCCACTTTTGCTGGCACTTTGCCTTACGCTTAATAGCTGTTTCCTGTTTTTAGCCATGCCTCAAAAAGAACCCGTACGGGTCGAGCTTTCTGATATCGGTGTAGCCAAGACCTTTGAAAAGGCGGGCATTACTTTGAAGCTCACCGACAAATTTACCGAAACTGAGAGCGAAATGGGCTTTGACGCCTACTACACCTCGGAGTTTTGTGGGGTGGTGGTGCTGAAGGAGGCTTTTACCCTGGAAGAGGGTCTTGCCGAAAGACCTTTGGAGCAGTATATCAAGAACGTGATCAAAAACAACGGATATACCAATATTGAGCCGCAACAGCGTGACGGTCTGTGGTATTACGTAAACTACAATAACAGCAGTTACCGTTGCGTTTACTCCTACGTCTACAAGGGAACCGACGCATTCTATATCGTGCAGTATATCGTCAACAGCGAGGACGAGGATACTTTGAAGGAGACTATCCACGATTGGGCAAAGGCTACCCATGTTTCGTAATACTGAAAACGCTTCGAGGAGGAAAGATTATGAAAAAAATGCCTCTTGAAAAAACATCCTCATATGACCCCAACGCTCACGATCGCGCGTTTATATCTCTCGTTTTGTCTATTCTCGGGCTGTTGCTTTGCGGGCCGTTTACAAGCATTCCCGCCATTGTTCTTGCTGTTAAGGCAAGACGGGATGGTAACAGGGAGGCTATCGGTATCATTGGGTTAATATTGGGTATCATCGGTGCGGTGATTTTTGCCGCCGCTGTGCTCTTTTTTATTTTCTTGTGTATGATTCCCGATGGCGTTGGTGTGCCGATTCCTGATGAAACGTCGGCCTTGGTTTGGAGATAAGCCGGTAGCAGCCGGAGTTGTGGCGAACGCCGTGTATTCGGGAGGGTAATGCTTCAGACCGAATTCGGATGATGCCGGGAGTATTGATCATCTCAAAAGAAAGGAAATCATCATGAACGAATGGAGATCGGTAGAGGATCAACGAGGAATTGACGAGCTGATGGAGGTCTTTGCAGGCTTCCACGACAGTTGTATCAACTCCCTCCGCTATGAGAGCGGTTGCTTCGTGGATGGGAAGGGAAGTATGTATGCTCACCGTCCCCCCGAGAGCTTCGTTCTGCACATGGTTCTTCATAACCAATGGGAGGCGGGAGCCGTGGAGCTTCGTTTCGGGGGCGTTCGCCGTTTCCACATGGTGGGAATGGAGGACAACTACATGAAGGAGATCTACGACGCCTATCTGGCCTTCCACGAGGGAATCCTCCCCGCTGACTATGACGCCTCACCCCGCACGATCGTGTGGGCGGACTATGCCGGCTTCAAGGTGGATCGGATCGGCGATCCCCTGGAGGAGCCGGGGACCAGCTACGTGATCGCGACTACCCTCCAATGGAGGCTTGTGGAAAGATGATATGAGAAAACACCGTCCGTGTTAGACGGTGTTTTTTTAATGGAATGTTGATTGAAAATTCGGTCTTGTCGGGGAGAACGTTATTGTTGTAGGGCGGGGGCAAGCCCTCCTACGACGAGAATATTTCTACCCCAAAAATACAATTAGAAAACGGGGAAGCCGAAGCCTCCCCGTTTTCTATATAGTGAGATCAAACGCCGAGGCTCTCTCTGTAAGCGGCCATTTTGGCTTCGGTCTCGTCCTTATCCTTGCCGGCCAGCATGAAGTAGAACTTGATCTTGGGCTCGGTACCCGAGGGACGTGCGACGATGACGTCACCGTTATCCAGGGTAAAGGACAGCACGTTGGACTTGGGCAGATTGGTAGACTCCACGGTGCCGCTGACACGGTCCTCAATGGTCTGGGCCTTGTAGTCACCGAATTTGACTACCTTGCAGCCTGCGATCTCGGCAGGGGCGGGGTTACGGAGGCCGTCCATCTTGGCGGCCATGCGGGCGGGGCCGTCCAGACCCTCCATGTAGATCTCCACGTTGGCCTCATAGCAGTAGCCGTAACGAGCATACAAGCCATCCAGCGCATCCGACAGGGTCATGCCCTTGGCCTTATAGTAGGCAGTCATCTCGGTGATGAGCATAGCGGCCACCACGGCATCCTTGTCGCGGGCGTAGGTGCCCTTGAGGTAGCCGTAGCTCTCCTCGAAGCCCAGGACGAAGGTGCCGTAGCCCTTGGCCTCGTAGTCCTTGATGACCTCGCCAATGAACTTAAAGCCTGTCAGCACGTTGTGCATCTTTACGTTGTGAGCGGCGCAGATCTTGGCGGCCAGCTCGGTGGTGACGATGGTCTTGACTGCAAAGGGGATCTCGGGCATGGTGCCTGTTTCCTCGTAAGCGGTGAGGATGTAGTCCATGAGGAGCGCGCCCATTTGGTTACCCGTGATGGTGGTGAAGGAGCCATCGGGGGTACGAGTGACCACGCCCACGCGATCGGCGTCGGGGTCGGTGGCGATGACCAGGTCAGAGCCTACCTCGTCGGCGATCTTCATACCGATGTCAAAGACCTCTTTGTATTCGGGGTTGGGCTTGGACACGGTGGGGAAGTCGCCGCTGATGACCATCTGCTCATCTACGGTGTAGAGGTGCTGGAGTCCCGTGCGGCGAAGGATCTCAGGGACGAGACGGTAGCCCGTGCCATGGAGGGGAGAGTAGACGATCTTCAGCTCATCGGCCACAGCCTTGACAGCCTCTGGGTTGACGGCCTGTGCCTGAACGCATGCGAGATACTTCTCGTCCATGTCGCGGCCCAGCATGATGATCTTGCCTGCGGTGAGAGCCTCGTCGAAGTCAGCCAGTTTGACATCCTCAAAGATATCCAGCTTTTGCATGGTGGCACTGACCACGTCAGCGTGCTCAGGGGGGAGCTGTGCGCCGTCCTCCCAGTAGGCCTTGTAGCCGTTGTACTGCTTGGGGTTGTGGGAGGCGGTGATGTTGATGCCCGCCACGCACTTCAGCTCACGGAGCGCGAAGGACAGCTCAGGGGTGGGGCGCAGCTCGTCGAAGAGGTAGGCGGGGATGTTTGCGGCGGCCAGCACGCAAGCGGCGGTCTTGGCGAAGAGCTCGGAGTTGTTGCGGCTGTCGTAGGCGATGGACACGCCGTCAGCAGAGCGGCCTTCTTCCTTAATGAGCTGTGCCAATGCCTGGGTGGCGTAGGCTACGGTATGTACGTTCATGGCGTTCATACCCACCTTCATGGTGCCGCGCAGACCCGCGGTGCCGAAGGAGAGGTAATCGGTAAAGCGGAGACGAAGCTCGGTGTCGTCGTCCTTGATAGACAACAGTTCAGCCTTCTCTGCGTCGGAGAGCTTGTCGGAATTGAGCCAGCGGTGATAGTTTTCAAGGTAGCTTTGCATAGTGGTTTCCTTTCATTTATGTGGATTTTTTATAAACAGATCAATCGTGGTCTTCATCCTCGGCATCGGGATCAAAGGGAGAATCTTCCCAGCCCATATCCGCACGAAGCTCGGCCTCGGCGGAGAGACGAATCACGGTTTTTCCCAGGGCGAACCGTCCGCCTGCTTCGCCATCCATGGTGTAGATGTAAGCTTCGCCTGGACAGCACTCGAAAATGGGTGCACAGCGGCGCAGGGTGTAAAGAAGCCCGGGGAGATGGTAAACCAACATGGCAACTTCCACGCGGCCTGCCTCATGTCTCTGATAAAACAGAGAAATGAGATGCTGCTCTTTCAAAATTTCATTGACTTCCTTGAGGCGGCGCATATAGTCCTCCATAAAGGGCTCGTTCATTTCTCCGAAAGTCTCAGCGGGCGTTTGGAAAACCATCCGCAGAATGGGAAGTTTTAAGAAGGTCATGTTGCAGGGCTCGCCCCAAGGGGAGGCCGTGGGGATCTCGCCCTCATGGATGGGGCGCAGGAAGGTATCGTACAGCCGTTTGGATCGAAGGCTGTGCACCACCATTTCGCGGTCAACGGTTTCCTCGTCCGGTTCTCCGTCGAGTGCCTCGTCATAGTCAAACTCCTCTTTGAATGAAAAGAACACGGAGGGGGAGGGCATGGCCAGCTGCTGATCGTTCAGGTTTTCCGAAAGATGCAGAATGACATCGCAGGCCTCGTCGGGGGACAGGGCATTTTCATCCACGTCATCGTCGGGGACAATGTGGAAGCTGTTGCAGGTAGCGTGGAATACATCCTCGCCAAGAGCGCCGCAAAGCCACAGATAGTAGGGGGAGGCGGATTCAAGCTCCGGTGCGTATAAAGTGAATTCAAAGACGGGCGAGGGCGCGTTTTCATCGGGTGTCAGCAAAATCGACGTAGGCTCGCAGGCTTCGGGGGCAAAAAATCCACGGGGGAGGTAATGCTTGAATACCCAAGTGTCACCATACGCCTCGTTCAACTGCTTGGTGAGGTATTCAAGGAGCAGTCTGTCCTCATGCTCTAAAAAGGAAGTGGTATAGAGAGCATATTTGCCGTCCTCCTTGGTAAAATACACAGGCGGCACCATGTCGATGGCGTTTTGAGACAGCTCCTCCTCCCAACGCTCGGCGGCTTTCTCATATTCCTCGTTGTCGATGAGCTGACCGTATGCCTCGGGATCAAAGAGGTCTATAAAGCGATCTATCCAGACGTTCACGGGGTACGAGCCGTCCGAGTGATCCCGTAGAAAGCAAACGCTGTCAAGAGAAATTTCCTCGTGGTGTCCTGTCAGATCATCCGCATCGCCGAAGTTGGGACAGCCGGGGCAAAAGGCGCAGACCACCTTTCGCAAGCGGTCATCGTACTCGGCTTGGGTCATCAGTTCCACTTCACAAGGGAAGAGGGGCTTTGCGGGATCAAATGTGACGGTCACCTTTTCGGGCGCTTTGTCTGAAAAATAAGGCGCCATACATTTGGTATCGTTGAGACGGGTGAGGGTGAACTCACAAAGGCCGTCGGCCACAGCGTCCTCCAACGCTTCTGCGGAGGGACAGCCCTCGGGGAGGAGATAGTATTGGTTATCGTAGAAAAAAGCGGGTGTTTTCATGGAAATCCTTTCATTTATGGGGAAAGTAGACGCGGGGTTTTGCCTTACAAATCAGGCAAGCGTTTTTTGTAGGGGCGAACTGTGTTCGCCCGCCAAATTTGGGACAGATAGATTATGGTGCTTTCACTTCTGAGCCACCCCACTCCACCACGGTAAAGCCATTTCGCTCGAAACCCTCAAACTTCTGAGGAACCATCTCCACCGCCTCATCGGAGGGGTAGTATGCCATCATAATTCGAATGAGACTGTCGGGCTTGGGGGTGATCTCCAAAACCGCGGTGTCGGTGTAGGCATCTGTCTGGAAGGCGATGACGTTGTAGGGGTTGTTCTGCATCTGAGGCAGCCAGTAGATGATGAACTCGTTGACTTCACGGGGTGTCAGACCTTGCTCAGCCAAAGCCCATTCCAGGAATTCGGCGGTGTCCTCACCTTTGACGCAAAATCCCTTGGAGAAATCCCACTCGGCGTTCTGCACGCCCTCCCAGTAGAGGCAGTAGTATTCCCTCCCCGCAGGGGAGAGGCCGTCAGGGAAGATCAAGGTGCCGTCGGGATGGGCGGTGAAGTTATCCCAGCCCTTGCCGTAGTCGGGGTAGGTGCAGGTGAGACGGCCGTCCAAAGTCAGTTTGACAGAGACCTCGGTGGGAACGGTGGGGTAGAGATAGATGACGGGTTTGTCTGTGGGGCTTTCCATGTTAAGGAAGCGGGCGTTACTGGTTTCGCACACGGGCAAACCGTCAATCGTCTCACCCGTAAAGCCTGTAAACTTGATGGAAACCCAATCTCCCTCGCAGGGTTCGAGGCCGTTTTTCAGACGAAGTAAAAACTCTATCTTATCCAAGTGATCGTCGTATTCGTACAGCGGAGATTCATCAAATTCGGCTTTGTAAAGGCCATCATCACGAACTTCCAAAATGGGAACGCCCAGGTATTTGCCAAGGGCGGGATCGTATTCTGTTTCGGATTCAGTCGCAGTTTCTTCGGGAAGATCGGATGATCCACAGCCGTAAAGCCCCAAGGAAGACAGGCAGAGAAGGGCGGCGAGGGTTAAGGTAAGCAGCTTTTTCATGAATGTCTCCTTTCTCATGTTGTTGGTCGTAGGGGCGGATTTCCCCCGAGCGCGCTCGGCTATCCGCCCGTTATGCGGGTAATTCGGGCGCATATGGAATGCGCCCCTACGGTGAATGGGTTTAAGCGTCTAACTCCTTCTCAAACACGTGATACCCTGCCCCCACGGTAGTCACCTTGCCGTTGAAATCCACGTCGGCGGTGACGCCGAAGGGCGTCTGGACAAACAGGTAGAGCTTGCCGTAGCGTTTCGACCACCGCACCGAGATCTCGCCCATGACGGTGTCCACAACGGCGTGGCAGGACAGGAGCTTCTCGGGGAAGTAGGGCTTGATGGAGATACGGCTAAAGCCCGGCTCGGTGGGGATGATACCGCCCAGGTAGGCGTAGAACCAGTAGCCCACCGCGCCGTACATGGGATGGTTGTGGGAGTTCATGCCGGGGTTCTTCTTCATCTCGAAGCGCTCCCAGATGGTGGTGGCCTCGTTCTGGAACATAAATCCAAAGGAGGGGTACTCGTCCGAGGTGATGACCTTCCAGGCGTCCTCGATGTAGCCGAACTTGGTCAGCATATCCATGAGGTAGCGGGTGTTCAGGTTGCCCGTGGTGAACTTGTAGTTCTTCTCCACCAGATCGTTTCGCATGACTTCGGCGGCCTTGGCCTCGTACTCGGCGGGCAGGATCCCCAGCCACAGGGCGAAGGCCTGACAGCCCATGGAGCCGGTAGCCACCTTGCCGGTCTCGGGATCAAACCACTTGTCCAGGAAGGCTTTTCTCACGTACTCGGCACGCTCGGTGTACTTGGCCTCGGCCTCGGTGCGGCCCGTGCGGCGGGCGAAGTCGGCCAGGAGCTTGCAGTTGTAGTAGGAGTAGCCCGTGGACATGACCACACCGGGGGTCACCGCGCTGGGTGCGCCCTCGTCGCTGAGGCAGGCGTAGGCGGGAGCCGCCCAGTCGCCGTAGTAGGAGTAGTCCACGGTACCGTCGGGACTGCGGGACAGGAGGTAGTCCTCCCAGGCGGCCATGCCGTCGAAGAACTCGTCCACAGCACCCAGCTCGCCGTAGTGCATCAAAGCCTCCTTGGCGGCCACCAAGTAGGAGGAGCAAACGGGATCGGCGGGGAGTCCGCCGTAGATGAAGGGGGCACAGCAGGTAAACTGTCCCTCGGCGCGCTGCTCGTTCTTGATGTCTTGCAAGATCTTGGGGAAGATGCGGGAGGCATCGAAGTTATAGGGGGTTTCCTCAAAGCGCACCGTGGCGTCGTTCATCCAGGCCATGCGCTCGTCGCGCTGGGGACAGTCGGTCAGTATCGAGTGCATATTGTCCCGCTCGGTCATGACCAGAGCTTCCTGGATAGCGTTGACCATGGGGGAGCCGCAGGTGAAGGAGGAGCGGTTTTCCAGATCGGTGTGGAGGAGGTAGGCGCAAATATCTTCCTTGTCCAAACGGTCAAGGCCCGTGATCTGGCAGTAACGGAAGCCGTGGTAGGTGAACCTTGGCATCCACGCGGGCAAATCACGCTCGTCACCTGCCGCAATGTAGGTATCGGTCTGCTTGGCACCCCGCAGAACGTCGGTGTAGACGGTGCCGTCCTCGTTCAGTTCCTCGGTATGGACCATGGTGACGGCCTGCCCCGCCTTCAGATTTTTGGGGAGATCAAGGCACACCACACCCGCGATATTCTGCCCAAAGTCCACCACGAACACCCCGGGCTTGGGGGAGGTGATCTCCTTAGGGAAATAGAAATCGTTGTTCTGGATAGGCTGGAGGATCATGGGGCGCATCTCCCCGCCGGGGGCGGGGGTGGTCTTGATGAGGATCTTGTCGCAGTTGTCAAAGTCTTTGTTCAACGCGGCATCGAATGTCTCGCCGTTGAAGATGGAGGAGGTGCGGGGATCGAGGGCGCATTCCCAGGAGGTGTCGGTGGTAATGTCCTCGGTGGTGCCGTCTTCATAGTCAATGTGGAGGTAGGCCCACAGGACGCTGTCGCCGTAGAATTCGATCTTGCGCTCACCCAGCATACTCCACATGAAGTCGGTGCCGTTCTTGCGCCAGCCGGGGGCGACCTGAATCTCCAGTCGGTTGGCTCCATTGGTCAGACACTCGTTTGCGTAAAAATCAACCTTATAGTAACAGGTCTTGGCGTAATTGGCGTGGGCGGGATCCAAGTAGTCAGCGTTGATCTGACGGCCATTGATCCAGGCTTTATGATAACCCAATCCGCAGTAGTACAACACCGCGTCCTTTACGGGCTTGTCAATCGTCACGTCCTTGACGAAGCGAAGCACCCGCTCGCCCTGATCCTCGCGTGATGTGATCCACTCCCCAGGGAAAGCATTGAGGCAACCGTTGAACAGGGTCACGGAGTAGGGCTTGGTTTGCTCGGTGGCGGATTCAGCCGTAACGGTGAAGGTGGCGTAGGTGGCGGCAGGGAAGGTGAAGCCGTCCAGCAGAGCAGATTGACGATCAGTTTCCACACGGCCGCTGTCAAAGACGGTCTCGCCGCCGATCTCCACGGTGAGAGTGTAGGCGATCTGTTTATCGTCGGGATTGCCGCCGCCTACTGCCCAGGAGAGAACGGGGGTGGCGTGCTTGGGAGAGAACTCGCAGACATTGGCATCATCATAAGGATAGATGGGTGTGCCGTCCATATATAATTTTTTGATGTAGATCATGATGCATAACCCTTTCTTAATATAAAGGTTTATATAATATACCATTTATATCATACCACGGTTTTGGTCAAAAGTCAAGATAAACCCGTCGAACGGATGAGATTTTTTCAACAACTTGCACTTAAAAACCTGCGAGGGATTGACTTTTGAGGCGAAATTGGATATAATAAAACAAATAGCGAAAATACAACGAAAGGAGGCCTCGGCGTGTATTACAACCCAAAAGAAGATAAAATAGAGCTGTCCGTCCGTGAACTATGCGCCCTGGCCTTCCAGTCGGGGGATCTGGATACGCGGACGTCTTCCTCGTCCCGTTTTGAGGCCGCCCACGTGGGCAGAGAGATCCATCAAAGACTCCAAAAGGAGCATGGCCCTGCCTACCATCCCGAAGTCACCCTCCGCCACGAATGCCGTCTGGAAGAGCTCACCTTTTTGGTCAGCGGCCGCGCCGACGGCGTGCTGATCGATCCCGACAGCGGCGATTATATCGTAGAGGAGATCAAAACCCTCTCCCGCCCTCTGTGGCAAAGCTTTGAGGGCTTTGCCCGACAGGCGGATATGGGGCAGCTCGTCTGCTATGGCTATTTCCTGGCTACCTCCAAGGCCCTGTCCAAGGTGACCCTGCGGCTGACCTACGTTTGCACGGCTGATGATGATGTTCATTACCAAGACGCCATCATGACGCTGGATCAGCTCCGAGAAGCATTTGTCGCCATGCTGGATATCATATCCCCCCGTGCCCGCGATCTGCGAAACCGCGAGGTAGTCCTGCGCCCCCTGGCCAAGAAAGCAAGGTTCCCCTATGCCTCTCTTCGCGATGAGCAGGGAGATATGATCCGTGAGGTGTGGCGGGATATGCGCCACGGACAGACGGTTTTTGCTCAAGCCCCCACGGGTATCGGCAAGACCATTTCTACCCTGTACCCCGCCGTTCGTTGCTTGGGTGAGGGGCGGTGCGATAAGATCTTTTACCTCACCGCCAAATCGGCCACCCGCCGTGAGGCCGTGGGCGCGGTAGAAAGATTGATTGCCGCAGGTGTCCCCCTGCGCGCCGTGGTCATTGCCGCCAGAGAGCCCATGTGTGCCAACGCGACCGCCAAGGCCACAGCCAAGGAAACAGACGGGCGGCTGACGCGGCACTGCAATCCCGAGTACTGTCCTTATGCCAAGGGCTATTATGACCGTGTGGAGCAGGTCATCCGTGAGCTTTTGTCCTCCGAGCAGACGGTCTTTACCCCCCGTGTGATCGCCGCGGCGGCTGAGAAGGGAAGGGTCTGCCCTTACGAGCTGTCCCTGGATCTTTCCGAGCGCTGTGATATCGTGATCTGTGACTATAACTACGTGTTCTCTCCCTCGGTATATCTTCGTCGGTATTTTGCCGACGGCATCCCCAATACCGATGGAAACAGATATATTTTCTTAGTGGATGAAGCCCACAACCTGGCTGATCGCGCCAGAGACCTCTATAGTGCCACGCTGTCTTTGTCCGAGGTCATAGCCCTCCAGGACGCCTTGACAGCCTTTGAAACGGCCCAGACCCAGGCATATGGTGAGCTGATCTTCCCCGATGAGGATCTCCCTCACGGAGCGGTTGCCACGCCCGCGCTCTCTATGGACGATCTGATCGGAGACCTCCGACGGGCATCGTACGTTTGCCGAGACAATATGACAGAAGGCAGCGACGGCGTGCGGCGGGGAGCGGAGCTGAGCCGCGAGGCCCCCGTGATCCTTTTGGACACCGTGAGTGTGCTTTCCAAAAAATACGATAGCTGGCTTCGCCGTAATCCCGTTCATCCCGCCTATGCGGCTGTGGATAGCCTTGCATCAACTCTTCGTGCTTTTCGCACAGCGGGGGCTTACTACGATGAGCATTACGCAACCCTCACCGAGGTAGAGGGGGAGGATATCCGTGTCAGCCTGGTTTGCCTTGATCCCTCGGGGATCCTCGGCCCTATCCTGCAAAGAGCCACGGCACGGGTGCTGTTTTCTGCCACTTTGACGCCACAAGATTATTTCGCCGATATCCTTGGCGGCGGCGAGGACAGCGTTTGCGTGGCCTTTGATTCTCCTTTCCCGCCCGACCGCCTGTGCGTGGCCGTGGCCGATCACATCAGCCTGCGGCAGGAAGACAGACAAAAATCGGTGCGTCAAGTGGTGTCCTATATCGCCGCCACCGTGTCGGCCAAGAAGGGCAATTATCTGGTCTATTTCCCCTCTTACGAATACATGGATAAGGTGCGGACGGTGTTTGAGCAGAAGTACCCCAAGGTTCGGCTGCTGACCCAGACCCAAGGCATGACCGCCGCCGAGCGTGACGCCTTTATCTCCGCCTTTTCAGAAGGGGACGGTAAGCTCAAGGTGGGCTTTTGTGTGCTGGGCGGTTCCTTCTCCGAGGGCGTTGACCTGCCCGGTAACAGCCTCATCGGCGTGATGATTTTAGGTGTGGGCATCCCCGGGCTGTCCTCTCTCCGCAATATCATGGCGGAGCACTATAATCTGGATAGAGAAGGGGAGGGCTACGCCTACGCCTATACCTACCCCGGCATGAACCGCGTACTCCAGGCCGCAGGGCGTGTCATCCGCCGCCCCGAGGATAAGGGCGTGGTTGTTTTGCTGGACGACCGCTACGCCGCGCCCCCCTACACGAGCCTCTATCCCGACCATTGGAAGCATATGGCGGCTGTGGGAGATCCCGCGTCGCTGAACGATCATCTCAGAAGGTTTTGGGAGAGGGTCGATGGGGAGGATGAGACCCCAAAATAATCCCTAAGGACGGCTTTGGCCGTCCTTATTTATATGTAAGAATATTCATGGGTGGCGTGAGACTGGCTTGTGAAATTGGAGAAATTTGTGCAAACCTGACAAATTGTTTCCGAAAATGTGTTTTTATGCACGATGTTTAAAAAGCGTTCACAAAAAGGCAAAAAAAAAAAACACATTCTGTGATATATTATCTTTTGTATATTTTGCCAGATGTGCATGAATATTCAGAGCATAAAAATACATGGACGAAAAGGAGAAGATCAATGAAGAAAGTGAAGTATTTGATGGCCTTAACGGCGGTCTTGCTGGCTATGTTGATGTTGCTGACGGGATGCGGCGGGGGAAAGTGGGAAAAGGAAACGACGGGCGAGGCTACAGGGGTAGCCGAGGCGGAAACGACCGCAGGCGAAACGGTGACCGACGAACTCGTGACAAACGAGCCTGCCACAAGTGAATCCACCACCGACGAGTCCGTAACGGAGGTGCCCGTAGCGTCCGAGGGCTTGGATTTTACCTCGAATGGTGACGGTACCTGCTGTGTCAGCGGAATTGGCACCTGCACCGATTTGGATGTCGTGATTCCGTCGGTTTCTCCGGAGGGGGACACGGTGACGAGTATCGGTATAATTGCGTTCGCGCAATGCACCGACCTAACGAGTATTACTATCCCTGATAGTGTGACGAGTATTGGTAACGGGGCATTCTACAAATGTACCAGTCTGACGAGTATCGCCATTCCCAACAGTGTGACGAGTATCGATAAGGAGGTGTTTTCTAGTTGCACGAATCTTGCGAGCATTGAGGTGGATAGTAACAATTCTATATTTTATGCTGAAGGTAATTGTCTTATCGAGACGGCTAGCAATACGTTGATCGCGGGATGTATGAATAGTGTGATCCCTGATAGTGTGACGAGTATCGGTAATTGGGCGTTTAACGGATGTACTGGCCTGACGAGCATCATTATCCCCGACAGCGTGACGATCATCGGTGCGGGTGCATTTAAAGCATGTATCGGCTTGACGGGTATCGTTATACCAGACAGTGTAACAAATATCGGTGCTTTTGCGTTCGCCGGTTGCATAAATCTTGCAAGTCTTGAGGTAGATGGAAACAATTCCGTATTTCATGCTGACGGCAATTGTATCATCGAGACGGCTTCCAATACGTTGATTGTTGGATGCATGAACAGTGTTATTCCTGACAGCGTGACAAGTATTGATGGCGCTGCATTCGCCGAATGTAGTAACCTAACAAGCATAACTATTCCCGGCAGTGTGACGAGCATTGCTTCGAGTGCGTTCGGTAGATGTACCGCCTTGACCGACATCACCTATACCGGCACCACAGACGAATGGAACGCCGTTTCCAAAGATTCAACTTGGGATGTTGAAACTCCCGCCTACACCATCCACTGCACCGACGGCGACATCGTCAAATCCTGACTTCCTCGCCCCACCTCGTGAGAGGTGGGGCCTTTTCACACTTCTCTCTGCAAGAAATTCACAAAATCCTGCACCATATCCGCTGTCAATTCCCCCAAAAAGGAAAAAATACAATTTTTTTGCATTTTTTGAAAATACCTCTTGCTTTTTTGGGAAGAATATGATATAATGTACCACAGTGTGCGGAGGCGGTCTTGTGTAGGCGCGTCTCCCGAAAATTTGTCATTGTACGGAGGATTCCTCAACATGAAATATACCGATATGAGCCGTGCCGAGCTGGAAGCCGAGCAGGCACGCCTGCAGGAGGCTTACGATGCGTTCTGCGCCCGCGGTCTGAAGCTTGATCTTTCCCGCGGCAAGCCCGGCGCCGAGCAGTTGGACATCACCACCGAGATGCTGGATTGTCTCAATGCCGAGGACTGCAAGACGGGCGGTGGCTTCGATTGCCGTAACTACGGTCTCCTGGAGGGTACGCCCGAGGCCAAGAAGCTGTTCTCCGACCTTTTGGATATCCCCGAGAAGAACCTTTTCATCGGCGGCAACTCCTCCCTCAAGCTCATGTACGACGCCGTCGCCCGTTGTATGCTTTACGGCACCTGCGACGGTGAGCCTTGGGTCAAGCAGGGAAGTATCAAGTTCATCTGCCCGGCCCCTGGATATGACCGTCACTTCGCCATTTGCGAGTCCTTGGGCATCGAGATGATCCCCGTGGACATGAACCCCGACGGTCCCGCTATGGACGCCGTGGAGGCGTTGGTGGCCGATCCTGCCGTCAAGGGCATCTGGTGCTGTCCCAAGTATTCCAACCCCGACGGCTATACCTATTCCGACGACACGGTGCGCCGTCTGGCTACCATGAAGACCGCCGCGCCCGATTTCCGTATCTTCTGGGATAACGCCTATGTGGTTCACGATCTGTACGACGGTGTCAGCGATACCCTTTTGGATATCTTCAAGGAGTGCGAGAAGGTGGGCACCCAGGACAGAGTCTTCTACTTCGCCTCCACCTCCAAGATCTCCTTCCCCGGCTCGGGTGTGGCCATCTTCGCTATGTCCGACCGCAACATGAAGCAGGTCATGCCCATTGTAAGCATCCAGACCATTGGCTACGACAAGCTGAACATGATGCGCCACGTCAAGTATTTCGGCAACGCCGAAGGCATCCTTGAGCACATGAAAAAGCAGGCGTCGATCCTGCGTCCCAAGTTCTACGTGGTGCTGTCCACCCTTGAAAAGGATCTGAAGGGCCCCGGCTTTGCTCGCTGGACCAACCCCAAGGGCGGCTATTTCGTCAGTCTCTTTACCATGCCCGGCACCGCTAAGCGCGCCTACGCTTTGGCCAAGGCCGCAGGCGTGACCCTGACTACTGTGGGCGCCACCTATCCCTACGGCAAGGATCCCGCCGACTCCAACATCCGCATCGCCCCCACCTTCCCCTCGCTAGCTGATCTGACCCTCGCCATGGAAGGGCTGACAGTCTGCCTCCGTCTGGCAGCGGTAGAAAAGCTGTTGGCTGATTGATTTTCAAAATTCAAGCCTCCGAAGCATGTGCTTCGGGGGCTTTTTTCTACCATCGGTTGAACGATTAGAAAATCATCTAAACACTCTTGACAAGAAGTGATTAGACGAGTATAATATCAGCGTAAGCCCAAGGGAGATGCAGATGGCGCCTACCTCCTGCAAGCTTACATTTATCCCAATTTTTAACCAATTATCCCAAATTCGGAATTTTTAAGTGATCTATGCTATAATAAATGTGACAAGGCACTGGGAAATGACGAGAGGGAGGAGGAGAAGAAATATGAATTATCTTGAAATTGACAAGTTTCTTGTGGACATCACCAGAGCCAAGTGTAACGAATGTAAAGCAAGACTTGACGCAACCCCTAAGGACAGAGCAAGTGAACGCAAGGCCTTGATGATCGAAAACGGGATGTATACTCTCTGCGGCAATGCGGGACTGCTGTTCAATACTTACGGTACACGAGAGGGACTATACAGAACCCGACAGAACTTTTTCACCTACGCTATGACCAAATACCCTCGCCATGGGGAAATCTACGCCACTCTGAGCGATGACGAAAAGCTCTGTTTCATGGCCGCTTGGCAGGCTGACCTGTTCATGCGGGATCAGCTTTTGGCGGGTTACTTGAACGAGCTTGCCCAAGCCGAGGCTGCGGGGGATACAAAAAACACCTTCGAGCTTCGTATCAAGGTGGGGGCCGTCTGTGAAATGCTTTCTATATGGGAAGCATGGCGGGTAGGGAACAACATTTATCCCCATTTGATCGAGGAGGAATAATTATGGAAAACACAAAATTTTTCTCGTTGGTCAACGAAGCCCTGTCCAAGGAATGCGACCGTATCTGTGACTTTACAGATGCGTTGGACAAAAATCCCAACGAAAAGAAGGTGCAGATTACCGAATACAAATGCGCCAAATACCGTTACGCTGCCATTTCGACTATTCACGCCGCTATCTATAACATTAACCGTTGCCGCGGTCTTCACAATATGAGCGCCACCCACTACCTGCTCCTTCCCTTCGACGAGCTTTTCAAGCAGCATGAGGATTACGTGGCTCTATATGACGGTGCCGCCGATGGTGAAAAGCCGGACTACAGCCTCTATTACGGTATGCTGGCCTTTGCTGACGAGGAGATGAAAAAACTGGAGAGCAAGTTCCCCTCGGCCTCCGACTGGGAAAAGGTTGAGCTGGAAGAACGCCTCGGCGGCTTGGAATTTGCCAAAGACTGCCTTGACGAAGCTTGGCAGAAGCGGAAGGAGTGATTCCATGAAGGAAAAACTGGCACTACTCAAGCTTTTGGCTGACGAGACCCGCCTCTCCATCCTCAACATCCTCCTGCGGGAGGACTCCTATGTGGAGAAGATCGCCTGCGAGCTGGGGCTGACCCCCGCCACCATCTGCTATCACCTCAAAAAGTTAGAGGCGGCGGGCGTGGTCAACTGCGCGCGCTCACAATTCTATATCATCTATTCCCTGAACCGTGACATTTTTGACAGACCTCTCTACGAGCTGATCAAAAAAGACGAGCCCGTCTGCTCGCCCGAGGAAAAGTACAAAAAAGAGGTGGTGGCTGCCTTTTTCAAATACGGAAGGCTAACCCAAATCCCCACCCAGCGCAAAAAGCGAGAGATCGTCCTCTCAGAGATCGCCAAGGACTTTGAAGCGGGACGCACCTACGCCGAGTGTGAGGTCAACGAGATTATCCACAAATATCACGAGGATCATTGCACCATCCGCCGTGAGATGATCGCTTGTGGGCTCATGAAACGAGAAAGGGAGACATACTGGAAGGTTGGTGACACATGACCGTTATCATCATTGATCAAAAGATCAAAGATTACCGCAAGTCCCATAAGCTGACCCAAGAGGCCTTTGGTGAGCTCTTGGGCATCACACCCCAAGCCGTTTCCAAGTGGGAGCGGATGGAGTGCTATCCCGATATCACCTTTTTACCCATCCTGGCAGACCTCTTGGGCTGCTCGGTGAACGATTTTTTCAAAGCCTCGGCGTAAATCTTTTCCAAAACCTTTACAAGACGGGAAAAATATGCTATAATCATGCCATGACAAATCTGAAAGAGGATAGCGTGAAAGTTCAATGATCTAAACCGAAGATCACTGTTTCACGCGAAATTTATTTGCGCCGCCGCAAAGCGGCGGAAGGGAGATTGTTATGGATCTGTATACCACCCTCCCCGTCACCGAGATCCAGCGCTTTTGTATGCACGACGGTCCCGGTGTGCGAACGGTCGTATTTCTCAAGGGCTGTCCCCTGCGGTGTGCCTGGTGTCATAATCCAGAGACACAAAACAGCCGCGGCGAGATGCTCTATGATCAAACTAAATGTATCGGCTGCGGTGCTTGCGTTGACGTTTGCGCCCATAAGGCACACACCGTTGCCGAGACCCATATTTATGACCGCGAACGTTGCGTTGCCTGTGGCAAGTGCGCCGAGGTCTGCTGTGCCAATGCCATGAGCCCCGCCGCACGGGAATTGACGATCCGAGAGATTCTGGACACCGTTCTTCGGGATCGCTCCTTTTATGGCGAGACGGGAGGCATCACGGTCTCGGGCGGTGAGCCCATGGCGCACCCTCAAGGACTGCTGACCTTGCTGTCGGCCTGCAAACAGGAAGGCTTGAATACCGCCGTGGAGACCTGCGGCGAGTTCTCTCGTATGTTCGTGCCTGCTCTTGTCAAGCTGACGGATCTTTTGCTTTGGGACGTGAAGGACACCGACGACGAGCGTCACAAGGAATACACGGGAGTGTCCAACGTCCGTATTTTGGAAAACCTCCAACTGGCCGACCGTCTGGGCGGCCGCACCCGTCTGCGCTGTATCATGGTCAACGGTGTTAATACTGACGAGACGCATATCCGAAATTTGGCGGAGCTGTACCGTAGTCTTACCCATTGTGAGGGAATAGAGCTCCTGCCGTATCACGCTTACGGCGGTTCCAAAATGCTGCCCCTGGGCCGCGAAGACAACGGGCGCAAGGAATGGATCCCCTCGGAGGATACCGTGGCAGATATGAAAAAACGCCTTGCCGAGCAAGGCGTGAAGGTGATATAGCAAAAGGACTGTTTCATTGAAACAGTCCTTTTGCTTTATATGAAATCAACAAGCAAACAGCTCACCGTCACCGGGGGCGAAGGTATAAGTGCCGCCGCAGGACTCCCACGTGCCTGTAGATTTGTTGAGGTGCCACAGGGGAGCATCACAGTCGATGACCATGGTCACGGGTGCATCGTGATCCTTGTTTACGATCATGAAGCGATCACCGTTGCCAAACACGCCCACCACAGCGCGGGGCGTATCGCCTTCGGGGGTGGTGATCCCCTTGACTTGACCGAAGGGCGTGAAGGGTGTGGCCAGCCTATCTACTTCGTCCCCTGTGTGATATACCGCCACAGATCTATGCGGCTCTGCAGAGACTTCCCCGTTGGGCAGTGGTGTTTCCAGTCCTGCGTACAGGGCCTGGATATCGGTATTGATGGCCTTGACGATCTCGTATTTCTCGCCGCGGGTGCCGTCCGAGAGGATGATGCCGTTGTGATAAGACCAGGGCTCTGTGTGAGCGGTGCCGGGTGTCCAATAGGTGAAATAGGATAGGGCAGAAACACCGTGCGCCAAGGCCGTGAAGGCCTCCCAACGTACCTCGCCCTCGGTAGGCCAGCGGTAGTGCCAATGCTCAACAAGCAGAATGATGGCCATCCACGGCACGCCGATCTCGGCGGCCTTATTTCTCACTAGCATGAGATTGTCATAGAAATGGGGACGGTCCACTGCCTCGTAAAGATTACCCTCCCAGCCGTTGCGCTTAATGTTTTCCTCAGACAGACGGGCGGGCTTCTTGCCCTCCAGGGAGGCCACTTGACTAAAGGTAAGGGTATAGTGGTCGTAAGAGAGCAGGGAAGGGTTGACCTCTGCGATATAGCGATCCATGTGAAGATTGTACCGATCCAGCATATCCATGCCCTCAATCTGAGGAACGGCGGGATGGGGGAGGAAATTCACGTACTCCCCATGGAGGGGATCATGCTCATGGAGATAGCGCGCCACGCGGCCCAGGGTAGGGAAGTATTCGTCCACAGGTTCGTCGCGCATAAAGAAGCGGTTGACGGTGGGATAGTCACGGTAGTCCGCGATTATGGCGTCCAGGGCGGACTCCCACCCCTCATCGCCTGCCAGGGCGATACCCATACGGGGATCGTTCACGTTAGCCTTCAAGCCAAGCTCCTCGCACCACGCAAGCACTTGTTGGTTGGTCTCGGTGTCGTAGGCGCACTCAATGAGGTTAAAGCCCGCGTCCTTGGCCTCAATCAGGCGTTCACGGGAGAGAAATTCCTTACGGATGCCGTACCAGTATGTAATGGGGAATGACATTGAAATACCTCCTTTTGAAAGAAGGCTGTCCCGAAACGAGACAGCCTTTTGATTTTCAGAAATGCTTTTATCAATCAATATTGTTCTTCTTCATGAACTCATTGACCTTCTTTTCCACGGCGCGCTCGAGGGAACGCATATAGCCCTTGATCACGGCATTATATTCACGTTCTTCCTGCACGGCGAGGGTGAATCCATTCAGCATTACGCTACCCAACGCATCGTTGTATGCCAAAGCGAAGGAATTGCCGAAGTTGTCATGGATGATGTCGATCATGCTGGCAGCAACGGAGTCGTCTACGTACTGGATCTGGAGAGCTTCCTTATAGTACTTGGGCATAAGCAGCTTGCCGGTCTCGCGATTGAGGACTTCAATCACGGTGCTGGTAAATTCCATATCCTTGGCGGTCGACAGAATAGCTCCGAGCTCGGTGGTGTCGTGGGTAGAAGTGACGTAGCGCTTGTCAGAAGCGTAGAGCATGGGGTAGGGAACGATACCGATGTCACCCTCCATGCCTCGCAGGGTGGGGTTCTCCAGAGAACCGAGACGCTGGTAACCGACGACCAGTGCCTGGCCGTCTACGAAGGCTTCCAGAAGCTCGGTCTCGGGGGTATCCTCGATGCTGGCGGATTCGTTCTGGAACAGTGCGGTCATAGCCGTAGCCAAATCCGAGGCGCGACTGTCTTCCAGGAGGGCGATTGAGGGCATACCGTCTTCGATCTCTCTCTTGATAAAGGAGGGGTTACCGCTGACCGTGAAAGGAATGGAACAGCCCCAGAATTCGCAGACGAGGAAGCCGTACATATCGCCCTTGTCCTTGGCCTGGTTCATGTTGGTGTCTTCATAAACGTCGGAGATCATGTTGGTCAGCTTTTCATAAGTCCATTCATAATTCAGGACCCAATCATAGACCTCGTCGGGATTGCTCTGGTAATACTCAAGATAGATGTCCTTGTTATAAAGGAGGCAGTGGGCCGAGCGGATCAGGTCGATGAAATAGTCGCCTGCCAGGAGATACTGATAACCGTCGATGAGGCGGAGATCCTCCATATAGTCCGCGTACCAGTAGTCCTTAGAAAAGTTGAAGGTACATTCGTCCTCCAGGGTGTTGCGGAAGTTGCCCTCGATGGCCAGGTTGGCAAAGGGAAACAAGTCGTTGATGACCAGATCGAATTCGTGGTCGCCGGAGCCAACGTACTTACGAATGTCAGCCTGTACATCCGTGTAGGGAATGTTGATCTGGGTGTATTCCAAAGTAATCCCCAGCTTTTCCTCAACAGTAACATTTCTCTCCAGCACCGCGTCGTTGACAAGACCGCCATCGGTGGTGTTGGTGCCTTCAATGAGGAAGTTGGAGTTACCCATACCCGTGCTGGCGATGTTGGTGCTGGTGTAGATGTGGAAGGGACGATTGTTGTAGTTAACGTTTTTGAAGGGATCGGGCTCTTCAGACTCGACTTCTTCGACGGCGGAGCCTTGGGTGGTATTAGCCTGGGTCTCGTTGGGAGTCTCTGTTGTGGTAGCGCAGGATGCAAGCCCCAGAACTGAGCCTGCCAGCATGGAGACGCAGAGAACCAAAGTGACGATGCGTTTAGTCAAGGGAGACATGAACAGGTGCATATATATTCCTCCTAAATAACTTGAAGCAGTTAAAATCTGCCATATTGTAAAAATTATCCCATAATTTTATGAATTGGAATCAATGTTTTTATGAGGGATTTGTTAATATGTGAAGAAATCGATATCGGGAATGAAAATATTTCAAGTTTTACCTGATCTTTTTTTAAAATTAAGAAAAAGATTTCTCTTTCCCGTTGACTTGACGGAGAAGATTTGTTATAATAATATATAATACTATATTTGTATCATGAAGGAGTTTACCTTGAAGATAAAAAAACACTTGAAAGGATGTCTTGCGGTGTTGGGCGGGCTTATGCTTTGTCTGCTTTTGACAGGCTGCTCCCGCAAGCTTACCTACACCATTCAGGCAGGAAGGGATCTGCCCGATCCTGAGGACCTGTCCGATGCCGAGGGTCTGGCTTACGATGCGGGCTATGACCCCGATTGTGTTAACCATGCGGGTAACTACGAGCTTACCCTCACCGATGCCAAAGGAAAAAAATACGTGCTCAAGCTTACGGTGAAGGATACGAAAAAGCCCGTGGTGGTCTCCAGACACGTCTATTATGCCGTTGGTACCGAAGATCCCGATGCCGCTGATTTCATCAATACCATTGCCGAGGCGGATGATTATACGGCCTACTTTACCTGTGATCTCCCCGACATGACGAAGATCGGAGATTACGATATTTCTTTCCGCGTCAAGGACGCCAGCGGTAACGTATCCGCTGAGTGCTTTTCTGTTCTCACCGTCGTGGAGGACAGACAAGCACCAATATTTATCCACGTCCCCGAGTTGTCTGCATATGTAGGTGAGGCTATCGCCTATCGCAAGGGATTGGTGGTTACCGACAACTGCAGTGGGGAAGTGACTGTTGAGGTGGATGCCTCGCTGGTCAACCCTGAGGTGCCGGGGGATTATACCGTTCAATATACGGCAACCGATGCCTGTGGTAATGTGTCCACCGCGCACACAGTGATCCACATTTATGGAAATCAGATCACAGAGGCTCAGTTGTTTGAGAAGATCGACGCTTTGCTCACCCAGATCACCACGCCCGATATGAGCACCGAACAAAAGCTTCGTGCGATTCACGCATATGTCCAGGAGCATATTTCTTACACCTCGGATTCCGATAAATCCGACTGGGTGCGCGCCGCCTATGATGGCCTGTTCGTCTCGGGAACGGGAGATTGCTTCAACTATTTCGCCGCGCTTAAGGCCTTCGTGGTCCGCTTGGGGTTGGACTACCGTGAGATCGAGCGTACCCCCGGCGTGGCCGAAGGAACGCACTTCTGGCTCATGGTCAACCTGGGAACGAACCAAAATCCTCGTTGGTATCACTACGATGCTACCCGTTTGCGCAACTCCTACGAGAACAGCGGCTGTCTGATTACCGAAAAGCAGATGTACGCCTACAACCGCATGGCAGGCATGACCTTCTATGCTTATGATGCGTCGGCCTATCCTGCTACCTCCAAGGAGATCATTACCCCTACGCCTACTTTGCAACCCTATTATTGATGGGAAGTGACCTTATGTTAAAAAATATTCTTCAATACCTTGAAAATACGGCCATCCGTGTCCCCGAAAAGCTTGCGTTTTCCGACGGAGAACGCACCCTCACGCACGGAGAGGTCTACCACCTTGCCCGCCGCTTGGGCAGTCTGCTGGCAGGGAAGGGCTATGCCCGTGAGCCTGTCATGCTCTTGCTGGATCGCTCCCCCGAGGCGGTGGCCGCCACCTTCGGGGTCATCTACAGCGGATGCTATTACGTGGTGCTGGACAACGATATGCCTGCCGCCCGTATGGGTCAGATCATTGACACCATGAAGGCCCGTGTGCTGGTCTGTGATGAAAAGAATACCAAGAAAGCCAATGACCTCATGGAAAAAGGCTTGTTTTCGGGAGAGATCCTTTCCTGGGAGACGGCTAAAGAAACTTCCGAGGATACCGATGCCCTTGACCGTATCCGCCGCGGCCAGATCGACACAGATCCCATCTACGTGGTGTTTACCTCTGGCTCTACAGGCATTCCCAAGGGCGTAGCCGCCTGTCATCGTTCGGTCATTGACTATACCGAGTCCCTTTGTGAGGTTCTGCCTTTTTCCGAGGATACCGTTTTTGCCAATCAGACCCCCCTGTATTTCGATGCGCCTCTTAAGGAGATCATGCCCACCCTGAAGTACGGTGCTACGGTCTATCTGGTGCCCAAAAAGCTGTTCATGTTCCCTGTAAAGCTCTGCGAATTTTTGAACGAGCATAAGGTCAACACGGTTTGCTGGGTGGTATCTGCCTTGACCATGATCTCGTCCTTGGGCGCTTTGGAAAAAACGCCGCCCAAGTATCTGACCACCATTTGCTTTGGCAGCGAGGTGTTTCCCCGTCCTCAGTACGATCTGTGGCGGGCGGCCTATCCTGATGCCGCATTCTTCAATCTGTATGGTCCCACCGAGGCTACGGGTATGTCCTGTTACTGGCCTGTTCGAGACCTTGACCCCGACGAGCCTATTCCCGTGGGCTATCCCTTCAACAACACCCGTATCCTCCTGCTCACAGACAACGGCAAGGAAGCTACTGACGGCGAGATAGGGGAGATCTATATGCAGGGTACTTGCGTGACTCTCGGCTACTACGCAAACCCCGAAAAGACCGCCGAGGCGTTTGTGCAAAATCCTCTGAACTCCCATTATCCCGAGTTGATCTACCGCACGGGCGATCTGGGACGCTACAACGAGCGCGGAGAGCTGGTGTTTATCTCCCGCCGTGACGCCCAGATCAAGCACATGGGCCATCGCATCGAGCTGGGTGAGATCGAGGCCGCTTCGGCTACTGTGGAGGGCGTGGGTCAATGCTGCTGTGTGTACGATACCACGGGCAAGCGTATCGTCTTGTACTACGTCGGCACTGCCGAGCCCAAGGACGTGGCCAAGGCGCTTCGAGAAAGATTGCCTCGCTATATGTTGCCCGCTGTGTGCGAGTCTCTGAACGCCATGCCCAGAACACCTAACGGAAAGCTGGACCGCAAGGGTCTGCGCGAGAGGGCGGAGAGGGGAGAATGAAAACGTCTCTTTTAAACACGAAAACTATGCCCGGACATCGAAAAAATTTATATGATTGAAAGTTTTTGAAGGGTTCCAAGGGAAACTTAAAAAAGCTCCTCTTGGCGTACCACTTAAAGAAAGGACATACCATGAACGAAATTATTGAAATCCTCACCGAGCTTCACGACGACGTGGACTTTGCTACCGAAACGGGTCTTGTGGAAAACGGCATCCTCAATTCTCTGGACATCGTCGCCATCATTACCGAGATCGACGACCGCTTGGACGTTCAGATCCCCGCAGAGGAGATCCTGCCTGAGAATTTTGATTCCGCTGAAGCGCTGTGGGCGCTGGTACAGCGTCTTGATGAGGCGTAAGGCGGCCCTATGAGCTTTACATCTGCGGCGTTTATTCTCTTTGCCGCGCTGATACTGCTGATCTACTATACCGTGCCCAAACGGGGGCAATGGATCGTCCTGCTGGTTGCCTCCTTCCTCTTTTATTGGGCGGCAGGGAGCTGGTATCTGCCTTTTATCGCGGTCACCATCCTGTCTACCTGGCTCTGCGCCCTCATGATCTGCAGACGGGACAGGCTGGACGAGGCCTATCTTGCCGATCATAAGGCAGATATGACCAAGGAAGAGCGCAAAGCCTTTAAGGCAAATGCCAAAAAGAAAAAGCGCCCGTACCTTGTGGGCGGTCTGATCTTTAATTTTGCTATTCTCGGTGTTTTGAAGTACACCGGCTTTGTGCTGGGAGGGGTCAACGATCTTCTGTCTCTCTTTAGTGACATTTCGGTGACGATTCCCTCCCTGATCCTTCCCCTGGGCATCTCCTACTACATTTTCCGTTCCACCGCCTATCTCATCGACGTGTATTGGGGCAAGACCGAGGCAGAAGGGAACATCGCCAAATATGCGTTGTTCGTTTCCTTCTTTCCCGCCGTCCTTCAAGGTCCCATCAGCCGTCATAAGGATCTGGCGCCCCAGTTCTTCACGCCGCATAAGGCAGAGTGGTCCAATCTCTCCGAGGGCGGCTTGCGGGTACTGTGGGGATTCTTTAAGAAAATGGTCATTGCCGATACCGCTATGATCGCGGTCAAGGCGATCATTGGAGATCCCTATATCCCCGGAAGCCAACTGTCGGGTATGTATGTGCTGTTGCTGATCATCCTGTATTCCGCCGTGATCTACGGCGACTTCACGGGCGGCATTGATATTACCATCGGTCTCTCCCGTATGATGGGGCTGAAGCTGGCAGAAAACTTCGACCATCCCTTTTCCTCTCACTCGACGCAGGAATATTGGAACCGATGGCATATGACCATGGGCTCCTACTTCACCGACTACGTGTTCAACCCCTTATCTATCAGCGGCCCTATGAAAAAGTTGTCCAAATGGAGCAGGGAAAAGCTGGGGAAAACGGTGGGTATGCGCGTTCCGGTGTATCTCGCTACTCTGATCACCTGGTTTTTGACAGGTCTTTGGCATGGCGCGGCGTGGAACTTCATCGTCTGGGGCCTTCTCAACGGCGCGGTCATTTTGATCTCTCGTGAGTTTTCTCCTTTGTACGCCAAGTTCCACAAAAAGTTCCCCGGTCTTAAGGAAAACGTGATCTACGGCGGATTTTGCGCCGTCCGCACCTTCTTCCTTATGGGCGCTATCCGTATTCTGGACTGTTACCGCGACGTCCCCGTGACTTTCAAGTCCTTCGGCTCTATCTTCTACGATTTCGCCTCTTGGGGCGATCTTTTGAGTGGCAAGGTGCTGGAATTGCTGGGGCTGGAGCTGAGGCAATGCATCATGATCGCCCTGGCCACCGTAGTGGTGTTTCTGGTCTGCCACCGCAGCAAGACCAAGCCTGTGCTGACCGAGATCTCCGAGCGCCCTTGGCTCTTTGGCGCCGTTTGCGCTCTGCTTATTTTGATCATTCTGATCTTCGGCAGCTACGGCATCGGCTTCGACGCAGGCGATTTCATTTACCAAACGCAGTTTTAAGGGGGGACGGAAGATATGAAAACAAATCACAAGATCATCCGAGCCCTGGCGCTGATCATCCCTCTTGCCCTTGCGGTGGCCATCCTTGCTTGTGCCACCCCCATCCTGCAACCCAAGTATATCACAGCCTCTCCCGAAGGCTCCTTGACTGAGGAATATTACAATTCGGTGAAGGAAACCAAGCACGACGTGCTGTTTATTGGAGATTGCGAGGTCTACGAATCCTTCGTGCCTGCCGTTCTATGGCAGGAATACGGTATCTCATCCTACGTTCGCGGCGGCGCGCAGCAGCTTGTCTGGCACTCCTACTATATGTTGGAGGACGCTTTGCGCTACGAGACTCCCAAGATCGTGGTCTTCAACGTTCTGGCTCTCAAATACGGCGAGCCCCAAAAGGAGGCCTATAACCGTCTGGCCCTGGATGGGATGGAATGGTCATCCGTCAAGGTGAAGGCCATCAACGCCTCTATGATGGAAGAAGAATCCTTAGCCTCCTACGTCTGGCCGCTGTTGCGTTACCACAGCCGATGGAACGAGCTGACTGCCGAAGACCTCAAGTATGCCTTTGAGGACAAACCAGCGGTCTCGGACAGCGGTTACCTCATGCAGACGGATATTGTCCCCGAAGATCCTTCGGGCGAAGCTCCCAGCCCGTTGATCGACCCCACCCTTCCTGCCACGGCCATGGCCTATCTTGACCGTATGACGGCCCTTTGTAAAGAGAAGGGAATCGAACTTATCCTCATCAAGGCTCCCACCAACGCCGTAGCTTATCATTGGTATGATGAGTGGGACGCTCAGATCGTCAGTTATGCCGAGGAAAACGGCCTCGCATACTATAATTTCATTCCCAAGGCTGATGAGATCGGCATTGATATGTCTACAGATACCTATGATGCAGGTGTCCACCTCAACGTCTACGGCGCCGAAAAGCTAACGAAATATTTCGGTAAGATTTTGAAAGAAGCTCACAGCGCACCTGACCGCCGCGACGATGCTGTACTGTCGGCGGTATGGGACAGCCGTGTGTCGGCTTACAGCGAGCGCAAGATGCAGAAGGCTGAAATCAGTCAAAACAAAAATCCCTCATAAACTCGCCTAAAAGAAAGGAAAACACATTATGAACAAGACCCTTCGTATCCTGGCCCTTCTGTTGGCCGCCCTGACCCTCACACTTTGCCTGGCTTCCTGCGGCAACGGCAACAAAAACAATTCCGGCAGCTACGTTTTCAAGGCTCCCGGCGGTACGGAAATTGCCATTGGTGCGCGCCACGACGACGTCATTCCCAAGCTGGGCAATTATAATTCCGTCAACATCACCGATTCCTGCGGCGGCTTTTCCGGTAAGGATCGTATTTACTATTACAACGGCTTCCGCGTTTACACAACTCCCTCTGAGAGAGGTGACGTGGTCAACAAGATCGAGCTGACCGACGACTCCGTATCCACCCCCGAGGGCCTGACCATCGGTTCTACCAAGGACGCTGTGACCAAGGCCATGGGCAACGGCACGGCCGTTGGCGATAACCTTTCTTATGAAAAGGGAAACATGAAGCTGGTGTTCATTTTCCGCGACGGCACCGTGACCAACATCCAGTATTTTGAAAAGTAATTAATAAAAGAGAACATCACCCCTGATTCAAAAGTCAGGGGTGATATTGTTTTTATTGGCGGCTTTCCGCAAATGCGCTCGATATAGAAATGATGGGTATAATCCGTCATGGATATCTTGCAAGACCGTGGTTTTTATGCTATAATGAAGAAAACCACCACGTGACAGATTTTCGTCTCCAAGTTGTGTATATAAGTGAAAGCCCCGATTCAGAAAGGAGGGTCATCACATGAAAGACTATGACATCGTTGATCTGTACTGGGCGCGGGACGAGAAGGCCATCGTCGAGTCCCAGCGCAAGTACGGCGGATACTGCCACGGCATTTCCATGAACATTTTAAATAACGAGTCCGATGCCGAGGAATGCGTCAACGACACCTGGGTGGCGGCGTGGCGATCCATGCCCCCCAAAAAGCCGAGCGTGCTACGGACCTACCTCGGCAAGCTCACGAGAAATTTGTCCATCAACCGCCTGAGGGAGCGGCACCGAGAAAAGCGCAACCCCGACCTGGTGATCGCTCTTTCCGAGCTGGCCGAGTGCATCCCCGTCCCCGAGGACACCACCGACACCCAGCTCTGCGCCTATCTCAACGAGTTTTTGGAGATCACCCCTGCCCTTGACCGTCAGCTTTTCATGGGGCGGTACTGGTACGGGCGCACCGTGCGGGAGATGGCTCCACGCTACGGGTTGACAGCCAACGCTGTATCCCAGCGGCTCAAACGCACCCGTCAGGCTCTGCGCGCCTACCTTGAAGAAAGGGGGTACACGGTATGAAGTCCATGAGCGGATTAGATATTTTTGAGAAAATGACCAACGTCAACGATAGATTCATCGAGGAGGCCGCCGAGATGCCGAACCCCGAGCAGGCGGTGGTCAAGACCTCCCGTTGGGAGCGGTTCAGCCATTTCATGAACAGCGGATGGGGCGTGGCCATGATCTGCTGTCTCGTGGCGGCGGCGGTGATGACGGGGATCATTGCGGTGGGGCGCGCCGGGGGGCCTTACGTGCCACCCATCTCCACAGGAAAGCAGACCGATGGTATTTCTGATCACAATACGTCCGAGTCTGCCACCATCGAAACAACAGAGACCACTCCCGTTGATACTCTGACGCTCAACGCTTTCTCCTTTGAATACGAATTGTCCGATAATGAGATTCTTATCACCGAGGAAATTGTTGTTGTCGCTACCATCATCAACAACGGTGAAGCCTTTACTTACTTTGGCAAACAAACGGATTTCAGTGCCCACGGTGAATTCATTTACAGCGGAGACGCGAGTATCGTCATCCCTTGCATCCGAGGTCGGAATGCCACCTCCGAAAGAACCTTTACGGTGGAAACGGGGCAAAGAGGTAGCAACCGTTATACCGCAACCTTCCCCATCGACGTACCGGGAGGGAAATATCACCTCCGACTTTACTATCAGGACACGGAATGTATCTACGAAAATGTGTTGACGGTCATCAAAAACGACACCGCTACCGAGGGTACGCTCACCTCGGTCACGCTTGATGGAGTCACGATCTCCATCACCTTCCAGAGAACAGAAACAGAATCTCAGGTGAAGGTAGATAAGTATCTTGGCTCAGACGGTGTTATATACACATTTTACAGCGGCACGGACATCCTTCAAAGCTTTTCAAACGGCAACCTCAGTGGTGGCACGCCGAGCAAGACCGAGAAGGTCAGCATGGCCGATGCCCGCGCTATTGCCGACAGGATCCTCTTGGAGCACGGCCAAATTCCAAATCTTGCGGCCTATGAGGTGGAAGAAAAAAGCCTTACGACAGGAAATTACAGCTTTAATTATTACCATCTTATCGGTAGTACCAAATCCCTGTACCGTCTTTCTATCATAATCAATCAAAACGGCGACGTGTTCAGCTTCAAATCTCAGGATTGGGCTGAAAACACTCCTTATATCAACGAAGCGGACATCGAGGCCGCCAAAATTCGGTTGAAGGAAGCACATCCCGAGGGTTATTTCGAGCCTCACTTGGAAGTCATCAACGGGGTACTGTACGTGGGCTTTGAGCATATTATCTCCATCGACCCGCCCAACGTGGAAACCAACGAAGCGGGCGATATCATCATCAACGGCGGTTGCGGCTTTGACCACGAGCACGTTTTCTATAAGGAAGAGGTCGTGCACATAGAAAATCCATAAAATTTCAATTTCCCTGAAAGATTCCCCCAAAAATGTTGTGTATAAGGGTGAAGGAACCTTCTACCATTACCCAAATACAGAAAGGAGGTCTCGGTATGGACGACAGAGATATTGTGTCCCTGTACTTTGAGCGGGACGAGGCGGCCATAATAGAATCCCAGCGCGCCTACGGCGCATACTGCCGCACCATCGCCATGAGTATATTGGACAATCCCTCGGATGCCGAGGAGTGCGTCAACGACACCTGGGTGGCGGCGTGGGGGTCTATCCCCCCGAAAAAGCCCGCCATTTTGCGGACGTATTTTGGCAAGCTGACCCGAAACATCGCCATCAACCGTCTGCGGAAGGGGAAACGGCAAAAGCGCAACGCCGAGTTTATCATCTCCCTTCACGAGCTGTCCGAATGCATCCCCGCCCCCGAAGAGGAGGATGTCGGCCGTCTCCGCGACCTTCTGGACGAATTTCTCGCCTCCGCCGAGCCCCTGGACAGAAAGCTGTTCGTGGGTCGGCATTGGTACAACCGCTCGGTGTCGGTGCTGGCCCAAGGCTACGGCCTGTCCCCTAACGCGGTGTCCATCCGACTCTCTCGGATGCGGGAGCGACTTCGCACATTTTTGAAAGAAAGGGGGTATAACCCATGAAGACCCTCAACATTGCAAGCACGCTGACAAACATCAACGATCTTTACATAGCCGAGGCAGCGGAAATGCCCTATGAGACGGCTGTGATCCCCGCAGAGAAGCGCCAAAATCCGTTTGTCCGCTTTTTGAACAGCGGCTGGGGCGTGGCGGTGATCTGCTGTCTTGTGGCGGCGGCAGTATTGGTCGGCATTATTGCCGCGGGACGGGCGGCAGGCCCTGTCACCATCCTGCCCGGGGCAGGCCCCACCCACCCCAATTTCTCCTTCGACTACGAGCTTGACCCCAAGCAAGATACCTATCTGCCAGGAGACACCTTTACGGTGAAGACCGAGGTCAAAAATTTAGGTATTCCCTTCACGGTCCAGGGTAGTAGTCAAGCCTTTTCTGCAGACGCTTGGTTGATCCCTCACGGCAGTACCGACGTATATACCGCCAAGGGCAGGATCAATGGCCTTTTTGCCTACACCGAGGACTACGTGGTGCAGACCATTGGCCAAGGGGACGAGGGCAAACACAGCGGTATCTTTACCATCCCCGAAACTACCATCCCCGAAAGCACGGTGGTGGGCGATTACGATCTGGTGCTGTCCTACAAGGATGAATACCAGATATTTGAGAATGTTGTGACGGTGATCAAAGACACGACGCCTCCCACTCAGGGCAGCGTTACGCTCGGTCACGGCTTTACTCTTTCTTCCGGTCCATACAATGCCGGAATGACTGCGACCATTGATTTCTCGGTCCAAGGCATTGATCCCTCCAAAGGAGATCCTTATATCCAAGGAAGCAATCAGCCGGATACTTACGTGCTGTCTGCCATTTTGACCCGTCACGGCACGGAAACCTATGATACCTCGGCTATCGTGGGCACGATCATTCCGAATACCCGACCCAGTATACTCAGCTCCAATAAGACGTTGCGATACTACGCCGCTGTCTTTGAGATCCCCTCAAACGCCATTGGCGGTACCTACGATCTCCATTTGCAATACTTCAATACAGAGGGGGAGTATGAAGTCATAGTAAACTCCGTGACCGAGAAAATACTGACGATCAAGGGCACCCATAGCCGTTTTGATTTTAACTACAGCGTCTCACCTTATAGCGGTACCTTGGTGCAAGGCCAAAGCTATACGATCAATACCGTCGTGACAAATAAAGGCGAGCCCTTTACCGTCACGGGTAGTAGCATGGAGTTTTCCGCCGAAGCGCATCTGGTGCATCACGATGACCCTGAAAAAACCATTCGCGGCACCTTTTGGTACACCGAGGACGTGGTGACCCAAGAGATCGCCGCAGGGCAGATCGGACGGCATCAAGGATATTTTACCATTCCCGCCGATGCCGCTACGGGTAAATACGACCTGTGGCTATACTACGGTGGTGAATATCAGGTCTTCGAAAACGCGATCACCATCATTGCCCCCGATGCTGTACCGCCCCTGTCCACCGTCAACGATTATGAAGAAGCCTCTACCGAAAGACTCAAAGGCTTTACCTATGATGAGTTCATTCAGGCGTGGGGGCAGCCCGGAGCCTACGACTCCGACGCAAATGTTTACTACTGGCGTGTACCCAACCAAGCGTCCTACGATTACGTGACCGTGTGGTTTGACGGAAGCAATATTGCCCAATCCGCTGAATACGCATACGTGATGAAGGTGACCGTCCTTGAGACCCGATACACCGTAGATGATCCGCGCAATCTGCTGGTGGAGCCTTACGGGGATCGTTGGAACTATCAGATATCCCTCGGCCTTCACAACACAGCCGTTGAAAGCCGCGCAGACACGATCGCGGTAGGAACCACACTTTACGTGACCTACAGCGGCGGCATCAACGAGACCGCGCCCTGCCATTTCTCCAAGGTGATAGGCGTGACCTTTGAGCCGCCTGTACCCTGAAGATAACGAAAGCCCCCGATCCTCTTTTGAGGGTCGGGGGCTGATTGTTTCCATGTATTGCGGGGCTGTTTTCCCAAACAGCCCCTTTGGCATTTTCAGGTATCGAACTGGCTGTGATACATCTCGGCGTAGAATCCGCCGTTCTTCAGCAGCGTTTTGTGGTCGCCCTGCTCGATAATGCGGCCGTCCTTCATGACGAGGATGACATCGGCCTCTTTGATGGTGGAGAGACGGTGCGCCACGATGAAGGAGGTGCGTCCCTTCATGAGGGTAGCGAAGGCGTTTTGGATCTTCAGCTCGGTGCGGGTGTCGATGGAGGAGGTAGCCTCGTCCAAAATCAGCATGGGCGGCAGACACAGGAACACACGGGCGATGCAGAGAAGCTGCTTTTGACCTTGGGACAGGGTACCGCCGTTCTCACCTAGGATGGTGTTATACCCATCGGGCAGACGGCGGATGAAGCTGTCAGCATGGGCGGCCTTGGCGGCGGCGATGATCTCATCGTCGGTGGCCTCGGGACGGCCAAAGGCAATGTTTTCCTTCACCGTTCCCGCAGAGAGCCAGGTGTCCTGCAGGACCATGCCGTAGGCGTTGCGCAGAGAATGGCGGGTCAGCTTGCGGATGTCGGTGCCGCTGACAGAAATGCTGCCCTTGTTTACGTCGTAAAAGCGCATGAGCAGATTGATGACCGTGGTCTTACCACAGCCTGTGGGGCCGACGATGGCCACCCGCTGACCCTTATCCAGCTTGAGACTCAAGTCGCGAATCAGCTCTTTATCGGGATCGTAGGAGAAGTGAACGTCGGAAAGCTCCACTTCGCCGCTGACCGCTTCGGGGGGGAGGATCACGGCATCATCAGGCTCGGCGGGCTCAGGCTGAGCCTCAATGAGCTCAAAGAGACGGGCGGCGCAGGTCATGGATAACTGCAGCTCGGTGATGACGCCCGAGATCTCGTTGAAGGGCTTGGTGTATTGGTTAGCGTAGGTGAGGAAGCAGGAGAGCTGACCCACCGTGAGGGTCACGCCGCCCGATGCGAGGCTCATAAGTGCGCCGATGAGCGCCACGCCCGCGTACACCAGGTTGTTGACGAAACGGGTACAGGGGTTGGTGAGGGAAGAGAAGAAGGTGGCTTTGCGGGAGACTGCCTCCAAACGGCCGTTGATCTCGGCGAATTCAGCCAATGCCTCGCCTTCGTGAGAAAAGGCCACCACCGTCTTGTGAGAGCCCAGCATTTCATCAATGAGAGCGGTTTGCTCGCCACGGGTTTCGGTCTGCTTTTTGAACATATGGTGGGTGTTCTTGGCGATAAAGGAGGCAACGAACAGAGACAGCGGGGTGATGACCACCACCCACAGGGTCAACCACAGGTTGAGGGAGAGCATAAAGCCCAGCGTGCCCGCGATGGTGAGAACGCCTGTGAACAGTTGGGAAAATCCCATCAGCAGGCCGTCGGTGAATTGGTCGGCATCCGAAATGACGCGGCTCACAAGGCCGCCCACGGGATGCTTGTCAAGAAAGGACAGGGGGAGCTTTTGGATGCTCTCAAAGGCATCCTGACGCAGACGGCGTACCACGCCGAAGGTCATGCGGTTGTTGCAAATGGCCATGAGCCATTGACATAGCGCGGTGATACCGATGATGATAGCACCCCTTACAAGCAGGGGCGCAAGGGCGGTAAAGTCCACCTTGCCGGGGGCTACGATGAGATCGATGGCCTCACCCGTCAGCACGGGAAGATAGAGGGTCATAGCCACCGAGGCGGCGCATAAAAGGAGAGACAGGGCAAAGAGGATGCGGTAGTGGGCAAGGTATTTCAGTACCTTTTTCATGGTGGCAAGGGAGGACACGGTCTTGGACTTTTTCATGCTTCCTCACCTCCTTTGAACTGAGACATATGGATCTCTCGGTAGGTATCGCAGGTCTCTATCAGCTCGTCATGGGTGCCCAGGCCTACGGCACGTCCGTCCTCCAAGACCACGATGAGGTCGGCGTGGCGGATGGAGGAGGTGCGCTGGGAGATGATGAAGGTGGTAGGCGCGTGAGATAGAGATTTCAGCGCGGCGCGGAGACGGGCATCGGTGACGAAGTCCAATGCAGATGCGCTGTCATCGAGAATCAAAATTTCGGGATTGCCCACCAAGGCTCGGGCGATGGTGAGCCGTTGCTTCTGACCGCCCGAGAAATTACGGCCCTTTTGCTCCACGGGAGCATCCAGTTGCCCCTCCTTACCTCGGACGAAATCGGCGGCTTGCGCCAGCTCCAGGGCTGTCCACAATTCCTTGTCGGTGGCGTTGGCTTTGCCCCAACAGAGGTTAGAGCGGATGGTGCCGCGGAACAATTCTGCCTTTTGAGGAACCACGCCGACGCGTGCGCGGAGGAGCTCAGGATCATAGGCGCGAACGTCGCGTCCATCCACCAATACCCGTCCCTCGGTGGCGTCGTAAAAGCGGGGAATGAGATTGACAAGAGAGGATTTACCCGAGCCTGTACCGCCGATGATACCCACGGTCTGCCCGCGGCTGACGGAAAAATCAATGTCGGACAGGGAAGGGCTACTGCCCTTATGATAGGTCAAGGTCACGTTGTCAAAGACCACGGCGGCATTGGTCCCGGCAGTCTCATTTGACTTGGCGATCTCGGTACCCGCGGGCATATCCAAAACAGCACCGATGCGGTTGCCGCAGGCCACGGCCTTGGTAACCAGGAAAATGGTGCTGGCCAGCTTCACCAGCTCCACAAGGATCTGACCCATGTAGTTGACAAGCGCCACAAGCTCACCCTGGGTGATGTCCCCGACGTTGACCTGATACCCGCCCTGTCGGATGAGCAGGATCACTGCCAGGTTGACGATGACGTAGGTTAAGGGATTCATAAGCGAGGACAAAATACCCGCTTTGTTTTGCAGAGACGTTTGCTCGCGGTTGACCTTGTCGAATTCCCGTATTTCTTCCTCTTCTTTGCAGAAAGCGCGAATGACACGTACGCCTGCTAAATTCTCGCGGGTCACACCTGTGACGCGATCCAGGCGGGACTGTACCTTTTTGAACAGGGGAATACCGCCCAGCATGACGCCGAAGACCACGGCCGAGAGCAGGGGAATGGCGGCGGCGAAGATCAAGGCGGATTTGGTGTTGATGGTGAAGGCCATGACCATAGCGCCCAGAACGATGATGGGGGAGCGGAGGAACAGGCGCAGGGTCATGTTGATGCCCGATTGCACCTGGTTTACGTCGCTGGTGATGCGGGTGATCATGGTGGAGGTGCCCACCTTGTCTGTTTGGGCATAGGTGAAGGACTGCATATGAGCGAAAAGCTCGTGCCGCAGCTTGGATGCGGTGCCGATGGCTGCCTTGGCGGCAAAATATTGGGCGCACAGGGCGCAGGAAAGGCCCACCACGGCCAAAAGCACCAGAACGAGGGTCATGCGGATGATGAGTCCGTTATCCCCTCCGCCGATACCCTTGTCGATGATGGTGGCTACCACCAGGGGGACGAGCAGATCAAAGCAAGCCTCCAGAAGCTTGAACAGCGGTGCTAAGATGCTTTCCTTGGGATAGTGCTTGAAAAAGCGAAAAAATACCTTCATAGTTGACTCCGAAAATGTAATGCCCTTACAGTATACCATATTTTTTCTCGAAATGCAAGAAAAATATGAAAAGACACAAAGTGGAAAAGCACTTGACACTTGGGGAAAGGAGGTGTATAATGATAGCGTGAAAGTTCAATGATCTAAAACCGAAGTTCACTGTTTCACGCACAATTCTCCCTAAAAATGGGGTCCAACCCATTTTTGCCTAACGGCACGGTCGAATGGCAAAATTTATTTGTACCGCTGTACGGCGGTGGAATGGAAATTATTACGACGGAAAGGATACTTCCTATGGAGCAGATAGAAAACGTCAACGCAGCGGAAGCCGCTCCCGCCCTGCCTACCCAAGAAAAAAAGACGGTGGATACCACCGCCGAAAATAATAAAAAATGGACTCTTCCCGAATTCAAGGTTTCGGGTGTGTTCTCCTCCCACATGGTTTTGCAAAGAGAGAAGCCCATCAAGATCTGGGGCTTTTCCAATACCCCTTACAGCAAGGTCAGCGGGTGCTTTGACGGAGAGACCGTAGTCACCGAGGTGGGAGAGGATGGCCGTTGGGAATTGAAATTCTCCCCCCGTCCCTACAACCGCGAGGGTCAGCCCCTGGTCATCGCCGATGACAGAGATCATCAGATGGTCATGGAGGATATTCTCATCGGTGACGTGTGGCTCATTGGCGGTCAGTCCAACGCCGAGCTGAATCTTCATCCCTGTATGAGCCTCACCCCCAGCATGGAGTTCTACGAGGACGAGCCCATCCGCCTCTTTGCCCAGACCCAGGCTTTCGTCTATACCAACCAGGACTACTGCTTGGAGCCCCAGCCCGATATCATCAATCCTGAGTGGTGCTGGAAGCGCCCCACCGAGGAGGCTGCCCGCGCCTTCTCCGCCATGGGCTTTTACTTCGCCCGCGAGGTGTCCAAGTACGTGGATGCGCCCTTGGGCATGGTCATGATGGCCGCAGGCGGTGCCTGTATTCGCGAGCTGCTCCCCGAAAATCTGGCTCACGGAGAAGGATACTTCTTCGGTGCCAACGTCCGTGAGTCGGGCTACTACAACACCCTCATCCACCCCTTCTGCGGTCTGCCCTGCAAGGGTATGCTCTTCTTCCAGGGCGAGAGCGAGGGTGGAGACCGTACCTTGGCCGAGAAATATACCTACGAGCTGGCACTCCTGGTGGCCGACGAGCGTCAGCGCTTCGGCTTTGAGTTCCCCTTTTATAACGTCCAGCTATCCAACTACCGTGCCGAAGGTGCCCAGTTCTTCCCTTGGCACGATATCGTCCGCGTCAAGCAGTACGAAGCCCTTTCGGTGATCCCCAATTCCACCCTTACCGTGGACATGGATCTGGGTTCTCCCGAGGATTGGCCCGACTGGGCGCATTCTCCCCGCAAGTTAGAGCTGGCCGAGCGGCTGGCCGCCTTGGCTCTGGCGAGAGAATACAATGTGAAAAACGAGCGAGAGGTGTCCTCACCCACCCCTGCCGAGGTGTTCTTGTCAGCAGATAAGACCAAGATCACGGTGGAGTTTACCAACGTGGGCGCGGGACTTATTGTGTCGGGACAAGCCCCTGTGGAGAGTCTCGGCAAGGAAGTTGAGGGCTTTTCGGTGGGTGGCTACGACCACCGCACTCCCGCCAAGGCCACCATTACCTCCCGTTGCGCCGTCACCGTGGAGGTGCCTGAGGGTGTGGAGCCCACCCACGTGAACTACGCCTACTTCCTCACCGTCACCCCCGAAAACGCCAACCTGCGCGGCGGCAATAACCTGCCTGCGCCTGCATTTTCTTTGGCGTTGAAGTGATATTTTTTAGCCCGCAGAGCCGATCAGTTTCTGCGGGCTTTTCTGAAGTTTTTGAAGGGGTGTGAGGGAACTTTTTTTAAAAGTTCCCCCGCATACGTATTTATAAGAATAGCGGCCGTAGCTGTCTTCCCTCCAGCGCCGCCGCCAGAGATGCCTCCACCAAGCTGAAATCCGCCACCAGGGAATGGGGCTTGGAGACGGGATCGTCCTGCTTCATAGGGACAAAATACACTTGCTTGCGGTTGAGCAGGGTGGCGATATTTCCAAGATTGGCCGACATGGCATCGTTGCTGGCCAGGGCGATGAGCAAAGGACGGTCGGAGCGCAGATGTGCCTTGGCCGCCATGCACACCGCCGTGTCGGTGATGCCCCGTGCCATCTTGGCCAGGGTGTTGCCCGTGCAGGGGCAGATGACAAGAGCCTCCAAGGGTCTGGCAGGCCCCAAAGGCTCGGCCGCATCCACCGTGTGGATGACTTCACGGCCGCAGAGGGTTTCAGCCTTGAGGATATGATCCTTGGCTGACCCGAAACGGGTGTCGGTCTCATAGGTGATGGGGCTCATGATGGGGAGCATCTCGTAGGTCTTGCAGAGGGCGGTAAGGATCTCCAAGGACTTTCCCATGGTGCAAAAGGAGCCGCACATGGCATAGCCGATCATAGCTTCACCTCCTCTCTCAAAGCTGAAATGATGAGGTCGGCAATGGCATATCCCGCGTCGATGGGGGCGTATCGTCCGGGCAGGGCAGGGGCGCGTATCACCTGAAGACCGCACCGCCGTGTGGCTTCTGTTACCCCTTCGGGATCCAGACCGCCGGGCGAAGAGGCCAGCTCTATGATCTTGGTACGGCAGGGGAGGGTGGTCAGCACCTCGCGGCTCATGATCACGGAGGGAACCGTGTTGAAGATCACCTCAAATCCCTCGGTGAGACGGTGTGCTTCTGAAATGGCATGAACGAGACAGCCGTCTGCCTCTGCCTCGGCCAGACTTTCGCGTCTGCGGGCAAAGACGGTCACGTCTGCTCCCACAGCCAAAAGTAAACGGGCCAAAAGCTTTCCGATACGCCCGTAGCCCAGTACCGCCATAGGGGCGTTCAGGAGAGACGTGTCGGTCAATTCCATGGCCGTCATAAGAGCCCCTTCGGCGGTGAGCCGCGCATTTTTGATCAGAAAGGCCTCGCTGTCCTCGTATTCGGTAACGAGGCAAGCCTCCCTTTTGAGCTCTTCTACCCATGAGACAGGCATCCGTCCCCCGAAAAGACGGACTGCAGGATGCTTTTTTACGTATGCGCCGATCTCTGCAAGAGCTATGCTATGTTGGGTATCCAAGGGGCAGAAGACGGTTTTTCCGTCCTTGGAGGCCGGATAGGGAAGGATGATGCCCAAACAGCCCTCCAGCAAACGATCCGTACGGTGATAGATCCTCACTTTATGAGGCAGGGACTGAGATGCTTTGGGGGTGAGTCCGCCGTCCTCTGCCTCCCCCAGTCCCATGATCCGAACCTCATATCCCGCTTCGATCAGAGCCTCCGCCGCGGCAAGCTGGCGGGCGTCTCCTCCTACCAGGGCGAGAACGGCGGGACGGTCCTTCCTATGATGATATTGTCCTTCGGGGACGGGGGTATCCTCAAGGACGCAAGTTGTATCGCACATAAATATTACCTCCCTTCAAGGGGCTTTTATCAACACGCCCCCATACCATAGAGTATGCGTGACAAGGAGGTTGAGTGCGGAGTTTGTCGAAATAAAAGGGAGCCAACCAGCTTGTGCGGGTTGGCTTCCTGGATCTATTCGCGGGTCAGTCTGACCGAGAAACGGCCTTGTCCCACCGTGACGAGCATATCCTCCCGAGGATAATGCTCGGGAGAAAGATACGCCGCCACAGACTTGCTTGCCACGTAAAGGGATTTGGTATTCGGCCCGAAGGTGCAGGCCATGGCTTCCTTGATGACGGGGCCCTTGTTGCTGAGGATCACGGTGTCGCTTTCGGCCATAGCAACGAGAGCTGGCAAAGCCAGATCGCTCTCCAATATGCTTCGCCCACACAGTACCATCTGCTCGCAGGGCGTTTCCAACGTCAAGAGCAGCACGGGCTGGACAGAACGTTTGATTTGCGTGCGTTCTACTGTCAGTATGGCGTCCCCGAACAAAGTCAGCTCATCACCATGCCGATAGATGACAGCAGGCGTGTCTGTCAGCGCGGCAACCTCAAGACAAGAAAGCATGAGGAAATAGTCCTCCTCACTCGTTGGCTCGGGCAACCACAGCGCGCGGACAGTTTCCCGTCTGAACAATTGCAGGAGAGCGCCCGAGGTACGGCTGTGGTAGTCTGTCAGGATCACGGCGGAAAGCTCGGTGGCGCCTTGCTCCGAGGCCTCGTTGGCGGCGGTCAGAAAGGAGCGGCGGCTTCCGTTGGACAATTCACAGATCACCGCCTCCTGTCCTCGAGTCATGACCAGCATCTCCGAGGTAGTGGAGGGCACGAGATAGGAGACCTGTACCTTGTCGGATAAGGATGCCGTCTGTATGCCCAGGAGCAGAGCAATGACAAGCCAGCCTGCTGCCATGGGCAGGAGGACCATACCCTTCTTGCGCAGGGACAGGCCAAGAAAGAGCAGAGTCAAAAGCACCATGCAAGCGGCGATATAGGGAACAGCGGGATGCGTCAAGGAGATCACCACCCGGGAAGGGTCAGCACAGACTTCGCAGAGACGAGCCATGAGCGCAGAAACACCTTGAGTTATCGAAACGATAATCCCGCCTACGGGGGTGGCGGCGGTGAGCATAGAAAGAGGGGTCAGCAAGAGCAAAGCCCCTGTCAGCGGTGTCAGAAGCAGGGTCATTGGCGCGGATAAAAGACTTATTTCACCCATGACGGGTGCCGTGATCCACAGAGAAAAAGTCATGGCCGCAAGGCCCGCGCAGAGGCCGCCCAAGGTCTTTCGAATATGCGCTTTGATCACGGACTTGTCCTTGGTTGTAGGGGTGTTCAACAGAGGCTGGATGGACAAAAGCCCGAAGGTGGCAGAGAAGGACATCCAGAAGCCCACGTCAGCCACAGTCACGGGGGAGACCAAAAGAATGACCATGCCTGCCACTCCGAGGGAGGTAAGGGGATCTGCTCCCGCAAAGCAGAGGCTTGCAAGATAGGTCATACCCAGCATAACGACTGCACGGGTCGCCGAGGGAGGGAAGCCCAGATATACGAGATAGCCCAAAGAGAGGAGTCCCAAAATGACGGCGCGACCGCGGGGTGGAATCCGACACAGCTTGAGAATCAGAGCGAGGAGACCAAAGAGTAAAGTCATGTGGAGTCCGCTGATGGCCAGAATATGAGATACGCCCGTGCGGGCGAAATCCCGCCGGGTTTCCGATGACAAATGATCTCGCTCGCCCAACAGGAGAGCCGAGGGTAGTCCTGCGGCATTGTCGCCTAAAAGACGCTCCAAATCCAAAGATAAGGCGTAACGGTGGGAAGCCAACTTCAGAAGCAGGCTGTCGGGGGTTTCGTCCACGATCTCATAATCAGTCTCCTCGTAGGAGAGAAAGCCTCCGAAAATGCCCTCACCCATGAGATGATATTCCTCGTAGATATCTCCTGCCGCCTCGGTCAGCGGAGTGGCTTCGGCTGTCAAAATGATGCTGTGACCGGGACGGAGATCGGCGGTAAAATAACAGGTCAGAAAAGCGTTGTATTTTACTTTTTCACCGTTGATAGACGTGACGTTCAGCACAAAACTGCTCATGTTACTGCCCGAACCCTTGCGCTCTGTCACGGTGGCCTCCACGGTGCAGGCAGCGCCCTCGTATGGCTGTACGCGGGCTTCGGCCCTGTCAATGGCCCAAAGAGATTGAAGCAGAGCCAGCGTTGCCACCGCCGTTAGACACAGCATGAAGATCAGCTTTCGCGGGACTGGATTTCGCCGCTGTTTGAATCGGATCAAGAGGAGGATCGACAGTAAGATCATGGCCGACAGACAAAGGGCCGCCAAAATACACTTGGCTTTTGGCACGAGGAAAAATCCCGTGAGTGCCGCGCCCATAAAAACACTTGTCGCCATAAACAGAGGACGGTTTCTCCAAAGCCGCAAGTGACTCCCTCCCTTCGCTGTTGCGGTCACCTCTGAAAAATCTCTTGGCAGCGAAGCCGAAGGCGGTTCAGAGGTTTCTACTTGTTGTTGCTTAACAACTATTTTACAAAATTTGACGGCGGTTGTCAATAAAAAAAGAAAAATTTATCTTGACAAACCTTGAAAAGTGGGTTATAATACAAAGGCTATTACATCACAAGGTACGCTTGCGTAAGCCGCTCCTTGTTAAAGATTGGAGTTTACTTATGTTTGAGACTGTAAAGAAGATTCTTGTGGACGAGCTTCAGATCGATCCTTCTACCGTTACCCTCGAGGCAGAGCTTTCCGCAGACCTCGGCATCAATTCCATTGAGCTTGCTAACCTGGTGATGCTGTGCGAGGATAAGTTTGATCTCACCATTGACGACGAGGACATTCACCGTTTCCTGACCGTGGGCGACGTGGTAGAGTTTTTGGAGTCTCGCTGATCCCTATCCCCCGGTATCTTGGGTATCTGAATGAAAAAAACAGGCATCGTGTGCATCGCGGTGCCTGTTTTTTTGCATACTTTGGGGAAATGCCGCATAAATTGGTGCGGGTCACCTCTGAAAAATCAAAGTACCTCCACCGACCGACAAACAACGCACGGGTGCCGAGGTATAATAGAGGCAGCTTGATCGGGAGGTGCGCATGGACGTTTACGCAGATGTTTTGTTTCTTATCAACGGTGGCATGGACGCGCTCTGCCTCTGCCTGACTGCAAAGCTTCTCCACCGCCCCATTCCTTTGGGGCGGCTGCTGCTGTCCTCGGCCTTGGGGGGCGTATATGGTGTAGCCGCCCTCTTTTTGGAGGTAGGGACCATGATGGCGCTTGCCATAGACCTCATCGTCTGTGTACTGATGTGCGTTGTTGCCATGGGATGGTCGCGGCTTTGGTTGACAGGCGGACTGTACGTGCTGACTTCTATGGTCATGGGCGGGGTGATGACCGCTCTTTATCATTGGCTCAATCGCGCCGGTTTGGCCGACCTTCTCCCGACGGGGGAGGAGGGAGCATCATCAGTCGCTTTTGTTATTCTGGCCCTGGCGGGAGGATTATTTACTCTTATATGGGGTAAGATCTTCAAAAGCGCGGAGCGCCGTCGAGCCCTCCGCGTGACCGTGACAGTCACTTTAGCGGAGCAGACCTTGTCTTTTGCGGGCATGGTGGACAGCGGCAATCTGTTGACAGACCCTTTGAGCGGAGCTCCCGTCATTGTGGTTAAGCGGGAGGTCATGGAGCCTATGATGTCTCCCGAGCTCAAAGCGATTTTGTCTGAGTCACCTTTGCCTGTGGCATCCATCGCCGAGCTCCCCGAAGGAGAGCGCCTTCGTCTCATTCCCGCAAATACCGCCACGGGGAAGGGGATGCTTATAGCCATCCGACCGGATGCGGTGGCGCTTGGCGTGGAGGGAAGGAAAACTACCTTTCCCGTCAAAGCCGTCTTGTGTCCCATTCCTTTGGAGGGGGCGGCGGCTGAGGCCATGGTACCGTCGGAATTGCTCACGTAAATCAAACATGAAAGGAAACTATCCATATGCGTATGTTGAAATCATTGATACGAAAGCTGAAAGCGTTGCGGTATGCTCTCCTCGGAAAACGGGCGCGAGGCTTTTACTATATCAACGGCCCCGAGCTGCTTCCCCAGCCCCTCTCCCACGAGGAGGAGGCAGAGGCCATTGAAGCTTTGGAAGCGGGAGACGATGGTGCGAGATCCTTGCTTATTGAACGAAATCTCCGCCTGGTAGCCTTTATTGCGCGGCGCTTTGAAAATTCAGGAGTGGGCATTGAGGATCTTATTTCCATCGGTACTTTGGGGCTGGTCAAAGCGGTCAATACCTTCCGTTCTGACAAAAATATAAAGCTTGCAACTTATGCATCCCGTTGTATCGAAAACGAGATTCTGATGTATTTACGAAAGATCAGCGGCCGCCACGAGGTTTCCCTGGATGAGCCGCTGAACACGGATTGGGATGGAAACGAATTGCTGCTGTCGGACGTTTTAGGGAGCGACGAGGATCCCGTCAGCCAGGCCATTGAAGAGGCCGAAGAGAGAAAGGCCTTGTACCGTGCGGTAGGGAAGTTATCTGCCAGAGAGCGGATGATCATTGAATACCGTTTTGGCCTCGGGGGGCGCAAGGAGCTGACACAGAAGGAGGTAGCCGATCTTTTGGGCATCTCCCAATCCTACATATCCCGCTTGGAAAAACGCATCCTTGCCAAATTGCGGCAGGAGATGGAGAGTTTATAAATGACTGAGCAAGACCTCATTTTCACACTTGCCCGTTTCAAAGAAGGCCATGAGGTTGCCTACGGTGGTTTCCGCGATGTTGTAGAGGGCATCCGAGGTCAAAAATGCTTGGTGAGAGGTGACGATGACGTTGGGCATGGAGATGAGCCGAGCCAGCACGTCATCTTCCAGGATGTGCCCTGAATTATCTTCATAGAAAAGATCGCCCTCTTCTTCGTACACGTCCAGACAGGCAGCGCCGATCCGACGGGACTTGATGCCTTCCAACAAAGCCTCTGCGTTGATGAGGCCGCCGCGGGAGGTGTTGATGATGACCACGCCTTTCTTGAGGATAGGCAAAGTTTCGTGGCCGATGAGATGGCGGCTCTCCTCGGTGAGGGGACAATGCAGGGAAATGATATCGCTCTCACGGAGCAAGCGATCCAGGGTAACGTAGGTTACACCATCCAGCGCTGAGGGGTACTTGTCATAGGCGAGGATCTTCATGCCAAAGCCCTTGCAGATGTCGGCAAATACACGGCCGATCTTGCCCGTTCCCACGATACCCACGGTCTTTCCGTGAAGGTCAAAGCCCACCATATTGTTGAGACTGAAATTGTAGTCGCGGGTACGGATGTAGGCCTTGTGGATGCGGCGGATGGAGGTGAGCAGCAGGGCCATGGCGTGCTCTGCCACCGCGTAGGGGGAGTAGGCGGGTACGCGCACCACGGTGAGCTTGCCCTTGGCGTGGCGCATATCCACGTTGTTGAAGCCCGCGCAACGAAGAGCTAAAATGCGGATCCCCATGTCAACGAGAGCGTCAATGACAGCGGCGTTTACCGTGTCGTTGACGAAGGCACAGACGCCGTCGCATCCGCGGGCGAGGCTGACAGTGCGTTCGTTCAACTTAGTCTCATAAAACGAAAATTCAATACCCGCCTCTTCGGCCATGGGTTCGAAATAGGTCAGGTCGTAGGGCTTTGTGTCAAAAAAAGCGATTTTCATGTGTCTGATTCCTTTCGATCAATCCGTTTTGAAATAGTTTGTTCATTCATCGTTTCGCTTATGCAGGAGCTTTGTACTTACGCAACTGAAGATGAGAAAAAGCAAAAATCAAGAAAATTTCTCGTATTTACTTGACAAAAAAATTTTCAAAGTGTATAATGTTACTACTATCTTTGAAAGGAGAATTCATCATGGCTGAATTCAGAAAAACTCTGCAGGGTCTGCCTTGGATCGCAAAGCTTCTGCTGGTTATCTTCTACGACATTTACGGCGCTCTGTACCGCATTTCTCGCGGTGACGTAGTCGGTATCGTTGTCGGTGTTCTTCAGCTCGTTACCGGTAACTTCTTCGGTATCGCCTGGATCATCGACCTGATCACCGTTATCTTGAAGAAGGAAGTCACCGTTCTCGCGTGATTTACATAGCATAAGCTGCAGAGCCGCCGCACACGGTGTGGCGGCTTTGCTTTACGTATACGGGAGTTTGATTTTATGAAAAAGCCTCAAATTGCCATCACCCGAGACCGGGATTTCTACAAGCAGTTTTTCTCTGTCTGGTCGGTGCTGGTGCTTTATAATATCATCACGCTGGGCGTGAATTTAGCTGACAATATCATGGTGGGCGCCTATAGCGAGGATGCCTTGTCGGGTGTTACCTCGGTTAACCAGATCCAGTTCTTGTTCCAACAACTGCTCATGGGCGCGGGAGACGCGGTGGTAGTGTTGGGCAGTCAGTATTGGGGGCAAAAGCGCACCGAACCCATCAAGCGATTCTTTATGGGTGCGCTGCTCTTTGGCGTGGTTTTGTCCTTGGGGCTGTTTGTCGCCGCCTGTATCACGCCCGAAGGGCTCTTGTCCCTGTTTACTACCTCTACGGCTATCAAGGCTGAGGGTGTGGCTTACCTGAGGGTGATGAAGTATTCTTATCTTATTTTTGCCTTGACCGCGCTCTTACTTGCCACGCTTCGAAGCGTGGAGACGGTGCGGGTAGGCTTTTGGGTGTCGGTGTCCACTCTGGTGGTCAATATATCTCTGAATTACCTCTTGATCTACGGCAATTTCGGCTTTCCTGCCTTGGGGACCACAGGCGCGGCCATCGCTACCTTGTCAGCTCGGATCGCCGAGTTTGTCATTGTGGTGGTTTATGTTTTCGCCATTGATAAAAAGCTCAGATGGCGTATCCGCGATTTTTTTACCTGGGACAAGCCTTTGGTGATGGACTATTTCAAGCTGTGTCGTTCCTTTTTGTTTACCTCTCTGATCTTCGGATCCTCCATTCTCTTGCAGACCGTGATTCTGGGCCATATGAACGACAGCGCCATCGCCGCCAATTCGGTGGCATCGACTTTGTTTCAGATGCTCAAGGTGGCCTCTATCGGCGCGTCATCAGCGGCCTCAATTCTCATCGGCAAGGCCATCGGCGAGGATACGGATCTTCATATCGAAACTTCACCCTCGCGTGATCAACAAGTCATCAGCGGTAATGATACCCGATACTTGGGAAGCGGTACTGTAGGTGGAAAAATGGGGAAGATCCGTTCTTATACTCAGACCCTACAATTGATGTTTGTGGGGATCGGACTGATTACGTCTGCCTTGCTGTTCATCTTGCGGATACCCATCGTCAATCTTTATACAGATCTGTCTCCCGAAACACGGCAGATGGCGCTGGATTTCATCCTTGTTTTGTGTGTCACGGGTTTTGGTACGGCCTATCAGATGCCCACGGCCACGGGTATCATCCGCGGTGGCGGTGACGGTAAGTTCGTTATGGTCAACGATATCATCAGCATTTGGGGCATCGTGATCCCTTTGTCTTTCCTGGCCGCCTTTGTGTTCAAGTGGCCGCCCGTAGCGGTGGTCATCTGTCTGAACTCCGATCAGGTGTTCAAATGCGGTGCGGCGTTTATCAAATGCAATCGCTATCGGTGGATAAAGAAGCTGACGCGGTGATCTTATTTTATCCACTCATGTCTCAGAATTCCATACCGTCCAATGGTGCGGTATTGTCCCTTGACCTTCATGGCCTCGCGGGCATAGCCCTCAAACTGCATACCCACCCGTTCCATGAGCATTTGGGAACGGGTGTTTTCTTTCATGAATTTAGCCTCAATGCGGTGAAGAGACAGATCCTCAAACCCGAAACGAAGAACCTCACGCACGGCTTCGGTGGCCAATCCACGTCCATGGTATTCGGGGTTCAGAACGTACCCGATCTCGGCAGAGTCCGACACGAAATCAAAGGAAGTGAATCCGCAGGTGCCGATCATGCGGCCATCCTCCTTGCAGATAACGGCCCAATCGAAGAAATCACCCGTACGGTAGCGCTGGCCTATGTAGGTTAGGTATTCTTTGGTGTGCTTGATATTGGGATGAGGTGTCCAGGTGAGGTAGCGGGTGACGGGCTCATGCTGTGCGTAGGCATACATATCCTCGGCATCCGAGACCCGCATCCCTCTGAGGGTCAGCCGCTCCGTTTCCAAAGTGGGAATATGGGAGAAAAGTTGGTAGATGGCGCTTTTTTTCATGTCGTCCTCCGCGGAAATTTTTCCATATACATTATACGATATTCATCCCGTTTTTGCAAGGGGTATTTTTTAAAAGGGTAAATGATTGTTCAGGTTTCCTCCCTCGATCATTGACATTCCTTCGCGTCTATGCTATAATAAAACAAATCCCCGCAGAAAGGACGGCACCATGACCGACGCGCATTGTGATACTGCTTATCTCTATACCACCGCCGTCCCCGTTTTGCTGGGAGGGACGAAAACGGCAGGGAAGACCGCCGCAGAAATCTATCTACGCCATGAGATCACGCCTCATTGGTTTGGCAAGGGCTTTGATTTGAATCTTTTGATGTACGCCAAGCGTCATCTCTTGCCCGCACCCCTGAGGGAGATCTCCGACGATCTTCTTCTGCAGATCCTTTTAGATTTTGCCGCCGAACAGGTGGGGCTTTTGGTATTATATCCCTGTGATCCTGAGTCTGAAACGCTCATTCGCCACAATGCGGCGGCCTTGGAAAGTCACTACGTGCTTTTGGACTTACCCTTCGAGGGAGATCCCCTTGCTCCGCTTGTCCGAAAATTTTACTGATACGAAAGGATATTTTCTATGTCCGTTTCTTTGTATACCATTCTGCGTGAATTGTCAGATGCTACCTTATGCGGTATCTGCCCACCCGCAGGCACGGAAGTTACCGCCGTCTGGGCGGACTCCCGAAAGGCGGGGGAGGGATGCTTGTTTGTCTGCATTAAGGGCTTTACGTCCGACGGTCATGCATACGCACACAAAGCCTATGAACAGGGCTGCCGCTGTTTTCTGGTGGAACGCATTTTGGATCTGCCTGAGGATGCTTTGCAGATCCTCGTCCATGATACACGCATTGCCGAGGCTGAGGCTGCTGCTGCTTTCTACGGACACCCCGAGCGGAGGATGGAATTGTTTGCCATCACGGGAACAAAGGGTAAGACTACGACCGCCCTGTTTCTCCACAAGATCCTGAATGATGCGGGGATCCCCACAGGTTACATAGGTACAAACGGTATCACCTTTGGGGACAAGCACTATCCCACCGTCAATTCCACCCCTGACAGCCTCATCATTTACGCCCGCCTGCGGGAGATGCTGGACGCGGGGATGGATGCCGCTGTGCTGGAGGTCTCATCCCAAGGCTTGAAGCTCCATCGTGTGCATGGCTTGCGCTTTTCCGTCTGTGCCTTTACGAACCTCTTTCCCGATCACATTGGTGGAAACGAGCATCCCGACATGGCGGATTACGCCGCCTGCAAGCGTCGCTTATTTACAGATTATCCTCACGGTTTCACGGTGTGCAACACAGACGACCCTACCACCCCCTACATGAACGAGGAGGATCTCGGTACCATCGTGGGATTTTCTACCAATGCCCGCTCCGACGCGGCGTGGAAGATTACCGCCATGCAAGGGGTGATCCGAAACGGCATTCCGGGCATGGAATACGGCCTGAACATCCAAGGACTCGTCTTGCCCCATATGTATTTCCTGCCCCAGCCGGGGGAATTCAACGTCAAAAACGCCCTGTGCGCTATGGCCATGGCTCATCAGGTCTATGACATCCCTGTGGAATCTGCCTGTGAGTCTTTGGAAACGGCTACTGTTTCGGGTCGTTTTGAGACGGTATTTTATAACCACGTGCTGTACGTCATCGACTATGCTCATAACGGCGTCAGTATGGCCTCTATGCTTGATCTTCTCCGCGGGTATCATCCTACGCGTCTGATCTGCTTATTCGGTTCGGTGGGGGAGCGCACCAAGGAGCGCCGACGGGAGCTGGCGGAGGCGGCGGGTATCCGCGCCGACTTGTGCATCCTTACCTCGGACAACCCCGGCAGAGAGGATCCCGATGCCATCCTCCGTGAGATCGACGCCGCCTTCCCCGAGGGGAGCTGTCCCCGCGTGATCATCCCCGACCGCGCAGAGGCTGTGGCCTACGCTGTGTCTGCCGCCCGACCGGGTGACGTGATCCTTTTGGCGGGGAAGGGGCATGAGACTTATCAGCTCATCGGCACCGAAAAGATCCCTTACAGCGAAAAGGAGACCTTGTTGTCTTCTCTGAAATAAGTAACACCTCGCTTGGCACAGCCCCAAGCGAGGTGTATTTTATTCTGCCGCGGCTTCGGTGATGGCTTCGGTGGCTTCTTCTTTTGCTTTTTTTGTAGAGGTTTTGGGGGGATCTGCTTTCGTTTCTTCTTCCTTGCCGTCCTCGGCTCCAAAGACCTGCGCCGCCTCTTCCAGCTCCTCTACCCTTGATTGTATGGACAACCAATGATGGAGGTTTCGTTTGTCCCATGCCTCTGAGCTTTCCTTGAGCCGTTGCCAGACGTTGATATTGAAAAGATTGCCTGCCAAAGACAAGAAAAGAAGAAAGAAAAGGAAAAATTTTGTGATTTTTTTCACTGTAGTGCTCCTTTCGTAATTTTATGAAGACAAGACAAAAACTGCCTTGTGTGTCGGTATTATCATGTCATGGCGGCGGTGTAATTATGCGTTTCGGGCACATAATAAAAGGGAATAAATTTTCAAGTTGTTTGGGTAAAGATTGTTTATCCACGAAAGACAGGCATATGAAAAAACAAAGAAAGAAAAAGAAGCATATTTTCCTCGGCGTGTTGAGCATTCTATTGGTTCTTATCATCCTCGCCACCACCGCCGCCGTTATATATATTCTCCCTTACAGCCGTGCTACCATGGATCTTTCTCTTCTTGCACCCGCAGAAGAACGGAAGCCTGCTGTCCTGTACGTTTCTGACGGCAAGAAAGGGCCTGACGGCGAGACCGTCTACCATCCTCTTGACGAAACCCTCCCTACCGACCTTCGCCGTCAGGTGATCCTCACCTATGAAGAGATTCCTCAAAATTTGATAAATGCCTTTGTAGCCATTGAAGATAAGCGCTTTTATGAGCATCAAGGCGTGGATTTTATCCGTACCTTCCACGCGGCATATAACTATGTGTCGAAGAAGGGGGATGCCTCCTTCGGCGGCTCTACCATTACGCAACAACTGGTTAAAAATCTCACGGGACAAACTGACCGTACACCCGACCGTAAGCTCACCGAGATATTCACTGCCATTGATCTTGAAAAGAAGGTGGAAAAGAAGACCATCCTCACGGCTTATCTCAACGTGATCAATCTGGGCAACGGTTGTATCGGCGTGGGTGCGGCAGCGGATGCATATTTTGATAAAAAGGCTTCTGAGCTGACACTCGCTGAGTGTGCCGCTATTGCCGCCATCACCAACAATCCTACCCGATACAATCCCCGCACACACCCCGATGAAAATATGCGGCGGCGGAAGATCATTCTGACGGAAATGCTGTCCCAGGGATATATCGGCGAGGAAGAGTATGCTCGGGCAGTCGGGGAGGCTTTGACCCTCTGTGCGGAGAAAAAAGATGCCTCGTCCATGACGTCGTGGTATACCGAAATGGTGGCGGCAGACGTTCTGCGGGACCTGCAAGTACGGCTGGGCTATTCCCACGAAAGGGCCGCGTTGCTTCTGGCTAATGGGGGGCTTGTGATCGAAGCGGCTATGAATGAGGCGCTTCAAGCCGCTCTTACCGAGTATTACGAACAAGAGGAAAACTTTCCTGTAGGAACCTCGGGACACCCGCAATCCTCGGCGATCATCATAGATCCTTACAGCGGAGATATCCTGGCGGTGTCAGGTGCGGTAGGACGTAAGGAGGCCTATTATCTACAAAATTACGCCACTGCCACCAAGCGTCCCGCCGGGTCGGCCATCAAGCCCTTGGGGGTCTACGCTCCCGCCTTAAAGGAAGGCTTGATCACTTGGGGGAGTATTTACGAGGACTCGCCCACCTTGGAGAAAAACGGCCGCCCTTGGCCCAAAAACGCTGATGGACTCTACCGCGGGCGGGTCACGATCCGCGATGCTGTGGCTCAATCCCTCAACACCGTTCCCGTAGAGATCGTCAGAGCCATAGGACTGGAGAACTCCTTTGATTTTTTGCGTAACACCCTGCACATGGAGAGCCTGATCCCCGCCAATCAAAACAGCGCTAACGATATGACCGTATCTTCGGTGGCGTTGGGACAACAGCACGGCGGTGTCACCGTCCGTGAGTTGACTGCGGCCTATACCATTTTCACAGAAGGATTATACCGTCCGCCCGTTTCCTATCATCGCGTGCTGGACGCGGAGGGAAATGTATTGCTTGAAAACAAGTCCGTAGGGGAGCGGGTGCTGACAAAGCAGGAGGCCACGCTCATGACCCACCTGTTGGAAACCGTCACCGAGGACGGCACCGCCCGGGGGCTCAAACTCAAGGACGAGTCGGGGATCCCCGTGGCGGGGAAAACGGGAACCACCCAGAATAATTGTGATCGTTGGTTCGTAGGCTATACGCCCAATCTTCTTTGCGGTATCTGGATGGGATATGAGTATCCCGTCCCTTTGGATGGCATCGACGGAAATCCCTGTCTTACCGTCTTTGACGAGGTCATGTCGGCCTGCGAGGAGATATATCGGGGTTCACGAGTGGACTTTGACCGTGATCCCTCGGTGATCCCCGTGCGTGTCTGTCCTTTGACGGGGGAGATCGCCACCCCCGAGTGCTATGATGCGTTGATAGACAAGAATCTTCCCCAAACAGGTTGGTTCATCGAGGGGACCGAGCCCAAGGATGCCTGCCGTTTGCATTTTGGCGGTTGGATGGAGTCCATGCCGCTTGAGACCGAGAGCGAAACTGATGAACCGTCCACACAACAGGAGGATACGGTGGAAAGCCAACCCAACGAGCCTTGGTGGTTTTCACGCATTCTACCTTGGCCGTGACACCTTGACAGCCTGTCCGAAATGTGCTATAATCATGCCTGTAAAGCATGAAAAATATGGAAGGGAGAGTCGTATGGCAAAGATCCGTTGGAAGGGCAGTACCCTCCTGGCTCCTCTGCCCCCCGTCATGGTTACCTGCGGAGAGGGTGAAAAAGCCAATATCATCACCGTGGCGTGGGCGGGTATCATCAATACCCATCCCCCGAAGGTGTCCATCTCGGTCCGCCCCAACCGCCACTCTTACGGACTCATCAAGGAGAGTGGAGAATTCGTCATCAATCTGACCCCTGAGTATCTCATCCGAGCGGCGGACTATTGCGGTATGTATACGGGTGCAAAGGTGGATAAATTTGCCGCCACGGGGCTTCACAAGGAAGAGGCGCAGGCGGTGGCCTGTCCCATCATTGAGGAATGTCCGCTGTCCTTGGAGTGTAAGGTTACCGATGTGATCCCCCAAGGCACTCACGATCTGTTCCTTGCTGAGGTGGTGGCTGTTAACGCCGAGGACTCCTTGTTGGACGAGACGGGAAAGCTCTGTATGGAGCGGGCCAAGCTGGCCGCCTTTGCTCACGGCGAGTATTTTGCTCTTGGCAAGAGTATTGGTAAATTCGGATTTTCGGCAGTCAAAAAGAAAAAGCAGGGAAGATCGGCGCCCAAAACGGGAAGCGCTCCTGCCAAAAAGAAAAAACAGCCCCAAAAGGACTGATGAAAAGGGATGTGTCATACACATCCCTTTATGATTTATTCGTCTTCTTCCGTGTCGCCCCGATCTACCGTGGGCAGAGAAGCCCCTGCAAGGGGATTGTGCTTCATGGCCTCCTCCATGTTGCGATCGCTGACGTGGGTGTAGATCTGGGTCGTGTTGAGCTGCTCGTGGCCGAGAATGTCCTTCAGCACGCGGATATCTACCTCTCCCGATTGATACATGAGGGTGGCGGCGGTGTGGCGGAGCTTATGAACGGACAGCTTTCTTGCCCCCAGTCCTGCGGCGGTCAGGTACTTGTAGACCATGGCCTGTACCGTTTTGACGCTCATGCGTTGCATTCTGTTGGAGAAGAACAAGGCCTTGTCGCGGCTCTTGCGATATTCCTCCGACAGGCGTACCTTGAGATATTGGGAAAGGGCGTTGCGGCAGGCATCGTTGAGGTAGATGATGCGTTCCTTGTTGCCCTTACCCAGCACTCTGAGAGAACGGAATTGGGGGTCGATATCGGGGAGGCTGATGCCCACGAGTTCGGAGAGACGCATTCCGCAGTTGAGAAACAGGGTGACGATGCAGTAGTCCCTTTCTCGGTTTTTGGACTCGGTATCTGCGGCGATGATGTTGAGCAGGGTCACAGACTCCTCCAGGGTCAGAAATTTTGGGAGAGCCTTTTTCTTTTTGGGAGAGTCGATGTTGGCGGCGGGATTATCCGTGAGAAGACCCCTTTTGTTGATGAGAAACTTATAAAGCCCCTTGATGGCTGACAGCTTCCGCGCCTTGGCGGCGGTTTTGTTTTCGCGGTCGGTGTCGGTGTAGAGCAAGAAATCATAGATCTGATCGGTGGTGATATTTCGCAAATAGTCAAGATCCACCGTGTGGATAGGCAGCTTGGCAAAAGCCTCGGGATCACTCAGGAGGTTTTGATCCCCGTCTGCCAGAAGATATCGGAAAAAGGTACGCAGATCCAGCAGATATTCCTCTACCGTCCGTTGGGAGCAGCCCTGAATGGCGGTCTTATAGCTGGCAAATTCACGAACGATCTGAGAAAATTCTTTCACGTTGATCTCCGAGCGCATGGTCGTCTCCTCCTGAGTTTGATACATTTTACCCTTTAATTATACAAAATTCTTTCGAAAAAATCGTGGATAAACTGTAAACATTAAGAAGTTTTTGGAATCTGTTGACAAAACGGTCACAATTATCTGCTATAATAAAAAGAGATCGCATCAAAAGAGGTGTTTACATGGAAAAGATCAAAGAATTTTTTGCAAGATATTCTTACGACAGCGTAAAAATGCTGTTGGATCAGTTTGTCCTTTCTATTTTTGGCTTTAGCTTGGCCATGGCTTCGATCCATGCGAAAAACGATACGCTGCTGTTGTTTACGGGCATTGGCGCGGTGATCTTCTATCTGGTGATGCTGTATAGTGTCGCCTGGAAGATGGGCACCACCGATCGTTCAGCGATTGAAATGGGCAACCGTAAATTCAAGCCTTTTATGGGAACCCTTGTGTCCCTGGTGGCCAATATTCCCAATTTTTTGGTGGCGATCACTTTTATGATCAATTCTCTTGTCAGTGACGGCACAGGCGTTTCCGGGATCATCGGCCGTTTTATCAACGGTATGTATCTGGGTCTCATGACCCTGATAGAGTTCAACGGCGATCACCTTCATGCCTACTGGTGGATGTATTTTCTTATCACCCTGCCGTCGATCCTCGTCTGCACCGTTGCCTATATCATGGGTGCTAAGGGCAGAATGTTTGCCAAACTCATGGTCCCCGATCTCCCTGCCTCGGACAGACCTACAAGAAAGGAACTGAAGGAGAGAAGGGAAGAGGAAAAGAGGAAGGGGCAATAATATTAAAAGAAAAAAGGGCCTTGCGCCCTTTTTTTCCTTTTGGAGCGGGTAACGGGAATCTGAACCCCGAACTTACCGTTGGTGAGTTCAGCAAACTCCGTGTAAAGATCAAAAACGAGAAGTTTAATTTGTCGTTTGCGGCGATTTCTCGCGGCCGTCACCCTTCCAAAAGAAAAAAAGGGCGCAAGGCCCTTTTTTCTTTTGTGAGTAATCTAAAATTTTGATACCATTTTAGTTCGATAAATTGGAATTTATATAAATAAAATCCAAATAAATTTAGATATGATGTGGCAACCACCGTGAGCTATCATTGAATAACGCAAGCCGTATTTTCTGTATAACCAGCCAAATAGCAAACCCAAGCCGCCATTCAACAGGAAGCATCTAACGATTATCACTGGTGTCAGCCCAAATAGCTGTGCGGTTGCAGGTAGG
>JAFTIL010000094.1 GCA_017456905.1 Clostridia bacterium
ATTGTTGTTTACGAGCGGTTACCGTTGATACTGTAGGGACCGGCGTCCTCGACGGTCCGTAATATCCCGTTTATTTTCTCTTTGCGGGTATGGGTTGTTTTAGGCGGACCGTCCAGGAGGCCGGTCCCTACAATCGGTTGGTCATAAACCCGTAAACAACAATTTACCTGAACAAACAACCCATCGCGTAATACGGTTGACATGGGTTGAACATTCCCGAGCGATGGCCGCGGGCCCTGCCCGCAAACAACAATTTACCTTGCTTTCTCAACAACGGTCGTGCGTTTTAAATTCTTTTTATCCTACCCTCACCGTATCGGGCTCCAGCGGATCGTAATAAATGGTATATATCTCTCCCACCGCGTGACGGGTACAAGAGACAGATAACTCGGCTGTGTGTTTTACGCCCTCCACCTCATATTCCACGATGGGGCGGCGAGTCGTGGTTTTTCCCGATCGGCGGCGCACTGTGTCGATGCAAACGGCAATGGTGCGCTTGGTACAGCGGAGCTTCAGACTCTTGCTTTCAAAGCTTGTACCCAAAATGATGAAAACGACCATAGGGATCAGAAAAAGCATGATGGCGGGGGAGGTATCCTTGGCTTTCATCAAAGCCGCGCCCACAAAGCCCAGGATGCCGCATATAATGCCCAACGCCGAACAGATCTTGCTTGCCTTGGTGTACTTGACCGCCTTTTTTCTGTCGGGTGAGTTGGGATCGTAGCGGCTGTCGCGGTAGGGCGTCTCTTGGTTTTCTGTTGGGGCATACTCCCCGTTGTCGTCCGCTTGCTCGGTGTCATACTCCTCCGTGTGGGGCGGCGTTTCGGTTATGACTTTCTCTTCGGCGTAAAACGGTGTCTCTGTAACGGTATCCTCGGTTATCTCCCGCTCGATGGGATTGCCGAAGGGATCAAAGGTTACGTTGTCGGCGATAGGCTCTCCCACCGCCAAGCCCGAATGGGGCAGATAGAACATCCGATGCCGGTGCTGTGGGGACAGACTACCCACGCGGAGCAGGTGTGTTTCGTGAGTCAACTCGTCCTCAAAAAGAAGATAGGATTCACGTGAATTGCTACCCTCCACACGGCGGGTATTTTTCTTTACGGCACCCACCGTTTCGCAAACGTCCCCCCCTCGGAGACGGGCGCTATCCCGTAAAAGTTGGATCAAGGGAATGACGGCACGCAGGAAGATGAAGGCCACAAAATAGGGGAGAGTTGAGGCGTCTTTGGTCATGGGCAAAAGTCCTGCGGTCATGACCGCGCCAAGAGCAAGAAGGGGCAGGAGCAGAGTGGCGATCAGCACCCAAAAGGCCTGCTTTCCCTTGCGGAAAAGGGCAAGCTCTATGGCGTAGCTTGCGATGGCGGCCACCGCGCCCACTCCCGCCGCGATATATCCCACCAAAGGGACGGAAATCGTGTTTCCCGCAAGCATATAGCCCACGAACAAAAGGGATACGATCATGGCGGATAGATTGAATATAAGATTTTTCTTATAGGCCTTGCGGAGGGCTTGCAGTTGCTTCTCGTTATCAAACATGACTCACACCATCCTCTCAAAATCAAACACCCTGTCAAATTCCTCTGTGGTCAGATACCCCAGCCGCACGCAGGCTTCTTTTAAAGTAATGCCCTCGCCGTGAGCCAGCTTGGCCACCTTGGCGGCGTTTTCGTAGCCGATGTGGGGGTTCAGAGCTGTCACGGTCATCAGTGAGCGGTGCAGATTTTCGGCCATCTTCTCTCGGTTGGCGCAAATCCCCGACACACAGCGTTCATTGAAGGAATCCATAGCGTCGGTGAGCAGACGGACGGATTGCAGGAAATTGTGGATCAGGACGGGCATGAAGACGTTGAGCTGGAAATTGCCCTGGGACGCCGCCATACCCACCGCCACGTCGTTGGCCATGACCTGCACAGCTACCATGGTGACGGCCTCGCATTGGGTGGGGTTCACCTTGCCCGGCATGATGGAGGATCCCGGCTCGTTTTCGGGGATCAGTATCTCTCCAAGACCGCACCGAGGGCCGCTTGCCAGCCAGCGGATATCGTTGACGATCTTCATGAGATTGGCGGCCAGAGCCTTCAACGCCCCGTGGGCGAACACCAGCTCGTCCTTGGCGGTGAGGGCGTGGAACTTGTTGGGATTCGTGTAAAAGGTCTCACCCGTCAGCCCCGACAAGATCCCCGCCACGGTCACGTCAAAATCCTTGGGAGCGTTGATGCCCGTCCCCACGGCAGTCCCGCCCAAGGCCAGGGAGCGCAGACCGTTCACCGCCGCCTCGAGCTGGTTGCGGTTCACCGTCAGCATCCCCCGCCAGCCTGAGATCTCCTGGGAGAAGCGGATGGGGGTGACGTCCTGCAGATGGGTGCGGCCGCTCTTGATAATATCGGCGTTCTCGGCCTCCAACCGTTCCATGGCGTCAATGAGCCGCCCCAAAGCGGGGATCAGCTCACGGCAAATGGACAGAACCCCCGCCACGTGCATGGCGGTGGGGAAGGTGTCATTGGAGGATTGGGACATATTCACGTGGTCGTTGGGATGGCACAGCTTGTCCGCCTTCTCAACGTCCTCGGCAGAGTCCAGCCCTGCAGCGATCACGTTGGCGCGGTTGGCGATGACCTCGTTGATATTCATGTTGGTCTGGGTCCCGCTTCCCGTCTGCCACACGGCGAGAGGAAAGTGACTGTCCAGCTTGCCCTCGATCACCTCGTCGCAGGCGGCGGCGATGGCGGCGTAACGGGCATCGGTCATACGATCGGGGCAGAGCTGTGCGTTAGCCTCCGCGGCGGCCTTTTTCAGGTAGCCGAAGGCACGGATGATGGCCACGGGCATCTTTTCGGTGCCGATGGGAAAGTTTTCAAGGCTCCGCTGGGTCTGCGCGCCCCAGTAACGGTCAGCGGGGACGGGGACGACGCCCATGGAGTCGTGTTCTTGGCGGTATGTCATAGCTTTTCCTTTTTGATTAAAAATGTTTGCCTGTAGGGGCGGATTCTATATCCGCCCGTTTTTTAGCGATCACGGGCGCATATGGAATGCGCCCCTACGGGGTGGTGGGCGTGCCTTACCTTACCTGCCCATCCCCATCCACCAAATACTTATCCGTCGTCAGCGCGTAAAGCCCCATAGGCCCGCGCGCGTGGAGCTTTTGCGTGGAAATGCCGATCTCCGCCCCGAAGCCGAACTCGCCGCCGTCGGTAAATCTCGTGGAGGCGTTGACGTACACCGCCGCCGAGTCAATGAGGGCGCGGAATTTGCCGGCGTTCTCAATGGAGCGGGTCATGATGGCCTCGCTGTGACCCGTGGAGTAGGTGTTGATGTGGACAATGGCCTCGTCCACATTGTCCACTACGCGGACGGCCAGGATGTAATCGTTGTATTCCGTCTCGTAGTCCTCCTCGGTGGCGGGGACAGCCTCGGGGAGAATGGCGCGGGTGGCCTCGTCGCCTCTGATCTCTACGTTCCAAGGCTTCATGGCCTCGGCCATACGGGGCAGATATTCGGCGGCTACGGACTCATGCACCAAGAGGGTCTCAATGGCGTTGCACACCGAGGGACGGGAGCACTTGGCGTTCACCGCCACGGTCACAGCCTTTTCAAGATCGGCAGATTCGTCCACGTACAGGTGGCAGTTACCCGCCCCCGTCTCGATGACGGGCACCTTGGCATTCTCCACCACGGCACGGATCAGGCCCTTGCCGCCGCGAGGACTCAGCACGTCCACGAGGCCCCGCATATTCATGAGGGCAGTGGAGCCCGCGCGGTCGGTGGAGGTGATAAAGCCAATGAGATCGGGAGAGAAGCCATGGGCTACCAAGGCCTTGCGCATGGACGTCACCAAAGCCGTACCCGATTGGATAGCCTCTTTGCCGCCGCGAAGCACCACGGCGTTGCCCGTCTTGAGACACAGGGCGGCGGCGTCCACCGTCACGTTGGGTCTTGCCTCGTAGATCATGGCCACGCAACCCATGGGGGCGCGCACCTTCTGGATCACCAAGCCGTTGGGACGGACGGTTCTTTCACCCGAGCCGATGGGGTCGGGGAGAGCCGCCACCTCGCGGAGGGCGTCGCAAATGCCCTTCATGCGTTTTTCGTCCAGCTTGAGACGATCCAGCATGGTCTTGGGCACACCGTTCTCGGCGGCGTTCTCCAAGTCCTTGGCGTTGGCGGCCAAAATCTCGTCAAGATCAGCCATGAGCTGATCCGCCATGGCGCAGAGCAGGGCGTTTTTTTGGGCGGTGGAGGTGGAACCAAAGGAGCGGGAGGCTTCCTTGGCGGCGCGGCAGATATCTTCAACTTGCAGGTAAATTTCGTTCTTTTCCATGGTTATGTACCCTTTCTGTTAAATCTTCGGATATGTGATGCGCGGAATTCATACGATATTTTCCGATTTCGCGTAGGGGCGACCTTCGGTCGCCCGATTCGAAGGTGCGATGTCGGCTTTAACCCTCCTGCATCCGCTTCAGTAGTTCTTTCATTTCACTCAGATCGTGCGCTTCAATCAATACGTGACCCGTATCGTAGTAAGACACCTTGGCCGGATCCAACGCACGAATGAATTTCGCGTAATCTACTGTTCCGAGGTGGGTATCCAGTGTCGTGGAGTAGAGATACAGCTCGTATTTGTTACACTCTAATGCGCGGCCTGTGTGGGGGTCAACCAACCCGAAAGGCACCGAGGGCTTGCTCGGGAAAATGCTCCTGCACCCTTCGGTGAAGGCCAGTCGACCGTAAATCCCCTTGGGATCGTCAAAGAATCCTACTACGGCGTAGTATGCGTCCACAAGCTGCATCTCGTGAAGCCAACGAGCAAAGCGGGCGGGCGCCCCCTCGGGAGCCTCGGACACCATTTGGGCCTCCTTGGGGCCGAAGTCCAGTGGCCAAAGAGCGGAATACAGCGTGATAGAGCCGTATTCGTCCTTTTTGAGCGCCTCGGAAATGAAAAGGTTCAGATAGCTGTCATTGGCACGGAGCATATCATCCAGCCCCTTTTGAAATTTTTCGGGGGTGGTGCGGTTGCCGTCCACCGTAAGAGAGCATTTCCAATGCTTTGTAATACGCGCCACTACGGCGTAAAAATCCTTTAATTCTTCTGCGCAGGTGGGGTTAAGTGCGCGAAGGACGACTTGCTTCTTTTCTTCGGGTGTCCAAACAACCGAAAAGCCTCGGCCGATATGTTCGGGATGAAAGAGCATGATCTCGTTTCCCTCAATGGTGCCAACGCTCAGACGGTAACCGTTCTCGTAAGTGCCGTAGGCAAGCTCTTCGCCCGTAAGAACGGACAGAGGCAGGGCCTTTTTGGAAAAACCTTTTTGCTTGATGACGATATCGATGGACATGGTTTTGTCTCCTTTGTTTTGAAAAAACGCTATATCGTAGGGGCGGATTCCATATCCGCCCGCAGGGAAAATATCTTTTGTGGGTGGTGTGTCACTCTGCCACCATCACGTCGGTGATCTCACAAATATAAAATCTGTGATAATCCTTGGCGGCATAGTTTTTCAGCATTTCGGGGTCTATAAAGCAGTTCTCTTTCAGATCATCGGCGTACAGCTTGCGGCAGACCAGTACCAAACGAGCCTCGCCCACGTAGGGAACCCCATCCTCGGTCTTGGCGGCAGTCAGTCCTGTGGCGGCGAATTTGTCGCCGTCTCTGCCCGACTTGGTGCCGCAGTATTTCAACGCGGCACGGTAGGTCTCACCGCCAGGCAAGAAGGACAGGGAAAGGGTGTCCGACTTTTCGGTGAACTCATAGGTGTACCGCTGGGGACGGATGAAGGCGATGGCCACGGGCTTGTTCCAGAGAATGCCCGCACAGCCCCAGCTGGCGGTCATGGTGTTGATGGCTCCCGTGTCGGGATCGGCGGCGGTGATCAGCATCCAGTCCTTGCCGATGGCGGAGAACAGATTGTCGTCTATGGCCTCGGGGGAGATATGGTTAAAGCGGTTCATATAAGACCTCCAAAATATAAACATTTATTCATTATATCATATTATAGCACAACCTCGGCAGATGTGCAACAGGGAAGGGGAAATTTTATGGATTTTAAAGTGAAAATCGCCTTCAAAAATTTTTTGGGATTTTTTAAAAAAACTATTGACAAATCCCAAAGCCTATGATATAATACACACCGTTGCGATCAAAACCGCCCAGGTGAAGGACGCAAACAAGAGGTCGAAAAATTTTTTAAAAAAGTTTTGAAAAACCTCTTGACAAACGAAATGACTTGTGATATAATAAGCGAGTCGTCAAGGGAGCATAGCTCAGCTGGGAGAGCATCTGCCTTACAAGCAGAGGGTCACAGGTTCGAGCCCTGTTGTTCCCACCATTACGGCCCGGTAGTTCAGTTGGTTAGAACGCTAGCCTGTCACGCTAGAGGTCAGGGGTTCGAGTCCCCTTCGGGTCGCCACTCTTTTTAAGAGAAAAGGTCATCAGTCTTGACTGTTTGCCTCTGTAGCTCAGTTGGTAGAGCAGGGGACTGAAAATCCCCGTGTCGTTGGTTCGATTCCGACCGGAGGCACCATTTTGAAGGGGTCGGGTAATCATTCGGCAACTTCTATGCGGATTTAGCTCATTTGGTAGAGCGTCGCCTTGCCAAGGCGAAGGTGGCGGGTTCGAGCCCCGTAATCCGCTCCAGAACAATGCGGGTGCGAATCATTCGCATCCGCATTTGTTACAAAATGGCATACGGCGCCATGGCCAAGCGGTAAGGCACG
>JAFTIL010000095.1 GCA_017456905.1 Clostridia bacterium
GCTGAGGGAGAAAGCGCAATCAAAAAGTTAAATCTCTTTATCCGACAACGATTTAGCCTGTGTTATCGCGGGCTCCCCCACCCGACGTCGTCGGGAGCCCCCTCCCGGAGGGGGCCTCATTCCAAGCACCCCCCGTAAACAACAATTTACCGCACCAACACCCCTCGCGGGATGTCGCCCACATAGGTTGAACATCCCCGGCATTGGCCGCCGGCACTGCCGGCTAAACAACAATTTACCATCCAAACTCACCTCAGTCTTGCTCAACAAACACCCGCCCATGTCCGAGGACATGGGCGGGCATTTACTTTATGCTTAAAAATTACGGATTGACACGTACATAATATTCTTCAGCAACCATATAGGAATTTTCATCAACGTAGCCTTCTTCGTTGAATGTCCATCCCGACGCGTCGACACTCAGATACAGGTTTCCGTCATCTCCCATACTCAGGCGTAGCGTCTTTTCTCTGGCGGTTCTGATAAGACCGCCCAACGCCTCGTATAAGCGCTTTTTAGCCGCGGTAATCTGCTCTTCCGTGATATAGTGGAATATATTGCAACTACCAAGATGATCCGCCTCAAATTCCGTAACGGTTCCATCACCCGCCATCTCAATAAAGCAGTAATCGTCGGTAGGTAAACCGTGCAATGTTTGGCGGAAGGAAATAAAGAAGGGTCTGTCATCTGTATCCACGATTTGGATCTTGACTTCATATTGACTCAGATCAACATGGCCCGCATACCACTGCTCCACGTAGGCACGAGCAATATCAATCGCTTCCTCCCGCGTGATTCGGTTTTCATCCTCACAGTAGACCACGTCTCTTAAAAAATAGGAGCGCAGCGTTCCGTCCTCATATATTTCGTAATTGTATAGGAAATTTTCATCGGCGTACGTGTCGTAAGAAGAGAACTTACGACTGGATTCAAAGGAAACGTTCAATCGGCTCGTTCCGCGGTAAGACAACTCTTTCATTTCACCGTCGTGAAACATCTTGAGCGCGGACATATTTTCCTTTGTCACTCCTGTAGCCCGCTGGATGATAGAGGCGTCCGCGGACAACAATTCAAAGCTAATCTGCTCATTGAAATTTCTTTCCTCAATATCCTCAGAGGTCCCCCCCATATAAATACGGTTATCGTTATAGATCTCCGTGGAACCCGCAGGATACGTCACCCACTCAATCTCTGCCTTTGTACCGATTTCTTCAAGCGTTTCGGTCGGAAGAGATTCTGCTGCTTCGGTTTGAGAATCGACGGGGGGCTCCGTTTTGCCGTTTTCTTCGGCGGTTTCGGTAAGCTTCGAGGTTTCAGCAGGGGGATTGGATGGCGGGAGCGTATCTGCCTTTTCGCAGGAAAAGAGACATAACATCAAGCAACAAACAAGAGCTAATACATAAATAACGTATACTTTTTTCATCACTTTACCTCCTAAGAAATTTTCTGATATATATCGCCACAATATATAATTGGATAATAGGGCTGCTCTGCATTGTAATGATATAGAGGTATAGATTCGCCTTCACGCTCAGCCAATTTCTGTTGCGCCTTTTTCATAGCAGCTTTTAGTTTGATCCAATTTGATTATATCATTTCCCAAACAATTTGTCAACACTGCCAATATATTTTATCCATTTGGCTATTTTCGAACAAATCAAATTTCATATTTTCCTCTGACATGGGTAAAGTCCTTTACAATACCCCGACTTGTTTTCCAAGAACTTTACTCATTTCCCCAAAAGCTCTTGCATATTTGTCAAAATTATGGTATAATACTGGTATGCTTGCCCAATTCATGCAAAGAACGGCGTTTTTATTGACATCCTTTACGTTCAATTCAAATACTCCGTTCATGATCGGTCATGCATAATCCCACGGTTTCCAAGCCAAATATTTTCACATACGAAAGGAACGTATCATGAAACATACCTCTTCGCGTCCGTTTTTACTTATCGCCTTGAGCATGTTGCTTATTTCCCTGCTTTTACTCGTGGCCTGCGATAAAAAGACCCCTCCCGCCGCCACCGAGGCACCTACCGAAGCACCTACTGAGACTCAGACACAGGAGGTTCAAGCTATGGTCACCGAAGCTCCCACAGAAGCACCCACAGAGGAAGCAACCATGAAAACATACACCGTTAAATTCGTCGTTTCCAACACGGCAAATCAACCCGAGGACCAGATCGTGATCGAGGGTGAGCTCGCCGTTGATCCCGTCTCCAAGGGTCAGGTAGCCATCCCCGAAAACGGCAGTTATCTTGATGGCTGGTATACCTCTGAAGATCTCAATGAAGAGAACCTCTTCGACTTCTCCACCCCCATCACGTCCGACCTAACCTTGTACGCCGTCATCGTGCCCCCTCAGTCCATCACCTATGACTGGAAGGCCATGTGGCTCTCTCAGTTTGACTTGCAGGGTGTTTATACAAACGGCGGCAAACAGAGAGACGAGGCTGATTACACCAAGCGTATCGGAGAGATCCTTGACAACGTGGTGGAACTCGGCTTTAACACCGTGATCGTTCAGATGCGCCCCTACGCCGACAGTATGTATCCCTCCGAGGTTTATCCTCCCAGCCGCTACACCACGGGCAGTTACGCCAATGATTTTACCTACGATCCCATGGCTATCCTCATTGATGCCGCTCACGAGCGCGGTCTCGACGTACACGCATGGATCAACCCCATCCGTGGTATGCTCATCACCGAGTTGAATCAGGTTTCAGCAGGCTACAAGATCAAGGACTGGTACACCGACAGCTCGACCAAGGGCAAGTACGTGACCGTGGTCAAAGACCGAGCCTATCTGAATCCCGCTTACGAGGAAGTACGTCAGCTCATCATCGACGGTGCCAAAGAGATCCTTGAAAAGTACGACGTTGAGGGCGTTCACATGGACGACTATTTCTACCCCACCACCGACGCGTCCTTCGACGCTTCAGCCTACAACGCCTATAAGAAAGATGGAGGCAAGCTGGAGTTGGGTGACTGGAGACGCGAAAATCTCAACAAGCTGATCGCCGGTCTTTACGAGGCTACCAAGGCACACGATAAGAAGGCGCTCTTCGGTATCAGCCCTGCGGGTAACATCAACACGGTTTACGAAGCCCATTACGCCGACATTTACAAGTGGTGCTCCGAGGACGGCTACGTTGACTACATGATGCCTCAGGTCTACTTCGGCTTTGAGCACTCCTCTTGGGCCTTTGACAAGACCTGCAAGATCTGGCAGGATATCATCAAGAACGACAAGGTGACCCTCATCATCGGCATGAGCTTTGGCAAGGCCTTGGCTAAGGTTGACAACTACGCCGGTGCGGGCAAGAACGAGTGGGCTCAGCACACCGATATCATGAAGCGTAGCGTGGAATACACGGGGACGCTGGATAAGTGCGTTGGTATCAGTGTCTTCTGCTACCAGTATTTCTACGACCCCGTATCGGGTAAAGAGATAGCCGGTACTGTCGAAGAGGTAGCCAACTTCGTGCCCGTCTTCAAGGATATCACATGGCATCCCGAGACCGCAGAATGATGGATCCCAAGCAGCAGAAAAAAGAAATCAAACGACTCACAAGGGCCCTGTCACAAAAAGACAGGGCCCTTCAACGAGCTGAACGTGAAAACGCCGCTTTAAAGCGGCGGCTTGCAGAGGCCAAGGGCTCATACGGTCACGCCCCCGAAGCGCTTTACTCGAAAAAGAAAAAGGCAAGTTCCGACGAAGAATTCTCCGAACAAAAAGAGCTTTTCCGTATGGGCGCGGTAAACGCCAGAAGATTTTCGAGAAAGAGTTATCTCAGCTATCTGATACAGTCCATCAAGGAATCGGTGGTGGGCATGGTTTTCCGCCGTTTGACCCGTTTTTTGCGTCGATTGCGCTTGGTCAGGACCATCTCGGTCGTGGTGGCGGCGGTGATGGCTACGTTGCTGTTGTCCGCGGTATTCGTTACCGTACTTCCCTTTCTGTTTTTTATCGGGATCACCTGCATTGCAGCCGCGACATTACGCGCTCGCGCCGCTAACCGTCTCATGCGGGAAAAGCTATCGGGCAAGCGGGTGAGAGTCTTCATCCTACCCGACGCGGTGACCTTCCGTGACGACACCTTTGCCGAGCGCTCTGCCAAGGCTATGGCCCGGGAACCCGACGCGGCCATTCTCGTGGTCTCTCCACGCTTGATATCTTCACGCGGGCTGGGCGGCCGGGGTATGTATTTTACCGTCCGCGAAGAGGCCCGTGATCTTTATCTCGTGCGGAGAGGCTATTATTTCATCCTTCGCAGGCGGGTACTGGACACCGTGTGCGGAGAGGTGACGTTTGTTTATTAAGATGATCATTTTTTCCCTATGTTCAAAAGATCCGATGCGAACGTTTGCTTGCATCGGATCTTTTCAGTAGGATCAGTCGGCGCCTTCCATAGATTCGTAGCTTTCTCTTTCTCTGAAAAGAAGAGAGATACACCAGAGACCTGCCAGCGCAACCACCGTATAGATGATACGCGCCAGCAACGTGCCGACACCGCCGCAGGCCCATGCTACCAGGTCAAACTGGAAGAGACCCACGCTCCCCCAGTTCAGCGTACCGACGATGGCGAGGATGAGCGCGATCCTGTCAATGATCTTTGTCATAACCGTTCCTTTCTGCTCCCCAAGAGAGCGGTTTCGGTCAGTTTCAAGGAAGCGAACACGTTCGCTTTTCCTTCGGGCAGACCACTCGAAGCTTTATGGGAAACGAGCAGTTTTTGTCCAATCATAGTGTACCGTGGGTACAAATCGTTTATGTATGGAAAAAATCATGTAAAATTACACAAAAAAATTTTCAAAGAAAGCCTGTAGATTTTCATTTGAACTATTGCAAAATGCGAGATAATTTGATATAATAATACTGTATCGAATTTCTGCTTTTTGCAGAGCTTCAGAAACGGAGTGATCTTATGCACACCATGACCTACGGCGATCCGGGGAAGCCGCCCCCTCTGTCGCCCATTTCTCTCGACGCTATCCATTCACCATTTTGTTAATTAAAATTTAGGAGATATATAACCATGGAACAAACCGAAAGAAGAGTTGGTACCGTGTCTCGGGGCATCCGTTGCCCCATCATCCGTGAAGGCGATGATCTGGCTGCCATCGTGACAGAGAGCGTCCTTGCCGCCGCTGAGTCTGATGGATTTGCACTTCGTGACCGCGACGTCATCTCTCTGACCGAATCTATCGTAGCCCGCGCCCAGGGCAATTATTGCTCTGTGCAGAATATCGCAGACGACGTCCGCGCCAAGCTGGGCGGCGGCACCGTCGGTGTCATCTTCCCCATCCTCTCCCGTAACCGCTTCGCTATTTGCCTGCGCGGTATTGCCATGGGATGCAAGAAGGTCGTTCTCATGCTGTCCTACCCCTCCGACGAGGTGGGTAACGAGCTTGTCAGTCTCGATAAGATCGATGCCGCAGGTGTCAACCCCTATTCTGACATTCTTTCTCTTGAAAAATACCGCGAGCTCTTCGGTGAAAACAAGCACGAATTCACCGGTGTTGACTATGTGGAATATTACGGTAATCTGGTTCGTGAGTGCGGCGCAGAATGCGAGATCATCTTCGCCAATCAGGCAAAGACCATTTTGAACTACACCGACTGCGTCCTCAATTGCGATATCCATACCCGCGCCCGTACCAAGCGCATCCTGCTGGCAAACGGTGCCAAGATCGTCTGCGGTCTGGACGATATCATGAACGCCCCCATTGACGGTAGCGGCTGCAACGAGAAATACGGTCTTCTGGGCTCTAACAAATCCACCGAGGACAAGGTCAAGCTCTTCCCCCGCGAGTGCAAGCCTCTGGTGCTGGACATTCAGGCTCGCGTACTGGCCGCTACGGGCAAGCACGTGGAGGTCATGGTCTACGGCGATGGTGCCTTCAAGGACCCCAAGGGTAAGATCTGGGAGTTGGCAGACCCCGTGGTCTCCCCCGCCTTCACCGACGGTCTCATCGGTACACCCAACGAGTTGAAGCTCAAGTATCTGGCTGACAATGACTATAAGGATCTGTCCGGCGAGGCGCTGAAGAAGGCAATCTCCGACAGCATCAAGGCCAAGAACGACAATCTGGTGGGTAACATGGCTTCCCAGGGTACCACCCCCCGTCAGCTCACTGATCTCATCGGTTCCCTGTGTGACCTGACCTCGGGTTCCGGCGACAAGGGTACCCCCGTGGTGCTGGTTCAGGGCTATTTCGACAACTATACCAACTGATTTTGCATAAAGGAGGAATTTCGTATGATCGACTTTACTTCCAACCTGCGCCCCGAGTCCATGGAGCGCATCGTCAATTTTGATTTGGCCAACGCCTTTATTGAGGAAGCCGTTGCCGCTGTCCGCTCTCAGGTGGGGGACAAGAAGGTTCTGCTGGCACTTTCCGGCGGTGTGGACTCCTCTGTGGTCGCCGCGCTGCTCATCAAGGCCATCGGCAAGCAGCTCACCTGTGTTCACGTGAACCACGGACTCATGCGTAAGGGCGAGTCTGAGCAGGTGGTTGAGATCTTCGGCAAGGAGTTGGACGCTAACCTTGTTTACGTAGACGCAACCGACCGTTTCCTGGATCTTCTGGCAGGGGTTTCCGATCCCGAGTCCAAGCGCAAAATTATCGGCGCAGAGTTCATCAACGTATTCGCCGACGAGGCCCGCAAGCTGGAGGGTGTTGAGTTCCTGGCCCAGGGAACCATCTACCCCGACATTCTGGAGAGCGTCAAGCAGGCCGAGGGCAAGAAGGCCGTTAAGTCCCATCACAACGTTGGCGGTCTTCCCGCAGATCTGAAATTCTCTTTGGTGGAGCCCATCAAGCTCCTGTTCAAGGACGAAGTCCGCGTGGTGGGCGAGGCTCTGGGGCTGCCCCACGCCATGGTCTACCGTCAGCCCTTCCCCGGCCCCGGTCTGGGTGTCCGTTGTCTGGGTGCCATCACCCGCGACAGATTACACGCCCTGCGTGAGGCTGACGCCATTCTCCGCGAGGAGTTTGACAAGAATGGTCTTGCCGAGAAGGTATGGCAGTACTTCATTGCCGTGCCCGACATCAAGAGCGTGGGCGTGAAGGACGACAGCCGCTATGAGGGTTGGCCCGCCATCATCCGTGCGGTGAACACCAAGGATGCTATGACGGCTACCATCGAAGAGATCCCCTACCCTGTTCTGCACAAGATCACCGCGCGAATCACCGCCGAGGTGGAGGGCATCAACAGAGTTCTGTTTGATCTGACGCCCAAGCCTACCGGTACGATTGAGTGGGAGTGACCCAAAGTGGCTGTTGAGTAGTCGAAAAAACCTTGATATTACAAGGGTTTTTGGCTCTCGCAATTTGAAAAAATCAGCGAAAATCGCTCGTTGATACCAAATTGATACCACCACTATCCGGGGATAGAATAATACCAAAGTCTCTCAAAGCTCGCAAATTCGTTTTTTTCAAGACGAATTTGCGGGCTTTTTTTACTGTAATTCTCCGTATTCTCTGAAACACCATGAAACGAGGAGCAAACAAAAATTTTTCAAAAATTTTCGTTGATACCGTTGATTTTTACCCTCTGAAATTCCGAATCAGTGAAA
>JAFTIL010000034.1 GCA_017456905.1 Clostridia bacterium
CATAACGAGAACCCCGTTTACCGCCCATGTGGGGCCCCTGCCCCACAAATATATCCCAATGCCCCCTCGCGGGATGTCGTACACATGGGATATACATCCCCGAGCAATGGCCGGCGGCACTGCCGCCTAAACAACAATTTACCTGTCTCATCATTCATCGTGTGATACGGTTGACACGGATTAAACATCCCCGAGCATTGGCCGCCGCACTGCGGCAAACAACAATTTTTAGTCCGACAACTTAAAAACAAAGGAGACCGATTCATGAAAATGAACCCCTTCAAACGCATATCTGCACTGGTGCTGGCCATGATCATGTTGGCCGTGACCCTCGCAGCTTCTATGACCATCCCCGTGGCCGCCGATGACAAAAAAGTCATCACCTACGAGGGCGTTAATATCCAAAAGCACGAGGGCGGCTACGATCACTACGAACGCATTCTTAACACCTATGTCTATGACTTCAAGGTCACAAGACCCACCTACTACGCCAAGCAGCCTGAGCTGTTCCTGTCTAATACCGAAAACATGGATATGTCGGGCGAGACCCTGGCCTGTGTAGATGGCGGCACCTTCTCCTTTGGCTCTGCTATCGGTCTTGGTGATAACTATGGCCTTGAGAAGGGTGAGCTGACCTTTGATCTCCTTCTGACGGGCGGCTCGGTTTCAGTGGGTGTCCGCACCTCCAAGGTGAGCTGCACCGATGCGGCAAGAGGTATCTGGTTCGTCTTTGACAACAGCGGCAAGCTGACCGTGAAGGAGCCCGAAAGCGGTCTTACCGCACAGCTTGACCTGGGCGTGTCTCTCTCTGAGGTCAAGAGCTTTACCGTCAAAGAAAACCTTGACAGTATCGTCCTCTCTTGCGGGGACACCGTCATTGCGGCCGTGGACTACAACAAGGCCGGCTACCTTGCCATCAAGGACGGACTGGGAAACGTAAAGGCCGAGACCAATGACAGCAAAATCTATGTCTCGGGCTATTTTGAGTTCTACGTCAACGATCTGAAGGGCTACATTGACAACATCAGCTTCACCAACGTGGCCGTGGATCAGACCGCCGAAGCAAGTGACACCGACCGCGTGGTAGACTATAACACCTGGACGGCCATCGACGATCTCGACCGCACCGTGGCAGTCAATACAGCAGAGTCCACTGTCAACGAAAACCGCTACGTGGGTCTCTTTTATTTCCTCTGCTGGGTAGGCGCGGGCGTTCACGTGCAGGATAACACCAAGCTCTACGTGGACGGCGGCATCGAAGGGGTCCTGGATCACTTCAACAACCGCCGAGGCGGCGAAGCCTACTGGGCAGAGCCTTACTTTGGTTACTATGTCAACACCGATACCTGGGTCTACCGCAAGCACGCCGCCATGTTCGAGGCCGCGGGGGTGGATTTCATCTATCTGGATGTTTCCAATGCCGAGACTTTTCCCGCAGGACATACCGCCCTCTTTGACACCTGGCTACAGATCAGAGCCGAAGGCGGCTCCACGCCCCAGATCGTGTTCTTCTGCGGGGATAACCCCTACACCCTGGAATCCAATATGAACACCCTGTTCCGCACCGTTTATTCCGATGAAAACTGGGAGAAGTATCAGGAGCTGTTCTTTACGTGGGAAGGGAAGCCTCTCTTGTTCGGCAACGGTGACGGTATCTCTGCCTCCATGAAGAAAAAGATCAATGATAAATTCACCCTCCGCGGTAGCTGGGCATGGACGGACAAAAACAACTACTGGCCTTGGCTCCAGGAATATACTGTGAATTCCGCAGGCTCTTACCGTCCCGTCAACGGCGGTTGGGGACGTGACGCTAAGGGCAGTTACGAGTCCCTCTCTGTGGCACTCGGCCATCACCCCACCATGAGCAAGGGACGTACCTTTGTCAACGGCGCGCAGACCAACAACGGCAAAAACGACATGGAGTTTTCTTCCGTATATGAAGCAGGTCTCGGCACGGGCTTTGAGTTCCAGTTCAATGCCGCTACCTCACTGATCAACAAGCGCGTAGAAGAAGACAGCCCCTTCGTCCTCATGATCACCGGCTGGAACGAGTGGATCGCGGGTTGCTCTTATACAGAACCCGGCCAGACCCAGAATATGGCCAACGGACAGCACAATTTCTATTACGTTGACCAGTTCAACGCTATGTTTTCTCGCGATGCCGAGCCCATGCGTAACTATGAGGGCTACGGCTTCGGTGATAACTACTACTATCAGATGTGTGAGTACATCCGTCAATTTAAGGGGATGAACACATTACCCGTGGCTGATCACCAGACCACCGTCAACATTTACGACGTGGAAAGCTGGAAGAATATCGAGTTGTCCTACACCGACACCCTCCATGATGTAGAACTTCGCAACTCCCGTTCCTATGATCTGTCCTACAGATATATCAATAACACGGGACGCAACGATTTCGACTATGCCAAGGTCTCCCAGGATGACAAGTATCTCTACTTCCTCGTTAAGTGTGATAACAATATCGTCATTGATAACGGCTCCAACTGGATGAATCTGTTCCTTGATGTCGACGGCAATATGACCAACGGCTGGAGCGGCTATGATCTCGTGCTCAACCGTGACCGCGATTCCTTTGCTGTCAAGGTGGAGAGATTTGTGAACAACGCTTGGGAGTTTGAGACCGTGGGCGAAGCACTCTACGCCATCGACGGTCAGTATATGACCGTCCGCCTGTCCAAGTCGCTCATCGGTGTCAGCGGCACCCTCAAGGACATGAAGTTTAAGTGGGCCGATAATTCCGTGGACAACGGCGATCCCATGGCTTTCATGGATCTGGGCGACACCGCCCCTGACAACCGATTCTCCTTCGCCTATGTCACCGAAAACTGTGAAACCGTGGAAGTTGACTATACCGTACAGTACGTCTTTGACGAGAAAGCCGCCATTCCCGGTGAGGATGTGGGGCTGAACACCAAGCCTACTCCCGAAAAAACCATTGTAGACATCATGGCTCTTCACGATTTCGAGAGTTTTAGCGCAGGCGCGTCGGTGGAAAACGGCACCTTCGGTGAGGTCTTCCAGATCGCCAAGGGTACATCCAACTGCTACGCCAGCGTCAAGAAGGGGGACAACGGCAAATACGCCGAAATGTCGGGCTACGTTGACCTCCGTACCTGGGAGGACGTGAAGGGCGTGTATACCTTTGTGGTGGATCTCAAGATGATCGACTACGGCAACACCTACGTATTCCTCCGCGGTGAAATGCCGGGTATCTACAAGCCCTATAACCCAGCCCAATCCGCCGCGGCTAATCAGGAAGTCCATACCACCTTCAACTACTTTGAATGGGACTGGTATGCCGAGAACGGCGGCAGAGGTAGCTCGTCTACCGCAGGTAGCGGCTTTGGCTTCGCTCCCGAAAAAGACGGCCTTGTCTACCATATCAAAAAGTATGCCACCGACGGTCTGAGCATCGCCACCGCCCACGGAAAGATCCCCTATCCCGCAGGCTTTACCTACACAGAGGGTGAGTTCATCAGCATCAAGTGTGAAGATAGCGGGGAAGAGATCAAGGTCTATCTCGACGGCATTCTTGCCGTCACCATGACGCTCTCAAACCCCGGTGTGGTTTACGAGACCGACGGCACAGGACAACAATATTACGGCTTGGTAGAGCTGTTCGACGCCACGGGCAAGAGTATTGTCAAGGTGGAGAACACCCGTCTCAATTCCGCAGGCTCCCAGATCGCTCTGGCTACTCGCGCACAAAAGCTGCAGTTTGATAATTTGGGTATCGGTTACTCCGAGGAAAGCTATAACGGCACCAATATCGCATCCGTTTCCTTGAACTATGAAAAGGGAAGTGACGCATGGACACCCGACCATACCCTGTTGGATCTGCTTATTACCCGTGAGAACTCCGGCGGAGACCTTGAAGAAGATACACCTCCCACCGTGGAGTCGAATCCCGGTGAGGAGCAGCCGACCGATGAGCCGGCCAACACAGAGGAGCCCGAGGATAAGGGCTGTGGCTCGTCCATCCTCTCAGCTTGGACTGTTGTATCATTGCTTGTAGCCATTTGCTTTTGTAAAAAGAAAAAAGATTGATTTTCCAACCCTCTCCCGCTAAGCGGGAGAGGGTATTTTGCATATGTTTACCTTAACAATATGATGTAGAAATCTTGACAAAAAGCGAAAAATGAAGTATAATGTAAAGTGCGAAATTATGTACCTTAAAGGATGATAAATAAACATGGCAAAACAACTCATCATGCCCCCCGATGATCTTGCGGCGCGGCTCGACTATATGAGAAAAGTGAGGATGTGGAACGCTGACGCACTTGAAACGCGTAAAGTCTATGTCCAGACCTTCGGCTGTCAGCAAAATGAAGCCGATAGCGAAAAATATTTGGGTATGGCTGTTGACATGGGCTACGAGCCCACCGATACACCGGACAATGCCGATCTGATCATTGTCAACACCTGTGCCATCCGTGAGCACGCCGAGAAAAAGGCCCTGTCCATCATCGGACAGTACAAACACGTCAAGGCAAAAAACAAAGACCTCATCATCGGCGTATGCGGCTGTATGGTGGCCCAAGAGCACCGTAGGGAAGAGCTGAAAATGAAGTATCCTTATGTGACCTTCACCCTGGGAACGGCTTCTCTCCATCATCTCCCCCGTGTGCTGTGGGAGGCCATCGAGTCAAAAAAACGTCTGATCACCGCTGACAGTACAGAGGACTTTACCGAAACCGTGGCCGAAGGAATGCCTGTGCGTCGCGGATCTGACTACCGCGCCTGGGTGTCTATCATGTATGGATGTAACAATTTCTGTTCATACTGCATCGTACCCTACGTTCGAGGCCGTGAGCGTAGCCGCGACAAAGCGGATATCATCACAGAGGTCAGAAAGCTTGTGTCCGAGGGATATAAGGACATCACCTTGCTTGGTCAGAACGTCAATTCCTACGGTAAGGGCACCGATACAGATTTTGCCGATCTCCTTGCGGAAATTGATACCATAGAGGGAGATTTTTGGCTCCGCTTTATGACCAGCCACCCGAAGGACGCAAGCCACAAGCTCATTGACGTCATGGCAAACGGCAAGCATATCGCCCATCAGTTCCACCTGCCCCTGCAGTCTGGCAGTGATCCCGTGCTTAAGGCTATGAACCGTCACTACGACATGGAAAGATATATGGACAGCGTCCGCTATATGCGGGAAAAAATGCCCGACGTGACCATCACCTCGGATATCATTGTGGGCTTCCCGGGAGAGACAGAGGAGCAGTTTGAAGAGACGTTGAAAGCCCTCGCGGACGTCCGCTTTGATATGCTTTATTCCTTTATCTACTCCCCCAGAAAAGGCACCCCTGCCGCTGAAAAAGAGCAGGTGCCCGATGTGGTCAAGGGCAACCGCTTTGACCGACTTCTGGCCGCCCAAAACGAGATCGCGCTGTCTAAAAATCAACCGCTGGTTGGGGCAACCCTGAGGGTCCTTTGTGACGGTGTCAGCAAGGGCGACGAAAGCGTTTACAGCGGCCGCACAGAGGGAAACAAGATTGTTTTCTTTAAAGGCACGTCCGATATGATCGGAAATTTTGTCAACGTTGAGATCAACAAAGCCGAAGCCTTCGCACTTTGGGGAGACATTCAAAAATAACAGTAAAGTCATCCTGAGAGAGGGCTCTGCCCGCATCAAAGGATCTCAAAAATACAATGATACAATAAATGATAAGATAGGAGAAATAAAATCATGGAAAACAACAACATCGATACCAAAAACGTCTTCGAACTGGCCATCATTCTGGGCAAGGCCCTGAAGGAAGACCCCCGTCTCGTCAAAATGGAGGAATGCCGCAAGGCTTATGAGGAAGATCCTGAGCTGTCCCGCCTTATGACCGAATACAACGTCCAGCAGAAGGCCATCGAGAATCTTGCCTCTGCCGAAGAGTTTGACGCCCAGCTCATCCAGAGCATTCAGGACCGCATCAACGAGCTGTACGAGCAGATCACGGTTAACCCCGTGTTTGTTGCACTGAATGAGGCACAAGAGGCTGTCAACGAGCTGATGAATGCCGTCAACAATACCATCACCTTTGCCATCACGGGTGAGATGCCTTCCAACTGCACTCACGACTGCTCCACTTGCGGCGGTTGCCATTGAGCGACCTTTGGTCGCAGTGAAATTTCATCGGCAGATGCCGATGGAGTGAAATTTCCGCTTGGCGGAAGTGAAATTCGCGCAGAGCGCGAGTGAAATCTGCCCCGATGGGGCAGATGAAGGAATGTTTTGCTTCGCAAAACAATTTAATTTGATGTGAGAAAGAGGATCGTGTCATGACCCCCATGATGCAGCAGTATTTTGAGATCAAAAACCAATACAAGGATTTCCTTGTTTTCTACCGTCTCGGAGATTTCTACGAGATGTTCTTTGACGATGCCATCACCGCCTCCCGCGTCCTGGAGCTGACCCTCACGGGCCGAGATTGCGGCGAGGCCGAGCGTGCGCCCATGTGCGGCGTCCCTTTCCATTCGGCCGAGGGCTATATCGGAAAGCTCATTGAAAAGGGCTTCAAGGTGGCCATCTGCGAGCAGGTGGAGGATCCCGCTCTGGCCAAAGGACTGGTAAAGCGTGAGGTCATCCGTGTGATCACCCCCGGTACGGTCATTGAATCGTCCCTTCTGCCCGAGCAGAAGAATAACTACATCTGCTCCATGTACCTCAGCGAGATGTCCTTCGGCCTCTGCTTTGCCGACGTGTCCACCGCCCAGGTACACGCCACCGTCATTGACGGCGATCGTATGGACGAGCATCTCATCAACGAGCTGGGTACTTATATGCCCCGAGAGGTCATCTGTAATTTGCCTCAAAAGAAATTTTCTGCGGCGGCTGAATATATCACCTCTCATGGTGGCCTTCTCACCGACAACCAAGGCGGCCGATTTGATTATACCGTCTGTGCCGCCCGCGTGTCTGCCCAGTTTGGTGACAACCTCAAAGAAGGCATCATTGAGAACAAATCCCTGGTCTGTGCCGTTGGCGCGCTCCTGGACTACCTCACAGAGACACAGAAGAACGATCTTTCCTACATAAAGGAACTGCTGGTTTATGACGAAGGGCAGTATCTTGAGCTGGATGTCAATACCCGCCGAAATCTTGAATTGACCGAGACCATGCGTACCAAGGAAAAGAAGGGCTCTCTTCTGTGGGTGCTGGACAAGACCAAGACCTCCTCGGGTGCCCGAATGCTGCGCCGCTGGGTGGAGCATCCATTGTTGGCGCCAGACAAGATCGTTCGTCGTCAGAACGCCGTGGAAGAGCTGTACGGCGCTTTCATGATGCGGGAGGAGATTGCTGAGCTTTTGTCTCACGTTCTTGACCTGGAACGCCTCATCACCAAGATCGTCTACGGTACTGCCAACGCCAAGGATCTCCGCGCCGTCTACAGCACCGCCAGCGTCCTTCCCGAGATCAAAGCGCTTTTGCAGGATGCCCAGTCGGACGAGTTGCGCCGCATCTTTGACGAGCTGGACTGCCTCGAGGATATCTGCGACGAGATCAGTCGGGGTATCACCGAAGAACCCCCCTTTACCGTCCGTGAGGGCGACATGATCGCCGACGGCTATGATCCCGAGGTGGACAGACTTCGCGGCATCATGAAAAACGGCCAGTCCTGGGTGGAAAAGGTGGCCGCCGAGGAAAAGGAACGCACCGGCATCAAGACCCTCAAGATCAGCTATAACAAAGTGTTCGGCTATTATATCGAGGTGTCCAAGTCCTTCATGAACATGGTGCCCGATACCTACATCAGAAAACAGACCCTCGCCAACTGCGAGCGTTATATCACAAGCGAACTCAAAGACATGGAATCCACCATCCTGGGTGCCAAGGACAAGGTCTGCGCCCTGGAATACGAGATCTTCAACCGCATCCGCTCCTTTGTGGCCGAGCGGAGTGAGCGTGTGCAGCACACCGCCGCGCTTCTGTCAGAGTTGGACGTGTACTGTAGCCTGGCCACCGTGGCCTCTCGCTACCAGTACGTCCGTCCCGAGATCACTGCCACCGATGTTATTGACATCCGTGACGGCCGCCACCCCGTGGTGGAGCGTTTCGTCAAGGATCTCTACTTCGTTCCCAACGATGTGTATCTCAACACCAAGGATGACCGCCTTATGCTCATCACAGGCCCCAACATGGCGGGTAAGTCCACCTATATGCGACAGGTGGCGCTCATCGTCCTGCTTGCCCAGATCGGCTCCTTCGTGCCCGCGTCCAGCGCCAGCATCGGCATCGTGGACAAGATGTTCACCCGTGTGGGCGCGTCGGACGACCTGGCCAGCGGTCAGTCCACCTTCATGCTGGAAATGAACGAGGTGGCCTATATCCTGCGCAACGCCACCAAAAAGAGCCTTATTATCTACGATGAAGTGGGTCGCGGTACGTCCACCTTTGACGGTATGTCCATCGCCCGCGCCATTGTGGAGTATACCGCCAGCCGCAAGATCGGCGCGCGTACCCTGTTTGCCACCCACTACCACGAGCTGACAAGCATGGAAGGGGAGTACGACGGCGTGGTGAACTATCACATCGCCGCCAAGAAGCGGGGGGATACCATCACCTTCCTCCGCAAGATCGTCAAAGGCTCCACCGATGACAGCTACGGTATCGAAGTAGCTAAACTGGCAGGACTGCCCAATGAAGTCATCAAGCGCGCCAAGGAAGTGCTGTCCATGGTGGAGGCCTCTTCCAAGGCCGTTCGCGATGCCGTGGACGGAGATACGACTGCCGCACCCAAGGAGGACGACGGCCTTCTGTCCATCGACGATATGATGAACGAGCAGCTCATCGAGGAGTTGCGACAGGTGGATCTCAATACCCTGTCGCCCTTTGAGTGTATGTCGCTGATGTTTGAGTGGAAGAAGAGATATAGATAATTTTCGGATAGGAGGGAACTACCGTGGCAAGCCGTTGGAGCATTGAGCGAAACAACCCCGTATTGGTCTGGGATTGCAACAAGCACCCCGAGGATCATACCGACTTCATTGAAATGAGCGGGCTTTATTCCTCTGCCGTTATTACATACGGTATCAAGGAAGGAAAGCTATTTCTCCACCGCCATCTGGTGTTCCCCATGCTCCGTATCTTTCCGAATAATACACACGGGAGCCTGCAATGCGATGTCCCCGAGGAGCTTGTGCCGGTGATCCGCGCCGACGGAAAGCCTGTCCGCGAGGATGTGGAGTGCGTCGAGCTTTGTGACGGCACCATTACGGTCTATGGCCGCTACGAGAGCTTTATGGTGATCCGCCGCTTGTACCCAAGTCCCGATCACGCCGCCTTTTGCGAGACCGTGACTCTTGTCAACGACGGAAACGCTGCTATGAAGGTGGAAACTTTCGATAAAAGTCCCACCGAGATCTACCGTGTGCGCGGCCCCCACGGCATCAATATTGTGGAGAGGAGCATGGCGTGGGAAGCCCCCGAAAACGGTGTGGTGGAGGCTGACGGTTATGCCGTTCTGTCCGTTTGCTACACCGCCCGTCTGGCTCATGAGCCAACCCATACGGTGGATGTGGGTGAAGAATGGCAGGCCCGCGCGAACCGTGTAAACGTCCTCACCACCCCCCTCACCCTCACCACCGAAAACCCCACCCTCGACACCATGTTCCGCTTCGCCAAGCTCCGCGCGGGTGAGAGCATCTTCCGCACCTGGAACGGTGACGTCCACTCCCCCGGCGGCACCTCCTACTACGCCGCCGTCTGGTGCAACGATCAGGCCGAGTACGCGGGGCCGTGGCAGGCGTGGACGGGGGACGAGCTTCAGCTGAACGCCGCCTACAACGCCTACGCGTGGTACTACCCCCACATGGACGACCGCTACGAGCCCATCCCCTCCTCCATCATTGCCGAGGGCCTGGACATCTGGAACGGCGCGGGGGACCGCGGCGACGCCGCCATGTACCTGTTCGGCGCCTCCCGTTACGCCTTGGTCAGCCGACGGCTGGGGGAGAATAACGCCCTGTGGAACGCCATTCAGTGGTGCGCCGAGTACAACATCCGCATGATGGATAACGAGATCCATAAGGGCCTCATCCCCTCGGATCGGGACGAGCTGGAGGGCCGCCTCCCCGCGGGGAAGATCAATCTTTCGACCAATATGCTGGCCCTGGGCGGCTTCAGAACCGCCGCCGCCCTGGCCGACGAGCTGGGGGAGCCTGCCCTGGCCGAACGCTACCGCGAGGCGGCAAAAACCATTGATGCAGAAACCGAATCCTACTTCACCGCCGAGATTCGCGGCTTCGATACCTACAAGTACTACGCCGAGAATACCACCCTCCGCTCCTGGATCTGCCTCCCCCTCTGCATGGACGTAGCCCCCCACGCTAAGGGCACCGCCGCCGCCATCACCTCCCCCTACCTCTACAGCGAGGCGGGTCAGCTCTCGGAGGAGGGACCCAACGTCGCCTGGGACCGCTCCACCCTCTACGGACTGCGAGGTATGTACCGCGCCGCCGTCATCCTGTCGGAGAACGACCCTGCGGAGGGCAAGGACCTCCGTAAGATCGCCACCGACTACCTCGTGGACTACTGCGAGAAGCGTCTGATCGGGGATCACGTCCCCTACGCCATCGAGGCCTACCCCGAGGGCGGCAAACGCCACCTCAGTGCCGAGAGTGCCCTGTTCTGTCAGATCATCACCGAGGGCATCCTGGCCGTCCAGCCCCTGAGCTTCACCTCCTTCTCCTTCAATACGGTTATCCCCGAGGGGCTCCCCCGCTTCATTCTGACCAATATCCACGCCTTCGGTGAGACCTTCGACCTGGCCATCGAGGACGGCAAGTGGACCCTGACCACCGAGAGCGGCAAGACCTTTAGCGGCCTCTGCGAGGGCCGGGTGACGGTGGAGTTCGGAAGGTAAGGCCGACCGCCAAGTCGGAGATTCAGAGGTATCTCCATCCCCAAAAAATTCAGAAAGGAGCCGCTATGGGCCAGATTCAAGTCCTATCCTTCGAGGTCGCCAACCTCATCGCCGCGGGTGAGGTGGTGGACCGCCCTGCCTCGGCCATCAAGGAGATGATGGAGAATTCCATCGACGCCGGGGCGAAGCACATCACCGTGGAGATCCAGAACGGCGGCGTGACCTTCATGCGGGTCACCGACGACGGGTGCGGTATGTCCGCTGAGGACCTGCCCATGGCCATCCGCCGCCACGCCACCAGTAAGATCCAAACCGCCGAGGACCTGGACGGCATCCTGACCCTGGGCTTCCGCGGGGAAGCATTGGCCGCCATTTCCTCGGTGTCCGACATGCGCATTATGTCCAAACAGCCCGAGGCTGACATGGGCAATATGCTGGAAATAAAGGGCGGACAGCTTGTGGGCGTCACCGAGCGGGGCTGTCGGGACGGCACAACCATCATCGTGGAGAACCTGTTCTCCAACGTCCCCGCCCGCCGAAAATTCCTCAAGCGGGACGCCACCGAGTCCATGGCGGTGACCGCCAACGTCGAGCGAGTGGCCCTGTCCCACCCCGAGATTGCCGTCCGTCTCATCACCGACGGCGTCACCAAGCTGGAAACCGCCGGTGACGGCCAGCTCAAGTCGGCCATCTGGGCGGTCTTCGGGCGGGATTTCGCGGGCCGCCTCATCCCTTTGGACGGCGAGCACGAGGGCATCCGCATCACGGGCTACATCGGCCGTTCGGATAACGTCAAGGCCAACCGAAACGGGCAGAATTTCTTCATCAACAACCGTTTCGTCAAGAGCCGTACCGCCCAGGCCGCCCTGGAGCAGGCGTTCACCTCCTCCCTCCCCCCCGAAAAGTACCCCTGTTGCGTCATG
>JAFTIL010000096.1 GCA_017456905.1 Clostridia bacterium
ACGAATCAAGAGCTTTGCTCTCTTTTGTCCCTGTTCGATTTCTCGGCAATTACCTCTTCGTTAGAGGTTTTTGAAGGGTTCCAAGGGAAACTTTTTGCAAAAAGTTTCCCTTGGCGTAATCCCCTACAAACAACAATTTATTTAACTAACAATTCGTGGTCACGCGTTCTTTCCTTCCAGGATATTGGAGGTAATGAAATCCACGCCCCAGCTTGCCAGCTCTTCGCCGCGAGCGGGATCGTCCACCGTCCAGCAGTTGACCTTGAGTCCTGCGGCATGCATAGCGGCTACGCGCTCTTCGGTGAGGGCGGGATGATGGATGTCGATATCCATGCCTGCAGCCTTGAGCTTTGCGATCATGGCATCGGAGTTGTCGCCCGTCAGGTATTGGCAGGTCTGATCGGGTCTCAGGGCCTTCACGTGCTCAAGATCGGAGTAGTGGAAGGAAATGAAGATGACGTTTGCAAGATAATCGTACTTTTCGATCAGTTCAATGAGCTTTTGAGTCTCCTCAAGGGTGAACTGGCTCTTCAGCTCCAGAACGCACACCTTTTCGTAACGCTTGCAGATGGAGATATAGTTCTCCACCGTGGGCAGACGCAGGTCGTAGCGATCCTTGCTTCCGTCCATATCATACAGAACCACTTCTTGAAGCAGCTCCATGGGGGTCTGCTCCATGGCCACGTTGACACCACCCACGCGCAGGGCGTTACCGTCATGATTGACCACGAAACGACCGTCGGAGGTGCGGTAGATGTCGGTCTCAACGCCATAGTAGGAGCGGTTGCCCGCAGCGATGAAGGCGGCGGCTGTGTTTTCTCTTTCCAGTCCGCTGACGCCACGGTGAGCGACAGTCAGGGTGTTTTGGCTGTTATATTTGATGGTATTCATGATCTTACCTCAATTTTTGATCTGTGCCTTGAAGGTAAAGCCACGGAGGCCGCTTCTGAGCAAGCTGTAGTTATCCGTCCACTGGTCTCCGCCCGTGACAAAGTTGCCGGGACCGCAAGCACCTGCGGGCTTGGCTACCTCGTGGAGGGGGCCAAAGACGTTGACGCGGGTACCCACTACAGTAATACTGATGGGAAGACCCTTTTTGTAAGCCTCGGTGACGTCTGCCTCGTAAGGATCCCAGCCGAGAACGGTGGTCTTATCTCCCACGGTGACCTTGGCGCAACCGCCCGTGAACTCCTTGGGGGTCAGCACGATGCGATCAGCGTCCTTGGCAGCGTCGCCCAGGATACCCTGATAGTCCTCAGGAGTGAGGGTGAAGGTCAAGTTGCCCGTAAAGAAAGGCATATTGTAGGCGGAGTAGTTATCACAGCCCATGACGGGAGGCGTCTCCACAATGGTGCGCTTGCGGCCGTCCAGCTTAACGCCGAAGATACCCACGAGATAAAGGGCCTCAATATTGGTGGTACGCATGAAGGTAACGTCGATGGTGACCTCGTTGCGGCCTACCTTGAGGGCGCCTGCGGGGATCTGCATCTTCTTGAAGCAATCGTCCACCCAGAAGTCGTTGATATCGTCGTTGTGAAGCTCCACGCCGTTGATCTTGTACCGATTCAATTCCGGACGCTCTCCTGCCAGATAGACATACTCGGGGATCTCATCGATGTAGAACTCATAGGAGAGCTGAAGCTCGCCGTACTGCTTCTTATCGTGGAGCTTGGCATACCAGGGCTGGAGCATCTCACCGCCACGCCACTCAATGCCGATATCCGAGCGAACCTGGCGGTCTGCCCACAGCACCTCGGCCTCGTCGTGCCATTCTTCCTGACCCTTCCAGCGCCACTTGCACCAGTCAAGGACACAGACGTTGGGCTCGTCGCAGGCGTAGGGGAACTCACCCGTAACAGTGGCTTCGGCTACGGTATCGTAGGTGAGGTTTTCATCCAGTTCCTCGGCCGCACGGGTCAACACGTAGCAACGGGTACCTGCGGCCTCAAGTTCGGTGGCGATGCACATCTCGCCGCCCACGTGGAAGGACACGCTTGATGCGTCATAGCGGTCGCCCGTTTCCAGATCCCACTCTTGCACGGTGTAGCCTGCGGGAACGGAAAGCTTAAGGGTGAGATTGTCACGACCATTCTGACGGTCGGTGTTGAGGAGTACCACGGCGTATCCGTCACCGCCGAAATCCTTACGGACTTGGGCAAAAACGGCCTTCTCGGTGTCGCCCTCGGTGTTCACGATGCTGACGGAAGCGTCAGTCAGTTCACGAACGGCGGAGACCAGGGCTTCCTCGGACAGCTCTACGCATACAGCATTGTCATTTTCGGACAGCTTGGCGGGAGCGTCGGAGGCCACGGCATTGACATAAGTGGGAACATCGCCTGCGAAGATCACCTTACCGCCCTGTGCCATGAAGTCCTCCAGGAGCTTCAACGTAGTGGGACGGATGGTGAGCATATTGGTAACGATGACGGTCTTATAGGTAGCCTTGCCCACGCGGAGGACAGGTGCGCCGTCGATCTCATCCACCGAGGCCATGCGGGACATCATGTCTTCCTCGCCGTAATCGAAGTCGATCTGATTGTCGGTGAGCATATGGAAAATGCGGGCGTATCTCTGCTCATAGGGAGCTACGTCGGGAGAGACGTTGGAGATCCATTGTGCCCAACCCGCGTAGGCCTGGCACCACAGAGACTCGATGGGGTTGAGCAGAAGCACGTCGCAATCGGGGTTACCCTCGGAGAGGACGAGACCCATGCGGGCAAAGTAATCCTCTACCTTGCTATAGTCCTTGTACCAAGGAGACTGGTGGAGGATGGATGCGGGATAGTCACGCTTTGACTCGCCTTCCATGGTGTACCAGGACAAGTGTTGACAACGGAGGTTGATACCAAAGAGCGCCTGCCAGTCGCCCACGGCCTTGTGAGCCTTGAAGTCAAACTGCCAACCGGTACAGCCGTACAGCTCGGAGAGCAGCCACTTTTTGCCCAACTGACGGGTAGCGGAAGCCAGTTGCTTGACGATCCAGTAGCAACGGTTATGCTCGGTGAGGCAATCCACACCGGGGTAACCCATATGCTCGTAGAAACGCATGAGGGAGCCCTCGGGGACGGTCTGGTTCATGAGGCTGTCCTCGTGGAGCACGTGACCCGTGAAGATGATGCCGTGGTTCTCGCACCACTCGTTGATAGGCTTCGCAAACCTCTCCAGGAACAGGTTATCGGCAAGGTCGATATAGTGGAGCTTAACGGGGGCCACAAGCTCGCCGTTCTTGCGGTAGAACAGCTCGGGGAGAATGGGACGGCAGGCAAAGCCGTAACGCTTTTCAAACTCCTCAAAGATATCGTCTGTCCAGCAAACAGCGCAGGACATAACGCCGTCCTTTTCACGGCGGTTATCGAAGCAATGGCCGCGGTGAGGCTCGTCGGTGAAGATACCCTTGATGCTTCTCCCCAGGCGGTCGCCGCAACGCTTGGCGTACTCCTCGTGGGTCATCTCAATGAACTTATCGGTGGCCTTGCGGCTCATGGTATCGATGTAGGTGGTGCCGTTGTAGTTGGAGTTACAGGGGTCGGGAACGATGGCGAAGCGGAGAGCCTTCCACACGCCGGGCTCGTCCTTGGCGGCATCGTTCAGTTCGTCGACGGCCTCCTTCACCTTGCGGGCGGCGCACTTACAGCAGGCTACGGTGGAGGTATCCAGTTCTTTATAAGTATAGAGGTTGAGGCCGTCCAGCTTGGCGGCGTAGAGGGCGATGGACTGGTCATTCCAGTCAACCTTATCGGGGTCAGACTCGTAGACGTAGAGAGACTTCATGCGGTACTGGGGGTCCACGGTGACCTTACCGCCCGCGCTTCCCGAGGGCCATCTGTCCTCGTCGTAGAGCCAGGCCTCCATGCCATCTGCCTCGGCAGCGTCGGCTACCTCGTTGATGAGGTCAAACCACTCGTCGCCCAGATACTCGGTAATGAGTCCCGCTCGGGAATGCATGAAGTAGCCGCCCAGCCCCATTTCCTTCATGACGTGGGCCTGTCTGACCAGTTCTTCACCACGAAGCTCGCCATTCCAGGACCAGAAGGGCTTGCCTCTGTAGGCCACCGAGGGGGAAACAAACTCCTGCCCGATGCGTTTCATATTCTTATCCATACGTAATCCTCCTTAAAAGAGTTTCAATCGAGATGAGTACATCTTCCTACATATTATACCAAAGCAATGGTGAATTTGCAATAGGTTATTGACAATTTGTCCCAAAAGTTTCGCCGCTCGGATGCGCTTTTCTCTCCATTGTTCCCTGTTTTTCAAAGTTCGTCCGACGACGGAACGCAACATAAAAGGCACGACCGCATTCATACGATCATGCCTTTTGTATTTACCCTCTGTTGGCGGTGGCCACGATATTCGCGCCCGTCCCCAACAGATCTTCCAGCAGCACGTCCCCGATCTTCACCACAGCGGGAACAGACAGGGCGTTGACCTCCTTTATAGCCTCAAAGAGCAACTCGCGAGGGATGGGACGGTCGGTCTTGCAAGGCACCACGCCGCCGTCCACGGTGGGGGCGGTGGTGGTCAGCACACGGGTGGGATGGGTGCACTCGGCGGTGGCGTACTCCACGCCCCGCTTACAGCCCTGACCTTCCACGGACACCACGGGATTTTCTGCCTCGGAGTCCAAGGTCACGGTGAGAGTACAGCCACGGGGGCAGACGATGCAGGTGAGGTTCTTGGTTGTGATAGCCATTATACGTTGCCTCCCTTCTTAGCAGATTCTTCAATGGACACGTACAGAGTATCGGCGGTCAGTCCCATAAGATCGGCGGCCTTGATGGTGACAGTCTCCATCTCGCCGGGAGCCACCTTGATGCGCTTCTTTTTGGAGAGGATCGCTCCATCCTTGTCTCCCTCGCGTACCGTCACGGTGACGTCGCGGTAAATGTCCGAGGGGCGGAAGTACACCGTCACATCGGCGGTGTTCTCGGTGACGGTGACCATCTGAGGCACGGTATAGCGCACCTTGCCGTCGGTCTTCAGGCTGATGGTCTTGCCCTCGGTCAGCTCGCCCCGCAGGTGGGCGGCGGCGGAGATACCCGCCAGAGCGGCCTCCTCGGATACGTAGTCCACCAGATCGTGAACGTGAAGCACGTTGCCGCAAGCGAACACACCCTTGAGAGAGGTCTGGCGGTACTGGTCCACGGTTGCGCCGCCGGTGATGCCGTCCATGCCGATACCCGCGCCGCGGGTCAGCTCGTTTTCCGGAATCAGACCGACGGACAAAAGCAAGGTATCGCAATCAAAATAGATCTCCGAGCCGGGGATGGGACGGCGGCGGTCATCAACCTTGGAGACGGTAACCCCCGTCAGACGCTCCTTGCCATGGATCCGGGTCACAGTATAGGAGAGCATCAGGGGAATACCGAAATCATCGAGGCATTGGGTGATGTTGCGGGCAAGACCGCCTGAGTAAGGCATCAGCTCGCAGACGGCTTTGACTTCGGCACCCTCCAAGGTCATACGGCGCGCCATGATGAGGCCGATATCGCCCGAGCCAAGGATGACCACCTTACGGCCGGGCATATACCCCTCCATATTGACAAAGCGCTGGGCAGTGCCCGCAGAAAAGATACCCGCAGGACGGGTACCCGCGATGTTGAGGGCGCCCTTGGAACGCTCACGGCAACCCATGGCCAGCACTACGGCCCCCGCACGGAGGGTGAACATCCCCTCTGCCTCGCTGATGGCGGTGACGTAAGCGGCGACGCCTTCTTCCCCATCCGCAGGGGTCACGTCCAGGACGGTGGCACCGGTCTTGACAGGAATGCCGCGCTCGATCACCATCTCATGATAGCGGTCGGCGTACTCGGGGCCTGTCAGCTCCTCGCCGAAGCGGTGGAGGCCGAAGCCGTTGTGGATGCACTGGCGGAGAATACCACCCGCATGGAGATCACGCTCCAGGATGACCATGTCGCGGACGCCGTTATCATAAGCGGCTACAGCGGCGGCCATACCGGCGGGACCTCCGCCGATGATGACAAGCGCAGTGTAAGGAGCGGTCTTATCTACGTAGTTCTGCATATCAGTTGCCCTCCTTCTTGCCGCCCGCAACCTTGGTACGGCCCTTGTTGATGTAGGAGCCACCGCCGTTCTTGGTGATGGCGTCGTAGGACACGCCCCACTCACGGGCGAGGATACGGATCACCTCGGGGGAGCAGAAGCCGCCCTGGCAACGGCCCATACCGCCGCGAGTGCGGCGCTTGACGGCATCCACGTCATAAGCGGGGGGATTGGCGTGGATGGCGGCCACTATCTCGCCCTCAGTGACCTCCTCACAGCGACAGATGATACGGCCGTAGCGGGAGTCTTTCTTAATCATTTCGTTCTTCTCGGCCACACTCATGTGACGGAAGGCGTCCATGGGGGCGCGGTTGGGGTTGTAGTCGGCCTTGGGCGTGAGAACCAGACCCATACCGCGAAGCAGCTCCTCCACGTACTCGGCGATGGCGGGGGAGGAGGACAGACCGGGGGACTCGATACCGCCCAGCAGAACTGCATTGTTCTCGGCCTTGATGATGAAGTCACCCGTACTGCCCACAGAGCGCAAACCGCAGAAGGAGGTGATGACCTTACCGTAAGGGATGTTGGCCACGTTGTCGCCCGCCTTGGCGCGGATGTCGGCAAAGCCCTCGGCGGTGGTGGCAGTGTCGGTCTTGTCCTCCATGTCGGTGGCGGTGGGGCCGACGATGAGGTTGCCGTGGACGGTGGGACTCACCAGCACACCCTTACCCATCTTGGTGGGGGTGTGGAAGATGGTACAGGTCGTAGTCTGACCACACTCCTTATCCAGAAGCATATACTCGCCTCGACGAGGGTGGACGGCAAAGCTCTCGTCACCCAGCATACGGGCGATCTCATCGGAGTACACACCCGCGCTGTTGATGAGATAGCGGGTCTCCACGGTGCGCCCGTCGGCGGCGGTGAGGGTATAGCCCTCGGCGGTCTTCTCAATGGAGACCACCTCAAAGTTCAAAGCCAGCTCGGCGCCGTTGTCCATGGCGTTGCCCACGGCGGCGATGGTCAGACCGTAGGGACACACAATGGCTCCCGTAGGTGCGTACAGAGCACAGGACAGCTCGGGATTCAGGTTGGGCTCCATAGCGAACAGCTCATCCTTCTCCAGGATGCGAAGCCCTTCCACACCGTTTTCCACACCGCGGCGGTAGATGGCCTCCACCTCGGCGCGCTCACTCTCAAAAGCGACAACCAGAGAGCCGTTGCGCTTGTAGCTGACACCCAGCTCAGAACATATCTGTTCCATCATTTTCGAGCCGCGGACGTTCATGCGGGCCTTCATCGAGCCCTCCTTGGCGTCAAAGCCCGCGTGGACAATGGCGGAGTTGGCGGCGGTGGCTCCCCGTGCCACGTCGTTTTCTTTATCTAAAATACATATTTTTATATTGTAGGCGGCGAGGCGGCGGGCGACCAACGCACCCACAACACCTGCGCCCACGATGATAACGTCAAACATACGGAATTAACTCCTTTATTGTGAAAATTTGAGCAAATAAATTATACCACTTTTCCTTCCCTTTTTCAATACTTAAATCACATAAGCGTAAAATATAATTTACGTTATTTTTGACACATTTTCAAGAGACACGTCACAAATAGGGATTGCTTTTCGGCATAATATCCATTGCTTTTTTCGTCAAAATCCCCTGTTCATTTTCGTGAACATTCGACGCAGTTCTTCTGATTTTGGGTTATTTTTAGGAATTGTTTTATTTGCTTCTGTCGTATTTTGTGGTTTTACATCTCTTTTTCTGTTCCTTTTTTGGTATTTTTATCGTCATTGTTTTCTGTTTGTTTACATTTTGTTCTTACTATATACCACTTTTGTATGCTATAATAGACGCACATCAAGGAAAACCCCAATAATTCGCCGCCAGTATCCGTCAGGCTTTTGAATCGCACGACCGACGGCGCGAAATTTCAAAGATAAGGAAGGTACATATTATGGCACGCATCAGCCTCACCTCCGAGCTTCAGATCCTCTCTTTCTCCCCTCTGTCCAAGGACACCTGCCAGGTGACGGGACTTACGGTCACCCCCGACCTGTCTCTTAATACCCTGGTCATCCCCGAGACGGATGCAGAAGGACGCAAGGTGGTATCCATCGGTGACAGAGCCTTTGCAGGTATCACTTCCCTGCGCCGTGTCGACCTGCCCTGCTCTCTTATGAGCATCGGCAATCGTGCCTTCGCTTTCTGTGAAAATCTGATGGAGGTCAGCTTCGGTCTCGGTAACGGCCGCGGTTGTATGCTGTCTCACATCGGTGATCGCGCTTTCATGGGCTGTGATTGTCTGACTGTTCTTTCGCTGGGCGAGCTGCAGGGTGATCTCGTATGCGGTAAGAAGGCCTTCGCTCATTGCACCCGTCTCCGTACCGCCGTTCTTCCCATGGGCATGACCGAGCTGTCCGAGGGTATCTTTGAGGGTTGCCGCTCGCTGATGTACGTCCGTCTGCCCGAAGCCCTCACGGTTATCCGCACCTCTGCTTTCTCCTCCTGCCGCACCCTGCCCATCGTCTCCCTACCCGCCTGTGTTTGCCGTGTAGATGATTGTGCCTTTTCCTTCTGCTCTTCTCTTGAGACCGTGGTATTCCCCGAGGGTGAATGCATGGTGTCTGTTTCCGCTTTTTTGGATTGTCCCGCCAGACCCGATTTTATGAAGGCGGTTTGATCCGGTCCATACAACGTATACATCTACAAAAGCCGCCGCCCGGCGGCTTTTGTTATACCAAAATTTCCCATGTATTCCGCGTGGAAGCTTTGTGAAGGCTCAATGAAATTACCAAAAATTTAGGGGTACCATTTTCACGCCGTTTGGATTATAATATAACAAGAAGGACCGCAGGCTGAAAGTGAGGCCATGCGGTCCTGTATGTACTTATGGATGGAGTTTACTTATGGAATTGATCCTGATCAATCAAACCAAGCTGAAGATCATGCTGACCGCCCCCGATATGATGCATTACGCCCTGCTTCCCGAAAAGCTTGAGCATATGACCTGCACGGATCGTGAAACACGGTCGGCCTTTCGCCATATTTTCGACGACGCCGAAGCACAAATCGGCTTTCACACGTCGGGAGAGCGGTTGCTCGTACAAATGTTCACCTCCAAATGCGGCGGCTGTGAGATCTTTGTCACACGGTTGGAAAACAATACGCAGATGCCGAACGGAGCAGACAACACAGACGCTTGCTGCTCCGGACTGTCTGCAGGAGAGGAGGATCTCATCAGACGGGTCTTAGAAAGCGATGAAGAGATATCGGAGGAGGACTCTTGGGAAGGGGGCGAGGAGGATATGGGTCTTTATGGAGAAAACATCAGTCGTTCACAGGATACGGCGTTTTCAAGGGAAACCTCCCTTCGCAGAGTGATTCTGACCGTGGATACCCTGGACATCCTTTTATCAGTCTGTGCCAGACTGCGCGGCATGGGTTATACAGGCGTCAGCCGTGCGTACATAGAAGAAGATCGGGCACCTGCCAAATACCATCTGTATCTGGAGGTGCCCGACGGGATCTTTTATCAGTTACCCGAATCCTTCGCTTTTTTGAAGGAGTACGGAGACGTAAGCCGCAACCGAAACACAGAGCTGTATCTGACAGAACACAGTAAACTGCTCTGCGATTGTAAGGCTGTGGAGATCTTGGGGGGTCTGTGATCAGCGCTTTTCCTGCAATTTTTGAGAGCGGATATCCATTCCCAGGAAGGGCAGAACAGTATACTCACCCAAAACGCGGCTGGTGATGCGATCCCAGTAGCGTTTACGGAAATCGGCCTGGGAGAGATTACTGCTGATGATGGTGGGCTTTTTACGGTTGAGGCGGGTGTTGATCAGATTATACAGCACGGAGGTGGTGAACTGGTTGGCCACCTCTGTGCCAAGGTCGTCAATGATCAGAAGATCGCAGGTAAAATAGCGGCTCGTGTCCTGCCCCGCATCCCCCGTTATGCTGTTACCGAAGCGCTGGTATTCAAAATCAGAGAGCATATTCACAGCGCCCGTATAAAACACGTCACAGCCCTGATCCAAGACGACGCGGGCGACAGCCGTAGACAAATGAGTCTTGCCAAGGCCCGTGCCTCCGAACAGCACGAGACTCCCCGAAGTCGCGGGGTCGAAATTTTCGGCGTACTGCTTCATGACGGCGGTGATCTGCTCCATACGGCGATGGGCAGAGGGATCCTCTGCATAATAGTCCAAAGAAAAATTATCAAAGCTCTGGCTTCTCAGAAGATCCGCCATGCCCGAAGACTCGTAACCGGCTTCAATGAGCTGCTTTTTCATGCAGGTACACATTTTGCAATCGATAAAACCGCTGTCGGCGCACAGAGGACATTCGTATCTGATCTCAGTATAATCTGCGGGATAACCGTGGGCCTTGAGCAGCTCGCCCCTTGCCTCACGGATAGCGGTATTTTTTTCACGCAAAGCCTGCATAGCAGCTTCGGGCTTGCCGCTGAGGGCTGCCTTCATGATCTCAAGCCCCAGGCCATTCAGCTCACGGTCGGCGGCTCTGACCTCGGGGATGGAGAGATAGACCTCTTCCCTTCTGGCCTCGGCTTCCTCGCGGGCCTTCAGATACTTGGTTTCGTATGTCTCTCTGATCCTTCTGTAATTTTCTTGATTATAGCCCATGTGTCAACTCCAATTATTGATCTTTCTTTTGAAACTCTTCAGGGGTATCCTCCCCGAGACTTCGGCGGACGGCGGCGGCAAAGAAATCGTCCACGTCGAAAGAGCCTGACGGTTCTTCAGCCTTGGTCCTTTTTCCGCTCTTGGCCGTTTGGCTCATACCCGCCTTGCGTGCCTCCGCAGCGGCTTGGATGGCCTCGGGGGTGCGGAGACCGTCCTTATTCCAGTTGGCCAGGACGGAATTCATATAACTGATATTAGGCTCACCCTTAGTATCAACTGTTACGTCATAGGCAAGGCGGATGATATCCATATCGTATTGGTATTCATACAGCCACGTGGAGAAGCATTTCTTCTCCTTGGGGGTAAGGCTCCGCTTGCCCATGCCGAAGAGGGTGCGAAGCTTTGTCTCCGTTTCCGAGAAGATCGTCATGCGCTTGATCTCCTCCTGCAGAGCCCCCACGGTCTGAATGCCTTTATCGTACAGATCAAAGGCCATCTTTTCCACGCCCCGAACGGATTTGGACATGCCTCTGCTCTCCTGCATATCTACGTAATAGGTGAGGAGCACCATAATGTATTCCCAATCCAGACCCAGGTAATCCACAAAGCCGAGAAGGGTATTGACCTCAAGGGTATTAAACATCTTACCAAATATCCGCTGGCATTCGTCGATCCACTTGCGCGTATCCGTATGGGCCGACAGGAGAGTAGCCAACTGTTCGGACGTATAGTGGGGAAGCTCGGCCTTGGCACGAAGCTTGACAGGCGTTTTTTCGGGATTCTCTTCAGCAGGAGCTTCTGCCTTTGTGGGTGCCTCGGCAGTCAACTGCACGGGGGCTTTTTCTTTTGTCTGCTTCTTCCCTGCCGCGCCGACTTTACCGCCGAGCTGCAAAAGTCCCGCACCTCGCCAGAAGCCAAGAGCGGCCTGAACGGTATCGGTATCACAATCCGTAAGCTCTGCAACACGGTCGGTCCATCCTTCGGTGCCGTAATCCAGGCAAAGCTCGGGAGACGCGCAGAGGCAGAGGAGGATCTTGATATCCGTAACGGATGCTCGATCCACCACCTCCAAAACCCTTCCGGGGACACAGAGGGCAGAGGTATCGAAATTGATCTTTAATTGATTCATGAACGGTTATCCTTCCTTATTCACTGATCTCAGTGTCGTCCGTCGTGTCAATGACGTGCTCCTCGGTCTGCTCAAGCTCGCGGAGCTCCTCGTCGCGGGAAGCGATCTTATAATTAAGGATCATGAGCGAGTCGCCAAGGTGAACGTTCTCCACCACGATCTCGCGGCGGCTGTATTTCAGCTCCACGCCCATATAGTTCCAAAGGCCCTTGACCCCACAAGCCACCAAACGGTCTGCGATGGCCTTGACCTGCTCCTTCGGGCAGGTGATAACGGCGATGTCCACGGGATGCTGGGCGCAAAAATCCTCCAGGGCGGTGAGCGGCATCACGTCCACGCCCGCCACCTGGGTGCCTTCCTGTCCCTCACCCGTATCAAACATACCCACGATGTCCACGCCTCTTTTTTCAAACATAGAGAGGTGGACAAGAGCACGGCCCAGGTCTCCCGCACCGATGATGATGGCATGGAAGCCCTCGCCCACACCGAGGATTTCGCTGATGCGGGCAAACAGGTAATTGACGTTATATCCGTAGCCCTGCTGACCGAAGCCGCCAAAACAGTTCAGATCCTGGCGGATCTGGGAGGCGGTAACGTTCATCATGGCCGAAAGCTCGCCTGAGCTGATGCGCATTCTGCCCTGGGTGATCAGTTCGCGGAGATATCTGTAGTATCGGGGCAACCTCTTGACAACAGCGGGAGAGACGGTGATGGGGCGCTCGGGGCTGTATTCTTCAAATTCCATAGTTGATCCTTTCTGGTTTTTCATGGGAAACTTCTTGAAAGAAGTTTTCCACACCCTTCAAGAACTTTTAAAATGTTATAAACTTGGTCAAATAAGAGATAAAAGCGCTATACTCTCGATCTGCGGAACAGACCCATTGAATTAGCTGTGGGGTAAGGGCCCCACATGGGCGGCTTGCGAGGCTCGTTCTATCATAGCAACTACCCTCGACAGATCAAATAATTTGCACTCTCTTTCGGGTATTTGATCTCTTCGTCAAGCCCTTATTTTGAAAGTTTTGAGGGGGTCGAGGGGAACTTTTTCCAAAAGTTCCCCTCGCGTACTCCTTACTCACACCTCTTCATCATCAAGAGCAGATGCGTTGAGGGAGGTGTCGGCTCTGTGGCCGGCGAGATAATCGTAATAGCCTGCGGCGGCGATCATAGCACCGTTGTCTCCGCAGAGACCGCGTTCGGGCACGACGAAGGGGATCTTGCGCTTCTTTGCCAGCTCCGCAAGGGCGGTGCGGAGATGGGAATTGGCGGCAACGCCGCCTGCCAGCACCAGAGTCTTGGCAGACTTGGCGGTGGTTTTGAGGGCAAGATCGGTCTTTTTGACAATACCCTCCACGATGGAGGCGGTGAGAGAGGCGGCAAGATCCGCTCTGTTCAAGGTCTCGCCCTTTTGTTCCGCCGTGTGGATCAGGTTGATCGCGGCTGTTTTAAGACCGCTGAAGGAAAACGCGACCTCATCGGGGGTGATGGCACAGGAGGGGAGCTTATAAGCCTTGGGGTCACCCTCATGAGCCAGCTTGTCCATGGCGGCACCGCCGGGATATGGCAAGCCGATCTTTCTGCCCACCTTATCAAAGGCCTCTCCAGCGGCGTCGTCACGGGTGCCGCCCAACAGCGTGAAGGTGGTATAGTCCTCCACAAGATACAGACAGGTGTGGCCGCCCGACACCACCACGGCAAGGAACGGAGGCTCCAGGGTCGTGTCGGTGAGATAGGCGGCGGCGATGTGGCCGTGGATATGGTTGACCGAGATGAGCGGGATATTGTTAGCAAAGGCCAAGGATTTGGCGAAGTTGACACCAACAAGCAAAGCGCCGATGAGCCCGGGGTGGGTGGTGACGGCGATCGCGCCCAAATCGGCAAGGGTGATGCCCGCCTCGTCCAGCGCCTCTTTTGTGATGCGGCTGACGGCCTCGATATGAGCGCGGCTGGCGATCTCAGGCACTACGCCTCCGTAGAGACGGTGGGTGTCGATCTGGGAAGCTACGATATTGGAGCAGATGCGGCGAGTGGTGCCGTCCATTTCCACGATGGCGGCGGAGGTCTCGTCACAGGAGCTTTCCATGCCTAATATATACATAAATGATACCTCATTGTGAAACGTAAATTTATATCTCTTTATATTATACCTCAAAATATTCGGTTTGTCAACACTCAGGACACCCGAAAAGAAAAAACGGTCGAAAATCGCCGTTGTGTATTTTGGTTATTTTTCACAAGGCAAATCCTGTGATCTTTGAAATTTTATTTATATTTTTTTGAAATACCTCTTGCAAAAAGTCGGAACGTATGGTATAATTTTATCTGTGTGCGGCATACACAGTATGCGACTGCGCACGACATATTTTGAGGGTGGTCCGCTGCGACGCTCTGCATGAACACCCGGTATATAAGGAGGGCTATGACATGGATATGATCAAGGCTTTTACAAACGAGCAGCTTAAGGAAAACGTTCCCGCTTTCAACATTGGTGACACCGTTCGCGTGCACAACAAGATCAAAGAGGGTAACAGAGAGAGAATTCAGATGTTCGAGGGTACTGTCATCGCAAAGCATGGCGGCGGTATCTCCGCAACCTTCACCGTTCGCCGCATTTCTTACGGCGTCGGCGTGGAGAAGACCTTCCCCCTGCATTCTCCCAACGTGGCTGACGTCACCGTCATCCGTCACGGTAAGGTGCGCCGTGCGAAGCTGTACTACCTGCGCGACCGCGTTGGTAAGGCTTCCAAGGTCAAGGAGCTGATGGACTAATTCGTCCGCTCGCACCGTGGGATTGACTTCCCTGAAAATACGGCACAGTCCAAGTGGCTGTGCCGTATTTTTTTATTTATTAATAAATTGTTGTTTACAGGGGTACGGATATCCGTGGTAAGGCTCCCTCCGGGAGGGAGCTGCCGCCCAGCGAATGCGACGGGCGGCTGAGGGAGAAAGCGCAAACAAAAAGTTAAATCTCTTTATCCGACAACGATTTAGCCTGTTTTATCGCGGGCTCCCCCACCCGACTTCGTC
>JAFTIL010000097.1 GCA_017456905.1 Clostridia bacterium
AAAGAGAGTGGTAATAGGCAGCGGCTTAACGACAATAACCATGTACTTCTTCCAAGACTTGCAGGCGTTAGAAGAGGTAGTGATCGGAGAAAACGTAAAAACGATTGACTCGTATGCTTTTGACGGTTGTACATCGTTGACGAGCATAACCATTCCCGATAATGTGACTCAGATTAATAGCTACGCATTTTATGGTTCCGGATTAAGATATATTAAAATCCCGAAAAATGTTAATACTATTGGTAACTATGCTTTTTCAACCTGTCTGAAACTGGAGTATTTGCTGATTGATGGAACGGCATTGAATAAAATCGGTAAGAATGTAACAAGTTCTTGCCCTTCTGCGAGGAGAATATACTATAAGGGAACAATAACTGAATGGAATGCTATTTCAATCAATTCAACCAACGCTGCACCGTTCAATCAAATCCCTTACATTTACAGTGAATATCAACCCACAGAAGAAGGAAACTACTGGCATTACGCCGGCAATGGTGAGCCTATTGTTTGGGATATTTCTTTGTCGGAATATAAGGTGTATGCATTAGCAAACGCATACACCGGAACAATGGGGAGTTCTTTGCTTTCTTGCTCGTCTAATTACGTGCAAGAAATGGAAAATGATAGTGCCTTTATGACTCAAAAAGCATTGTACGAAGTAGCCACTATCGTTAGTGATTTGGGAACAGCGCTTGAAAACCAAATGAGCAAAGAACAATTATACATGATTGTGTTATTGGATATCTTAGGATATAACCATGCAGACGCAACGGAAGCGCCGGGATTGGCTAAAACAATTGCGACATATGGAACCTTTGCTATCGTATACATAGATAATGCTAACAAAGTTATCGACACAGCTGCTCTTAAAGAATCATTGCCGGCATTAAAATTTATAAAAAACGGATGGGATCTTATTATTGATCTGTCCGAAACGGCACAAGATAAAAGGATAGCATTACAGTATTTATTAGGCTTTTCCCTTCAGTGTCAAAATTCAATTGATATATTAACTAAAATTGCAAACGACACCAACAATGCTAAAGATCTACGAAATGCCTCAAACAAGGTAATTGAAATTATTACATGTGCCTTTGATGGAACACTAGAGGATTTGATCAATAAAAATATGAATCTCCAGTATGTAAATAATGTTGCAACTGCAGCAATTAACACGATATGGGATGTTGGATGCTCCTTGTATTTACCGGCTAAAATTGCACAGTGGGTTGCGACCGGAGTTAAGGTAACATTAGATCTGTTTTGTGACACCGGTGTGTCAGTTGATGCATATTACAAGCTTCGAGTAACGAGTGTGATAGAAAATGCACTGAGAAATCAAATCAATTCTTTGGACGGGGACTTTTTGCGAAGAGAAAACGTAAAAGAATCCTCCATACTCTACGCTGTTATAGACTTGTATTGTTCTGCAATTTCAAAAGGATATGAGTATACTTTGGCTTATTTGAATTCTGTAGAGAAGGATAGCGAATACATTTACTCCTCTTATACTCATAATACCATTGCATTCAGACAATTTGAAATCGAAGTTGAAAATACCTATTACTCGTTATATGGCTATGCGTAATTCATAAAATACAAAGCAAGCGGATGATCAATACCTTTAGGTAAAGATCATCCGTTTTTTTAGGAAGCTTAAGCCCCGGACAGATTCGAGGACTTGCTCTTATTTGAAGTCCGCCATCATATTGGACAATAACATCATTTCATATTTGTATAGTTTTCAAATTGACAGAATATTACAAAAGTGATAAAATTATAATAGGTATACCGTTTTTACGGCAGCCGAGTTTTTTGAATTTTGGAGTTAGAAATGAAAAAATCGGTAATGTGGATATTCATACCTCTACTGTCCTTGTTGCTGTGTTTAACGGCATGTAGTGGAGGGCCGGGAAAAGACCCAAGCAATCAGCCGAATGCCTCGGAAAGTAGCACAACGGAAAGACCAGAGATTGATGTTAACGGGTCTAAAGGTTTGTCGTATTTATCCAACGGAGACGGCACTTGCTTGGTTGGCGATTTGGGCAAATGCGAGGATCGAGAAATCGTGATTCCCGACAAATCCCCCGACGGTGATACTGTCATAGGTATTGGATACGATGCTTTTGCCAGCACTAATATCATGACGATTGTTATTCCTGATAGCGTTACATCCATATACGACAATGCATTTCAAAATTGCAAATACTTGAAAGAGATTACCATCCCTGATAGTGTGCAAAGCATTGGTAAGGGAGCTTTCAAAAACTGTGCGCGCTTAAAAACTGTAGTGCTGTCTGAAAGCCTGCAATGTATTGAAAAATCCACTTTTGAGAATTGTGAGAGCTTGTCCACCATCACAATTCCGGAAAGTGTAACCAGCATCCAAGAGTCGGCATTCCAAGAGTGTGTTGCATTGACCACTATTGTGATACCGGATAGTGTAGCCAATCTGGGTGATTATGTTTTTTTTGATTGTACAGAGTTGACTGAAGTTACTTTAGGTGATGGCCTTTTAGAAATTGGACATTATGTGCTCTCCGGTTGCGACAAACTGACGACGCTTTCCATTCCTTTCTTGGGTGCGTCTCCGAACGGGGAAACGGACGCATATTTTGATTATCTTTTCGGAGTGGACGACGGTATATTTTTGAAGCAATATGTGCCGACTTCCTTGAAAACTGTAGAGGTTCGCGGTGGCGAAAAAATTGGTGAAGAAGCTTTTAGAGATTGCGATAGCTTGACCACGATTATTATTGGCGACGGTGTTACCAGTATTGAAAAAGAAGCATTCAAGGAATGTATCGGTCTGGAGACGGTGACCATTTCGGATAGTGTTGCCAGTATTGGTGAGTCCGCATTTGAAGAGTGTAAAAACTTGAGTACCGTGAACATTCCAAGCGGTATTACAAGTATCAGCGATAAAACTTTTTTAAGTTGCGAGAAACTGACACAAATTACGATTCCCGATAGCGTTACCATCATCGGTAAATATGCATTTTCCGGGACAGGAATCGAAACGATGGATATACCGGATAGTGTCACCGAAATTAAATACGGTGCTTTCCAAAATTGTACCAATCTGAAGTCTATCGTAATTCCCGACAGTGTAACTTGCATTAGCGCGTATACTTTCAGATTATGTTCGCAATTAACAAATGTTGATATTCCTGATAGCGTAACCGAGATAGAAGAAGAAGCTTTTTTGGGATGCCATCAACTCGAAACACTCGTTGTTCCGAATACCGTAACTTCCATTGGTGATTATGCGTTTGTTGACTGCCCCAATTTGACTCACATCACATTTCCGAATGTCATGAAATCGTTATGGGATGCTTTTGTCGCGCGAAATTACCCAACTTGGCCGCAAAATTTAAATATTGTTCTTACTGAAGGACCACTCACATCTGTGTCTGGGTGTGGAAACAATCCGATTCGCAGCATCGTGATTCCGGATAATGTGACGAGCATTGACGGCTATGCGTTCTCTGGATGTACAAATTTGGAATCTGTGACGATTGGCTCCGGAGTGACCACAATTGGTTCTAAGGCGTTTAATGAATGTACTGCTCTCACCAATATAGCCATTCCCGATAATGTCACCAAAATCGGTGAAGAAGCATTTTATGGTTGTTCTAATCTCACGACCGTACATCTTTCGAAAAATCTGAAAATCATCGATAAGATGTTCCAAAATTGTACGAGTTTGCCGTCAATTGAGATTCCGTACGGGGTAACCGTACTGGATGGTATGGCATTTTATAATTGCACCGGCTTAACCACAATTGTGATACCCGAATCCGTAACAGAAATTGGTATATACGCATTCACGGATTGCAATTCTTTAACCAATGTATATTACACCGGTACTTCGACTCAGTGGGCGAAAATTAAAATTGATGGTCGTGGCAATGATCCTCTTGATTCGGCCAATATTCACTACCGGTGGAATGGGTCAATTGATGATGCGTCCAAACACACTACAGTGATTGATCGGGCTGTTGCACCTACCTGTACGGAGACGGGATTAACAGAGGGAAAGCACTGTGCCGGTTGCGGCGAAGTTTTTGCTGCGCAGGAAGTTGTTGCTGCCTTGGGCCACAACTATGGTGAATGGTATGTCGCTGTAGAGCCCAAGTGTACGGAAAAAGGTGTGGAACGCCATGATTGCACGAGATGCGAGCATTACGAGGAACGGTCAGTCAAAGCCATCGGTCATAACTATGGCGAGTGGTATGTCGCTGTAGAACCCAAGTGTACTGAAAAAGGTGTGGAACGCCGTGACTGCACGGAATGCGAGCATTACGCGGAACGTTCTGTGAAGGCGACCGGGCATAGCTACTCTTCAACTGTGACGGCGCCCACCTGTACCGAGCAAGGCTATACTACTTTCACCTGCCATTGTGGGGATAGTTACCTCGAATATTCCCTGGCTCTTGGTCATACGTGGGGCGGTGGTGTTATAGAAACTCCGGCTACTATATCTACAAATGGTATCAAACTTTATAGCTGCCATTGCGGTGAAAGCAAGCGTGTGTCATATGAATACTATACGGAAGGTCTTACATTTCAGTTCGATAAAAATACCGCAACATACGCTGTGACTGGCTATACCGGCTCGGATACGACGGTTATTATTCCAGATAAATACCATAGTAGCGAAGCACCGGATGGACTCCCCGTGGCTACGATTGCTTCCGGCGCATTCAAGAACTGCACTAGCTTGACCAGCATCACTATCCCTGCGAGCGTCATGAGCATTGGCATTAAGGCGTTCTACAATTGTAGAAGCCTGACGAGTATTACCGTCCCCGACGGCGTTACGAGTATTGGCAATTATGCGTTCGATGGTTGCACCGGCTTGACGAGTGTAATCATTGGTAACGGCGTAGATAGTTTAAATGGATTTTCTTTTGCATATAATAAGAACTTATCTGAAATTGTAATTGGCGGCAGCATTACCAACATCGGTTCTCATGCATTTAAATTCTGCACGGGCTTGACGAGCATCACCTTCCCCGATAGTATCACCAGTATTGGTGAAGATGCTTTTTATGGTTGTTCCGGTTTGGAAAAAATATTCATAACCGATGTTGCTGCTTGGTGTCAGATCGACTTCGCAATTGATAGCTATCCGTTGTTGTATGCTTCAGAGGATGCTCTGTATCTAAATGGGGATGTTCTTGCTGGAGATTTAGTGATTCCTGATGGCGTGACGAATATCGGCAGTTGCGCATTCTACGGATGCACTGGTTTGACGAGCGTTTCTATTCCGGAGGACGTAGCGAATATCAGCAGTTACGCATTCTCAGGATGCACTGGTTTGACAAGCGTTTCTATTCCGGATGGCGTGACGAATATCGGTGACTATGCATTTGCTAATTGTACTAGTTTAACGAGCATTGCTGTTCCTGATAGTGCCACAAGCATTGGTCGTGGAGCGTTCTCTGGTTGTTCTGCGCTTGAGAGCATGACATTACCTTTTGTAGGCGGTAGCGCTGAAGCTACAACCGCAGACCAAACGACGTTATTTGGTTATATATTTGGTTACCAAAGCTACACTGGCGGAACAGAAATAAGACAGTGGTATGCTCCTCATGGGTTGACCAACAATCATGCTTATGGAGACTATTACATTCCAGATAGCCTAAAATCGGTAACTATTACTGGTGGTAACATCCTATATGGTGCATTTTATAACTGTACTGGGTTGACAAATATTTCTATTTCAGATAGTGTAACACTTATTGGGTCGCAAGCATTTTATAACTGCAAAGGGAGCGTTCATAATGTGTATGAAGGTGTGTTGTATCTTGGAAATGAGCAAAATCCCTATTTGGTATTAATTGGACCTGCAGATCGTACGCTCGCTTCGTATAATATTCACGAAAACACTCGGTTTATTTATGATATGGCGTTTAGCGATTGTGAAAACGTGACAAGTATTACGATACCAGACGGCGTTATGGGCATTGGGGAACGTGCGTTTTCCGATTGTATAAGTTTGACAAATATCGCGATACCAAGTCGTGTTACAACGATTGGAAACTTTGCGTTCGAGAACTGTGATAGCATTACGAGTGTGACAATCCCTGAGAGTGTGACAAGTATCGGTTATGGTGTGTTCAATGCTTGTGATGCTTTGACTAGTGTTATTGTCACAGACAGCAATCAGGTGTATCATAGCGCAGGAAACTGTATAATTGCAACTGAAAGAAAAATGTTAATTGGAGGATGTAGCACCAGTGTAATTCCTGACGATGGAAGTGTGACGAGTATTGATGACTATGCGTTTGCTTCTGTGCGTTTGACGAACATTGTTATTCCCGCCGGCGTAAAAAAAATCGGTGACTATGCATTCTATATATGCAGTGCTCTGACAAGTGTTGAGATTCCCGACAGCGTCACGAGTATTGGCTCTTATGCGTTTAGAAATTGCAACAGCTTAACTAACATTGTCATTCCCAATGGTCTGAAGTGGATTGATCCCTATGCGTTCTCTATCTGTCCGGCCTTGACAAGTGTAAAGATTCCCGACAGCGTCACGAGTATTGGCGCAGGTGCATTCTCCTATTGCACCAGCTTAACCGATGTTTTCTACACTGGAACTCAGGCAGAATGGGCAAAGATTAACATTTCTTATTACAACGAATGTCTCGAAGACGCCAATATCCACTACAACTACAAGGGCTAATCCTCAATAACTCACGCACCAATGCCCCCGAGAAATCGGGGGCATTCGTTTAGTGCACCAGGCAAGCGCGTAAGCCCAAAACAATCGTAAGCCCTAATTAATCCCGCATCTATCTCCCCTACATTTCTTCGGTATAATGCCGGAGGAACGAGGCGTGTTGTAAGTGGGAGTATCTAGCGTTTAAACGCCATCCCCCGCATAGTGGAATTCGTTATGCGGGGGATATTGATAATCTTTTGAGGTAGCCGATTGGCTACATAAATAAAAATTTACATTTTGAACCATTCAACAAATACACAAATTGGGCCCAATGGAAACGAAAACTCATCTGGTTTTGGAAGAATATACATATTTTTTGTATATTATTCAAATCAACTACAAAGTTCAATAGAGCCGATATACTTGACATCTCTATTTATATGTGCTATAATCAAGATGTCAAATAAACTTGACAAGGAGGCGTTATGGTCAATCAGAGAATGAAGGCCGCACGGCAAGAGAAAAATCTGTCACAGGCCGAGCTTGCCAAGGCTGTCGGTGTGTCGCGGCAGACCGTCAACATGATCGAAAACGGGGACTACAATCCCACCGTTGCTCTGTGTATTAAAATATGCAGAGTACTGGACGTGACACTCAACGATCTTTTTTGGGAGGAGAAAACATGACAAATCAGAAATTTTACGATGAGCGCATCAACGCCGAATGTGGGCGCATCTATCAGCGGGGTATTCTGTATGCCACGTTGGTAGCACTCGTATATGGGATCATGCATATGTGGTCGCTGACCAGCTATAAGTCAGGCCTGATCACGATCCTCGGTTTTTCCAACTATTACGTGTTCTTCCTCCCCGAGGTAACTGTTTTTTCCTTCGGTACGGTCATCCTTCTCTTGGGGGCTCTTCTGCACGGCCGTCCACGGGATGAACGGGAATTATTTGAGAAACACAACTATTATCTGACGGCTTCCAAGGTCTTCGTTATTGCGGCTTTTATCGGATATGCTGTGACCATTCCCTTCTCCACCACCAAATACATCAACAACGTACCGCTGAATTATCTGGTACAGCTTTTTGAGACCCTGGGCGTCATCTACTTATACTACGCCTTCAAGAAGCGGGATATTTTCTTTAACTACTCCTTCATCCACGAGTCTCAGAGTACATATTACAAGCGCGTATTTCTTTATATCGCCAAGCTGGCAGGCATTCTGTTCCTCGGTTTCTTTGGTGCGGCGCTCATTGATCTTGCGTTGCATCAATCCTTCCTCAGTTTTTGGAGCATCCTCTTTGCATATGCCTCATCGGTCATCAGCCTAGGCCTTGAATATCTGTTCATCGCGTGGACAGAAAAGCTGTCCTATGACGAAAAGGAGCACCGAGGTCTGCATATCGGCACTTTCATCAAGTTTATCTTCTTGCTCGTCAACACCTTCGTGGCTTTTCTGGTGATGCTTGTGCTCTTACTGATCACAAACGGCGCTTTAGGGGATATACTCATTGACAAAGGCTACCATTTGGGGGAGATCATTGCCGAGATCACGACGCTCCGCAATCATTTCGCCCACGAAAGCTCGGTTTTGACCGCCATGGTACTTTGCAAGTTCATGTGCCAGATCCGCAACTGCAAAACAGGTCGAAAAGCCATCGGCGGCATCATTCTCCTGACGGGCCTGTCTCTTCTGCTCAGCTATGTCAACACCTTTGTTCTCATCATCCTTCAACGCGGCGGCTTGGGCGGAACAGAAGGCATACTCGCAAGCTTTGTTTACGCAACGAGTATCATCAGTATCCTTGACGCTACGGTCAACGCTATTCTGTGGACGATCCTGACCTACGATCTCGTAAAGACCGGCAAGCTCTCGTCCTCTCTGTGGTTGGTGGCAGGGACACGTTGGTTCCTCACGATTTTTGGAGCGCTGTCATCCTTGATGGGACATGGTGGGTTATCTGTCATCTATGGTATCTCAGGCGGAATTCTGGGCTTAGGATCCCTCTTCCTGCTTTTGATCTTACTCCACAGACACCAATATCCTTATGAGCATGAAGAATACGTGTGAAAATTTTGAGGAAAGCGGCGGTTTAGCCGCATCCCCTCTTGACAAATCCGCCCAAGCGGTGGTATAATATAATGAATATTTATTTCAAGCAAAGAAATAGCGTGAAAGTTCAATGATCTAAAACCAAAGTTCACTGTTTCACGCGAAATATATTTGTGCCGCCGCTGGCGGCGGAATGGAGATGAACATGAAAATTTATGAAGAACTGGTCGCTCGCGGTCTCATCGCCCAGGTGACGAACGAAGAAGAAATAAAGAGCATGATTAACGAAGGCAAAGCCACCTTCTACATCGGCTTTGACCCCACCGCTGATTCCCTGCACGTGGGTCACTTCATGGCTCTTTGCCTCATGAAACGTCTGCAAATGGCAGGCAACAAGCCTGTGGTGCTGATCGGCGGCGGTACCGCCATGATCGGCGACCCCTCGGGGCGTACCGACATGAGATCCATGATGACCCGCGAGACCATCCAGCACAACTGCGACTGCTTCAAGAAGCAGATGGAAAGATTCATTGAGTTTGGAGAGGACAAGGCCATCATGGTCAACAACGCCGACTGGCTACTGGATCTGAACTACGTGGAGGTACTCCGCGAGGTAGGCGCTTGCTTCTCTGTCAACAACATGCTCCGCGCCGAGTGCTACAAGCAGCGCATGGAGAAGGGTCTGTCCTTCCTTGAGTTCAACTACATGATCATGCAGTCCTACGACTTCTACTACCTCTACCAGAAGTACGGCTGCAATATGCAGTTCGGCGGTAACGATCAGTGGTCCAACATGCTGGGCGGTACCGAGCTGATCCGCCGTAAGTTGGGCAAGGACGCTCATGCCATGACCATTACCCTGCTTCTCAACTCCGAGGGCAAGAAGATGGGCAAGACCGCGTCCGGTGCCGTATGGCTGGATCCCAACAAGACCGCACCCTACGATTTCTACCAGTACTGGCGGAACGTGGAGGATGCCGACGTACTGAAGTGCATCCGTATGCTGACCTTCCTCCCCATCGAAGAGATCAACGCCATGGACAGTTGGGAGGGCTCTCAGCTCAACACCGCTAAGGATATTCTCGCATACGAGCTGACCAAGCTGGTACACGGCGAGGAAGAGGCTGAGAAGGCTCGCTCTGCCGCTAAGGCTCTGTTCGGCGGCGGCGAGGGTGCCGAAGTGCCTACCCTGACCCTGGTTTCCGAGGATTTCTACATGGACGGTCGCTGTGACGTACCCACCATGCTGGTCAGAGCAGGCTTTGCCAAGTCCAAATCCGAGGCTCGTCAGGCCATCCAGCAGGGCGGCGTAACTCTAGACGGCGAGAAGATCACCGATCCCCGCACCACCTTTGCGCCCGCTGATCTGGGTGAGGGCAAGATGCTCCGCAAGGGTAAGAAAAACTTCATCAAGGTCATCGCAGGTTGACACATCATGGAAAAAGCAAAACTGGATAAGATCAATGAATATGCCCGCCGTGTCAAGGCGGGCGAGACCCTCACCGAGGATGAGCTGATCGAGCGGGCGGCGCTCCGTACCGAGTATCTGGCCGAGATCCGCGCCTCTATGACAGGTATGCTGGACAACACGGTCATCGTCAATCCCGACGGCACGACGGAACGTGTGAAGGATCGCAAAAAGCCGGGCAGCAAATGATTAAAGGGGTTTAAGTTATGATGAATTTCCCCATGTCTATTGTCACCCACAGTCCCGAGGAAACACGGGCTGTAGGACGGATGCTGGCAGAGGCCTTAGAAGCTGACAAGTCCCTTCCCTCTTTCGTAGCCATGTTTGGTGACTTGGGTGTGGGCAAGACGGCCTTTGTGTCGGGCTTTGCCGAGGTGTTAGCCCCCGGCAAGCAGATCAAGTCCCCCACCTTCGCCCTGGTACATGAGTACCGTTTGCGCGACAAACGCCCCCTCTTTCACTTTGATATGTATCGCATCGAGTCGGATGACGAGCTGTACGCCATGGGCTACGACGAGTATCTGGACAGCGGCATTTGCATTGCCGAGTGGTGCGAGAATATTATGGAGTCCCTTCCCCGCAAGCGCATTGAGGTGACCATCTCCAAGACGGACGAGGGTGTGGACGTGCGCCACATTGAAATTTTGAAAAAATAAGGAGGCAGGTATGCTGATTCTGGCTTTGGACTCGACGGCTTTGGTTGGCTCTGTGGCCTTATGCGACAACGAGCATTTACTGGCTGAATGCACCCTGAACACGGGCAACACCCACTCCGAGACCTTGCTCCCCACCGTGGAGTTCGTGTTGAAGGCTTGCGGTATAACCGTGAATGACATCGACTTGTTTGCCTGCACCGTGGGTCCCGGCTCCTTTACGGGAGTACGCATCGGGGCGGCCACGATCAAGGGCATCGCCTTTGGTAAGGGCAAGCCTTGTGTGGGGGTATCCACTCTGGAGGCCTTGGCCACCAACGCGCGGGCTTTTGAGGGCATCATCTGTCCCTGCATGAACGCCCGCCGCGAGCAGGTATACAACGCTTTGTTTGCGTGCAAGGAAGGCAAGCTGACCCGTCTGTGCGAGGACAGGGCTTTGGCCATTGAAGAGCTTTTGGGTGAATTGGAGGCATATGCTTCCAACAACAAGATATATTTAGTGGGCGACGGCGCTGAGCTGGTCATAGATTTTGACGAGAGCGGGGAGCAGTTCCCTGTTTTAGATAATCAACTGATCCTCTTGGAGGAGCGTATTCGCAACCAGAGCGGATACTCCGTGGCGCAGGTGGCATTGGCCATGTACCGAAACGGTATTTCCTGTACCGACGCAGAATTGGCACCCGTATATCTCCGTCCCTCGCAGGCCGAGCGGGTACGGTTGGAAAATGAGAAAAAAGCCAACGGAGCGAATGGCTGACCCGCGGCTTGACAAATATTGATAAGAAAAGGAATGGCTGACATGGAAAACAAGAGAATTGTGATTGGCTGTGACCACGCAGGTTTTGTTTTGAAGCAGAAGGTGGTTGAACACCTGAAGTCCCGCGGCATTGATGTCGTCGACGTAGGTACGCACACCACTGAGTCCTGCAACTACGTGGATTTCGCTCACGCTGTCTGCGAGGCCGTGACAAGCGGCACGGCAGATCTGGGCATTCTCGTCTGCGGTACGGGCATCGGTATGTCCATGGCCGCCAACAAGCACGCAGGTATTCGTGCCGCCGTTTGCGAGAACACCTTCTCTGCCCGCATGACCCGTATGCACAATGATGCCAACGTTCTGTGCATGGGTGAGCGTGTTATCGGCTACGGTCTTGCCTGCGATATCGTTGACCTTTTCGTGGACACAGAGTTCCTCGGCGGCCGTCATCAGGTGCGTGTGGATGCTCTGAACGCGCTGGATTGAGGAGTACGCAAGGGACGTTGCCCCTCAAAATAAACCATAAACAACAAAGGAGTCCGCCATGAGCGATCATACCAAGAAAAAGAATGACACGCCCCAAAAAATCGCGGGTATACTTCGCGCCATTGCGGGCAAACCTCACCCCAAGAATTTTACCTCTGTGGTGATCTGTGCCGCAGGTAGCTCCACCCGTATGGGTGAGGGCAACTCTAAGCAGTTCATCGAGCTGGACGGTCTTCCCGTGGTGGTACGCACCCTACAGGCTTATGAGGCTGTGGACTGTGTTCACGAGATCATCGTGGTAGCCAAGGAAGACGAAATTCCTTTGTATGACAACATGAAGGACGTCTACGGCATCACTAAGCTGACAAAGGTGATAAAGGGCGGCAAAACGCGTCAAGAGTCTGCGCGATTTGGCTCCGACGAGGTTGACAAGCGGTGTAAGTATATCGCCGTAGCAGATGCCGCACGGTGTCTCATCACCCCTGAGGAGATCAGCCGCGTGATCCACGCCGCATACCAGTGGGGGGCCGCTTCGGCAGGTGTCAAAGCCTACGACACCGTCAAGGTGGCCGATAAGTCCGCTTTCATTGACTATACTCCCGAACGCAATCTCGTTTGGTTGGCGCAGACACCTCAGGTTTTTCAGATCGATCTCTACCGTGCCGCCGCTTACGTTTGCCGGGACGAGAAGTTTCAGGCCACCGACGACAACCAGATGGCCGAGCACATCCGTGTCCCTGTGAAGATGGTGGCTTGCAGTCGAGAAAATATCAAGATCACAGAGCCTTCTGATCTGATCTTCGCCAAGGCCGTACTCACCGCCCGTAAAGAGGCCGCCGAGGAAGCCACCAAAAAGGCCGCCAGAGTCTGGGAGGACAAGGCATGAGGATCGGACACGGTTACGACGTTCACCGCCTTGTAGAAGGCAGAAAATTGATTCTCGGCGGTGTGGATATTCCTTATGAGAGAGGTCTGTTGGGACATTCCGATGCTGACGTGTTGGTTCACGCCGTAATGGATGCCTTGCTGGGTGCCATGGGAGCGCCAGACATCGGTCAGCTTTTTCCCGACAAGGATCCTGCTTACAAGGGCGCTGACAGCATGGTTTTGCTTTCCCGCGTGGCAGAGCTTATGAAAGAAAAGGATTATACCTTGGGCAATCTGGATGCTACCATCTTGGCCCAGGCCCCTAAGCTTTCACCGCATATCCCCGCCATGAAGGAAAACATCGCCCGCGTATTAGGTGTTTCTGTGGAGCAGGTCAACGTCAAGGCCACCACCGAAGAACATTTGGGATTTACAGGCAGCGGAGAAGGTATGGCGGCACACGCAGTTTGCCTGCTGGTATGATCCAAGGGGGCATCTCCTAAAAAGACACCCCCACACAGTACCCACCGCACACGCCCATTCCCACTTCCCTGTCCTTGATTTCTCCCCGTGTACGGGGTGGCACGAACAGCCACATTCTATTTTATGACATCATTCCCTGTTTGTTGACAGGATCCCCAATTTATGAAAGGACGGTACAGCCATGTTTTATATTGCACCTTCCCTCTTGGCCGCTGATTTTTCTGATCTCAAGGGCGAGATCAAGCGTATGGAAGAAGCAGGCGCAAACTATCTGCACCTGGATGTGATGGACGGACATTTCGTTCCCAACATCAGCTTTGGTGCGGGCGTCATTTCCTCTATCCGTAAACATACCCAGCTCATTTTCGACGTACATCTCATGATCAGCGATCCCCTCAAATACGTGGACAGCTTTATCAAGGCGGGGGCTGATATCATCACCTTTCATTATGAATGCTCTGATCACCCCATGGATATCCTGAAAGAGATCAAAGCTAAGCACATTCCTTGCGGCATTGCCATCTCTCCCAGAACGCCTGCAGAAGCTGTGATCCCCTTCGTCGGGGTGGCTGACATGATCCTCGTCATGACGGTAGAGCCCGGCTTTGGCGGACAGTCCTTCATGCCCGAGTGTCTTGATAAGGTGCGCGTGCTTCGTCGTGAGGCGCTGGCTCGCGGCATCGACCAGCATATTGAGGTAGACGGCGGTATCGGCGGCGACAACGCAGCCCATTGCACCGAAGCGGGCGCTAACATTCTGGTGGCGGGATCTGCGCTTTTCAAAAGCAAGAAGCCCAAAACCATCATGCAACAGATGAGAATGGCGGCCAAGGAGCATCCTTTCCTGGGCTGATTAACGTAAAGGTCGGACTTTTGAGAGTCCGACCTTTTTGCGTATCAATAACCTTCCTTGTGACCTCTGAGCCGCCACCATAGCTTGCGGATAAGTTCGGCCGGGAACACGAGCAAAGACAGCCCGCAGGTCAGTCCCAATTCCCCAGGGGTCAAGGGCGCCGTTCTGAGTACGGCACCGCCCACGTAAACGAACAAGACCTGGATGACCAGCACAGCGGTCATCACAAGGCAGAAGGTCTTATTCTTAGCAAGTCCTGCGCCAAGGCGCAGACGATCGGTACGGCAACTGAAGCAGTTGAACACCGAGGAGAAAATAAAGAGGGCGAAAAAGGCTGTGAGCAGATAGATCTGATCTTCCCCGGTGCGGAAGGATGTGGAGATGAAGGGCCATTTGAGAAACAGCAGGCACAAAGCTACTGTAAAACCGCCGAGACAAAGGATCTGGTGCTTCATATAGCCGTTGAGGATGGGCTCATCCCGCCGTTTCGGGGGCTCCTCCATATAGGATGCCAGCGGTGCTTCCCCCGCAAAGGCAAGGCCGCCCAGGGTATCCATGATCAGGTTGATCCATAGCATCTGCACCACCGTCACAGGCTCGTCGATGCCAATGAAGGGACAGATCATGGTCACGGCCATGGCACAGAAATTCATGGTGAGCTGGAGGGTAATAAACTTACGGATGGATTTGAAAATGGTACGCCCATATAGGACGGCGCGGGTGATAGAGGAAAGATTATTATCCATGATGATGATATCCCCCGCGTCCTTGGCGACTTGAGTCCCAGCCCCCATGGCAAAGCCCACGTCGGCTCGTTTTAAGGCGGGGGCATCGTTGATGCCGTCACCCGTCATACCTACCACCAGCTCAGCCTCCTGGGCAATACGCACCAGGCGGCTTTTATCCGTGGGCAAGGCTCTGGCAATGACTCCAATATGCGGAAGTTCGTTTTTGATCTCATCATCGCTCATGCGTGACAGCTCCGCGCTATCCAGAACGCGGTTCACTTTGCCGTCGATGATCCCACAAGACGAGGCAATGGCGCGGGCGGTGTCCTTGTTATCTCCCGTCATCATGACCACGTGGATACCCGCCCGTTTCAAGGTCTGCACCGAGCCGTAAGCCTCAGAGCGAAGCTTATCCTTAAGGATCACGAGGCATATGACCGTCAACGCACCCCAAAGACCTTGTTCTGCCTGGGCTGCTGAGGGAAGACGGCCCTCCCCATCGGTTGCCGTAGCCACCATGAGCACTCGTTCACCCGCGGAGGTCATATCCTTGATCTTCTCCACAAGCTCCCCCTGACTGACAACCATTCGTCTGCCTTCCTTATCATAAGAATGGGTCACGCAGGGCACCAGCCGTTCGGGTGCGCCCTTAACATACAATCGCTCTCCCTGCTCTGTTCTGACACGTACTGCCGAGAGCTTGCGGTTACTGTCAAAGGGGAGCTTCCACATGACCTCTGTATGTTTGGGCCGTGCTTCCTTTTGCACATAGGTGAGTAATGCTCTGTCGGTGGCGTTGCCGCCGATGGCGCCTCGGGTGGCGCTGTCCCCAATGAATCCCAAGGTAGCTGAGGAATTCAAATGTGCTGACAGGATCAGCGCCTCGGCGGCGGCAGGGGCTTTTTTCTTGAAATCGCTGATGGTTTCAAATACTTCCCCCGAAGCGAGAAGCACACGCCCTACGCTGAGCTTTCCTTCTGTCAGAGTACCCGTTTTATCAGTAAACAGGACATTCATGCTCCCTGCCGCCTCAATGCCCGCGGGCTTACGCACCAGCACCTTATCCTTGACCATTTTTTTGATGTTGGAGGACAGCACCACGGCGATCATCATGGGAAGTCCCTCGGGGACGGCCACCACCAAGACGGTAAGCCCCAGGGTCAAAGCAGAAAAGAGCTGTGGCCAAAGATAACGCCAATTCGTCAGCTTGGAAAGCATGACGGCGGCATCAAAACCGCTGTCGAAGACAAAGGCGTTGATGAGATAAATGACAGCCACCATCCCCGCCGCCAGATATCCGAGGAAGCTGATCTGCTTGGCCAGATCCGACAAACGGCGCTTCAAGGGACTCTCTCTGGTATCCTCCTGCACCTCGGCTGAGATCTGCCCGAGGAAGGTCTTGTCTCCCACGGTTTTTACTTTCATTGTCCCCTGCCCTGACAGCACGGTGCAACCGCGAAAGAGGGCGGCGGGATGATCGGGCGTGGGTGCATCCTTTAACAAAGCGGGATGCTTTTTGATCTCGCGGCTCTCCCCCGTCATGGCAGATTGATCCACCCGCAGGTTTCCAGAGATCAGTTCTCCGTCGGCGGGGATCATTTCACCCGCTTCCAGAAGCACCACGTCGTTGACCACCACGTCCCCGTGGGGGATCTGACAGATCACCGACTCCCCCGTCTCCCCCATTCTTCTCATCACACGGCTTGATGTCTTGCTGCATTCCTCTGAAAGACGGGCGAAGGCACGCTCCGAGCCGTATTCGGACAGGGTGGAAATGAGGGTTGCCAGGAACACGGCCAGGGCGATGCCGATAGTCTCGGGCCAATCGGTCCCGCCTTGAAAGGCAAAGATCAAATTCAGTCCCAAGGCCACCAGCAAAATGCGGATGATGGGGTCTCCTAAATTGGAGAGGAACTGTTTCAAAAAGCTTTTCGGAGGCTTTACGGACAGGTGATTGGAGCCGTACTGTTTACGGCTCTCTTCTACTTCGCGAAGGGAGAGTGGACATGGTGATGAGGACGATGTCGAATGCTCTGCAGACGTAGGTTGTGAGATGCGATGATAGGAGATAGAGCGAGGGGCGGTCTTCATACAGAGGGCATCCTTTCTTTTTAAGATATCTGCTCTACTATATGACGGGATGGGGATTTTCATGACCCCAAGGTTAGAGTCCTCCATTGACTTTCTTGGGAAAATATGATACACTATTTTTAAATCATTGGCCGATTTTCAAAATTATTTCGTGTATACCTATAGAAGGATCACATCTTTCACGAAAGGAGAGGCTTATGCAAGACCACGAAATCATATCTTTGTATTTTGACCGCAACGAGCAGGCTATCACAGAGTCTGACAAAAAATATGGGGCTTACTGCTTTTCTGTGTCTATGAATATACTGGCGTCCCGTCCCGATGCCGAAGAGTGCATCAACGACACTTGGATGCGCGCCTGGGGTGCCATGCCGCCGCACAGACCCAACAATTTAAAAACCTTTCTTGGGAAGATCACCCGAAATCTTTCCATTGACCGTCTTCGCAAGCGCTCCCGCCGGGCGGAGCTGGAGTTGACGGTACTGATGTCCGAGTTGGAAGAGGCGGTCACCCTGTCCGACGATACTGACGAAAACACCCTCACTTCTCTGTTCGACGATTTTTTGCGGGGGCTCCCTGCCCTTGACCGCCGTTTATTCGTAGGACGGTACTGGTATGGCTATCGAGTGGCCTTTTTGGCCGACAAAACGGGGATGACCCCTAACGCGGTGTCCCACCGCATCCGTCGGGTACGAGAGGCTTTTCGGGCATATCTCGAGAAAAGGGGGTACACGGTATGAAGGGTGAATTGGTATTTAAAAGAATGACAAATATCGAGGATAGCTTCATTGAGGAGGCTGACTTCGGTCTTGACGAGGGACTACTTGCGCCTACCTTTACCCAAAAGCTTGGGAATTTCTTCACTTCGGGTTTGGGCGTGGCTGTGATCTGCGGGGTGCTGGGACTGAGTATTTTCGGTGCTATCCTTTGGTCGGGTCAGCAGGATCCCATCATTCCGCCCATTTCGACGGTTGAGAGTGAAGCAGAGACCGAGGCCGAGGCTACCGAGGCAGAGACGGAGACTATGGCAGAGACAGAACGTGAGGTTGCGACCGAAACAGAAACCGTCACGGAGACTGAGACCGAGACAGAATATGAAACGAAATTTGAACTGGTCACCGACGAGAACGGTGATGCTTTATTTGCGCCGGTGGGTAACGTAGAATTAACGATTGCCCCTGAGATCGGACGAAAAGTCATCTTTGACGGAGATTTATCGGACTGGCAAAGTTTTACCTATCGCAAGCTGACGATCTCCCCCAACAATGCGGTATCCCACGCGGATGAGGGGTTCGCCTCTGCGATGCCCTTGGATTTCCTCATGACTACCTATGTGGCGGCGGATCAGCATTGGCTGTATTTGGGCTTTAACGTGGTGGATGACAGTTTTGTTTACGCATCAAAGGACACTTCCTTTGACGGGGATGCCATTACCCTTTCTTTTGATATGGATTACATGGTAAAGCATTTTGTCGCTCAGGATCCCGCACTGTTTCCTGAAGACAAAATGCCTATATCCTATACCTTCTCCTGCAGCAAGGATGGCGAAGCGTTGGTATTTTTAAGGGATCATACGGATGGACTCAATGAGAATAACTACAATGGTTATATCTCCATGGCCTCTTCCGGAACGGTGCAAGGAGCGGCAAGAAAAACAGCCACAGGCTGGTCGGCTGAGTTTGCCATCAAATGGGAACAGCTATATGAGGACGGTACATGGAAATGCTATGCTGACGGTTACGAAATCCTCGTAGGCCAAAATGATCCGCTTCAGATCGGTTGCGCTGTGACCTATATCGCTCGAAACGATATAGAAAGCCGCAGCATTTCCTGGATGGCCACCACCACGAAGGGAGCTATCACGCAAACCTATGAGGATTGCGGAATAAATTTTTATATTCTACACTCGGATTTGGACAAAAATCCAATTCAATGCAAAGGTATAAAGTATTTATGTAGTTGCTATTAAGAAAAACAACCTCCCCAAGCCACACAGCTTGGGGAGGTTTCGCTATATTACAGTTTCGTCTCTATCTCGTCGGGGTATCTGACGTCGATGAAGGTGCTATACCCTTCTGCCTCCAGCTTCTGCTTCTGGAAGCCCACGTTCTTGTTCATCTTCTGGACAAGGACGACCTTGCCGGCTGCGCGAAGATCATTACACTTGCATTGGAGGGTGGCTACGTCGCCCGAGGTGAAGGCCTTGCCGTAAAGAACAGCCACCTTCTCGCGGGTGCCGTCTGCCTTGAACTTCTTGTCAAGCAAGGCGCCGACCAGACGCTCAAAGCCGATGGAGAAGCCGCAGGCGCAGGTAGGGGTGCCCGTAAAGTTGCCGATCATGTTGTCGTAACGGCCGCCGCCTGCGATGGAAGAGCCCTTGAAATCCTCGGACTTGATCTCAAAGATGGTGCCTGTGTAGTAACCCATACCGCGCACCAGGGTGGGATCGAAGGAGAGATTGAATTTTCCGCCCGACATAAGAGCCACGTTGGCAAAGATCTGACGGATATTGTCAGCCACGCCGGGTTCCATGGCGTCACCAAAGGCTTCCTCCACGTAGGAGAAACGATCCTCGGCGGTCATGAAGCCGTGGAAGATATCCATATAGGTATTGACAGCGGCTTCTTCGCAGCCGGATTCCAGCAGCTCCTTCTTAACGCCGTCCTCACCGATCTTGTCGTACTTATCCAGGATGATGAAGACCTTGTTATAGTCCTCCTCGGCAAAGCCTGCTTTCTTGGCCATGCCCTTGAGGATGCGGCGGTCGTTGACCATGACGGTATTACCCTTGACGCCCACGCTGTCGAGGAACAAGGACGTGACGTAGATCAGCTCGCTCTCGGCAGTGTTGTCGGGGTTGCCCAAAATGTCGATGTCGCACTGGGTGAACTGGCGATATCTACCCTTCTGGGGGCGGTCAGCGCGCCAAACAGAGCCCACCTGCAGAGCCTTGAAGGGCATGGGGAGCTGGCCCGAGTTATTGGCAAAGTAGCGGGACAGGGGCACGGTGAGGTCGTAACGCATACCCGAGTCGCAGAGATCGTCGAAAGAGGCGGTCTCAATGGATTCACTTAGCTTTTCACCACGCTTCAGTACCTTGAAAATGAGCTTTTCATTCTCGCCGCCCTGGTTGCTGGTGAGGTTTTCGATACGCTCCATGCAGGGGGTCTCGATCTGGGTAAATCCGAAGGAGGTGTAGATATACTTGAGCTTGGACAGAAGGTATTCACGGATCTCCATTTCGGCGGGGAGAATGTCGCGCATACCCTTGACAGTTTCTTTGATAAACATAGGCTTTTACTTCCTTTGCATTGGGATATCATTTAATTAAGTTATTATAGCACAAACCAAGAAAAAATGCAAGTGTTTTTGCTTTATTTTCCTCAGGCTCTTGCCAGGAAATGTAAAATATGCTATAATATGCTTATCTTACCCTAAAGTGAGGATCTTATATGAATACCTACACCTTTCAGAAAGCCAAACGCATCTTTTATCCGCTGAGCGAGGCACAGGCGGCGGAGCGAAACAAGGAAGCCGTCAACCACTACTGCTTCTATAAAGAGTTTCATCTTACCGAGGACGCTACGGATGCCATATTTGCCTTGACAGGGCGCAATATGTACCGCCTGTATATCAACGGAGAGCTCGTCATGCACGGTCCTGCCCGCACGACACACGGCTACTGCCGTGTGGATGACGTGGACGTATCCCTGTACCTGCAAGAGGGACTTAACTCCATTGGTGTGGAGATCATGGTCTACGGCGACGTGTATAACGGCTACTCCAACGATTGCACCTTAGAGTCGGGGATGTTCATCGGTGAACTGACAGTGGACGGCAAAGTGGTGTGCGCCACGGGCGTTGATGATTGGACGGTGTTGCGTCTGTCCGCTCGTGCTCCTCACGCTCAGCGCATTTCTCACAGCCGAGAGGCCGCTGAGGTTTATTACCTTGACGATGAATATGATTCTTGGAAAACGGGTCGTGCTGACTTTGTTTCGGCTGCCCTCATGGACGAATCCGACACCCCCGTGTATCTGACCCATGTGGCTTTGCGGCCCACCTTGAATGAGCACCCCATCACCCAACTTGTGGAATACGGTTCCTGTTTCATCGAAAAGGACAAGCCGTTGACCTCCCTGTTCTACGAGAAACATTCTCCCTATTACGCCTCCCTCTCGGAACGTCCCTTGGAGGATTGCCGCCGCACGGTCGAGCGTGCCTTCAACGGCATCAGCGTCAAGCGGGAGAGCGACATCCTTTCTGTTGTTGGCGAGGGAGACAAGTTTGTTCTCTTTGACGGTGTGGAGAGCCGCGTAGGCTTTATCGGTATTGAGTTCAGTTGTGCTCACGATGGTATTGTTGACATCGTTCACAGCGAGCTGTTGAATCCTGACGGTTCCATTCCCTACTATCACGACGTGGTAACAAGGCTCCATGTCAAAGCTGGGAAGGCACATAGTTTTATCACGATGGAGCCCTGTCTTGCACGGTACATCAAGATTTATTTCCGCGGCACGGGAGACGTGAAGCTGTATAGTCTCTCTATGCTGGACTACGCCTACCCCGACGAGATGCGCTCGGGCTTCCAATGCTCGGACGATAACATCAACCGTCTGTATAACGCCGCCAAGAAGACCCTCATCCTCAACACCATGGACATTTTCATGGACTGTCCCGAGCGTGAGCGCGGCGGTTGGCTCTGCGACTCTCTTTGGACGGCGCGAGCGGCCCGGATGATGCTGTCCGACACCCGTGTGGAAAAGGAGTTCATTGAAAACTTCCTGCTCACCCCTGCCGAGGGGATGTTCCACGCCTTTTTCCCCGAGGCTTATCCCGGCCAAAAGCCCGACTTCAAGGGCATGACGGGCATCACCACCTGGACCTTCTGGCTCATGTGTCAGCTTACGGAATACGTGGAGCGCACGGGCGACTTTGCCTTCCGTGACACCTACGCCGACCGCGTGGCGGCCTTTGTCAAAGGAAGTTATGATTTTATCGGTCAGAGCGGACTCTTGGAAAATCTGCCTTGGTTGTTCATCGATTGGTCCATGTCCAACTGGGGCGAGTATCAACAGCCCATCTCCACCCCTGCCAACGCCCTGTACGCCTATATGCTGACGGATCTCGGTCGGCTGTACGGTCGTGCTGACTGGTGCGAGCAAGGCGAAAAGATGAGACGAATCCTCCGCGAGGCCATTCTGGCCGAAAGCGAACTGGGTATGAATACCCTGACCACCTTCCCAGACAGCTTTGAAATGGGTGGTGACGGCAGACTTCACGGTCGAGGCAAGGTTTCCGAGTCGGGTATGGCCACCGCCCTGTGGGCAGGCCTGTTCCTTCCCGGCGAGGCACCCCTCATGGAAGACATCGTTATCAACCGCATGGGTCCCTCACCCACCTATGCGACTGACCCCATGATCGGCAAAAGCCAGCTCTTCATCGGGCTTTGCATCCGTCTTGATCTGTTGACACGCATGGGTGCCTACGACAAGATGTACCAAGATATGCTGGCCATCTACGAGCCTCAACTCCGCGAAGGCCCCGGCACACTATGGGAAAATCAGATCATTGATACCTCCTCCCGCTGTCACGGATTTACCGCTCACGCGGGCGTGCATCTCATGCGGGACGTATTGGGCATCGGGTTCCCCGTCTATGGCGAGGACGGCTCCAAGCGTATCACTATCGCCCCCCACATGGAGGGTCTACGCTGGGCACGCGGTACGATGGAGCTTTCCGAGGGCATTGTGTCGGTATTTTGGAAGTACGATGGTAGATCCTTTACGCTGCATGCCACAGTCCCCGCAGGCTTTGAGGGTGACGTGATCCTGCCTCCTGAGGCCAAGGCCTTGGACAAGGGCTTGGTAGATATTCAGATTTATACACAGCTTTGATATACAAAAAGGCTTTCTCGCAAGAGAAAGCCTTTTCTTTATAAAATGGGAATAGAATGGATATGCTTCGGAACTCGCGCCGCGACGTGACATCGGGCGGGATCAGTCGCGATCGTCATCTTCATAGCCAACGACGCACTCGAAGTCCTCTTTGGAGGCACCGCACAAAGGGCAGGTCCAATCGGCAGGCAGATCCTCAAAATCCGTGCCTTCCTCGATCCCGTTATCGGGGTCTCCCTTGGCGGGGCGGTATTCATAACCGCACAGCTCACAAGCATAGATGCTCACTCAATATCCCTCCTTCCAAAGAAATGATTTTACGCGGTCAATTTCGCACAGGAAATTACCACCGTATATCATACTGCATGAAAGCATACTTGTCAAGAGGGATTTTGCAATTTTTTCAAATTTATATTCATTATACGAAACTTATCTATGGTACAGCCTGTATTTTTCTACATTTTCACTGTATGCCGCAAGGGATTTTTCATGAGCCAGCAGAAGTTTTTCGGGGTCGTAATCATCCATGAGCACGTCAAGACCCACGCGGAGGGCAAGACCGTCGCGGCGGCAGGTAAATTCGGGATAAGATTTAAAATGCTTGAACATATAAAGCATGGTGCGGAAGGGCTGATAGGCATCTCTTTCGGTGATATGCAGTTCCACACCGTAGCAGGTCTCACCCGCGTGCTTATTAAAGGTGGGGGTGAAGGCCATCTGACGGAAAACCACTCCGGGAAGGCCGATTTCTGTCATTTCCCGCCACAGGCGATGGCTGTCCACAAAAGGCGCGCCAAGATAGTCAAAGGGGCGGGTGGTGCCACGGCCTTCAGACAGGTTGGTGGCCTCGTAAACACAACCGCCAATATAATTGATGGCCGCATTGACCGAGGGGATGTTGGGTGAGGGGTTGACGAACAAAAGATCGGTCTCGTCATAGTACATTCCACGGCGCCAGCCATCACAGGGGAGGATGGTCAGGTCACAGCCTATGCCCTTTTCGGCATTGACGTAGGAGGCGTATTCGCCCACGGTAAGACCATAACGGGTGGGGATGGAAAACTCACCGATGAAGGAGGAAAAGCGGCTCTCATCCAGCAGAAAGCCCTCTGTGAGGGTATTGCCGATGGGGTTGGGGCGGTCCAACACCACCAGCGGCTTTTTTGCCTCTTTGCAGGCACGCATAAGCTGGGTAAGGTTGCAAAGATAGGTATAGAAGCGCGCGCCCACGTCCTGAATGTCATAGACGGCAATATCCACCTCGGACATCAGCTCGATCAAGCGGGGATGGCCCTTGGAGTTCAGATTGTAGAGTCTTGCCCCCGTGTCAGGGTGGATGGCTCCGTCCTCATCACCGTATTTGCCATCTTGCATGGCAGAGGCAAGGCCGTGCTCAGGGGCAAAGATCAAGACCAGATCAGCGATATCCTTAATGACCTGATAGGTAGGAATACCCTGCTTGTTGACTCCTGAGGCAGCGGTGAGCAGTGCCACGCGCTTACCATGGAGAAGCGCTTCGACGTCAGAATAGCGGTCAATCCCGCAAAGCACCTTATGTTTCATCATAGATTCCCTTCTGTATAATATTTTCATAAAAATGAGTTGTCCATCATATGGTATGTTGAAAACCGCTCCGAAACACAAACCGAAATGAAAGGATCACCGCCATGTCCCAAACCCCTGCCCGCCGATTTGCCTTTAACGCATTGCTTCTTATAGCCGTCAATCTGTTCATGCGGACGGTAGGTGTTTCCTTCAACGTCTACCTATCCAACCGCGCAGGCGGCGAGGTCATGGGGCTTTTTTCTTTGCTTTCGGGAGTATATACCTTTGCCATGACCTTAGGCTGCGGCGGTATCAATCTTGGCACCACGCGACTGGTAGCAGACACCCTGGGCACACATGGGGAAGCGTCGGCTTTGGGACAACGAGAGATCCGCCGTTGTCTCGGGCGGTGTCTTGTCTACAGCCTTTGCTTCGGGGTTGGCGCGGGCATACTGATGTTTGTCATGGCACCCACCATCGGTCAGGATTGGCTGGGGGACAGCCGCACGGTGTCCTCTCTTCGGATCCTTGCCCTGACACTGCCTCCCATCGCCCTTTCCTCTTGTCTCAGCGGTTATTTTACCGCTATGCGCCACGTAGCACCCAATGCGGCCGTGGGCATGATGACTCAATTTATCCGCGTGGGCGGTTGCGCCTATTTTTTGACGCTTTGGTTAGGCAAGGGAGTAGAATCCACTTGTCTGGCGCTGGTCATGGGCGGAGCACTTTCGGAGTTTTTTGGTTTGATTTTTTCTTTTATTGCTTATCTTTGGGATATGCACAAACGGTCAGAGGGATACGGCGGGCAAACCGAGGCGGCGGACAACACAGAGCCCGCTATCCTTGGAAAGCTCTTGGGTATCACCATCCCCGTAACGCTAAGTGCCTGTCTGAGATCGGGACTCATCACGCTACAGCACATCCTCATCCCCAAGGGTCTTCGGGACAGCGGTGCCAATTGGAGCGAGGCGTTAACCTCCTACGGCGTTCTCCACAGCATGGTCCTGCCTGTGGTGCTCTTCCCTTCAGCCTTTATCTCCTCTTTTTCGGGGCTTTTAGTACCCGAGATCGCGGAATCTCACGCCGCGGGAGATCAAGATCGGGTAGCCCGTATTTCCCGTCGCATCATTCAACCTGCCCTCTTCTTTTCTTTCGGGGTGGCAGGGATCATGAGCTGTTTTTCTCATGAGTTGGGGATGCTGCTCTATAACAGCGCCGAAGCGGGGGTATACATACGACAGCTTGCCCCGCTCATCCCTATCATGTACGTGGACAGCTCGGTGGATGGTGTGCTCAAGGGTATGGGAGAACAGGTGTATTCCATGAACGTCAACATAGCCGACGCATTATGCTCGGTTATCATGGTGTGGCTGCTTTTGCCGCACATGGGGCTTTTCGGCTACGTGATCACCATCTACGTCACCGAGACGCTGAACACCACGCTATCCTTGACACGGATGCTTCGGGTGAGCCGCATGAAAGTGGATCTTATGAAAATGGTTTTCGGCCCTCTGCTCTGCATCTTGGGTGCCACCTGCTGTGTGCGCCTTGCAGGCCGACTATTGGCTCTGCCCTCTCCCCAAACAACGTTGGCCCTCACTGTGTTTATCACAGTCACCGCCTTGATCTATTTGGGACTTTGCCGCCTTGTCGGCGTGATCGGCCGTGAGGAAATGCGGGAGATCTCCGGCATTTTACCCACCTTCCATTCTAAAAAAGGGAGGGAAGACCCCCCTTTTCATCAGGTAGAGCTCCCCTCCGATACATTGGACAGCGCTTCCATTTCCCGTCTGTCAAAGGCGGACAGGAGCAGAACCATCACAAAATAAGCAATGGCCGCCAGTAAAAGGTCGGATACGAGGTCAACGGTCAACACGAGGGGTCCCTCCCAATCGCCGATGTAGACTATCTGTGCCAATTGGTAAAGGAGATGTGAGAAGGCTCGGGTGACAAAGATCAGAATAGCAGTTGCAAATGTCGAGACCTGTACGGGATTTTTGAAGGACAAAAGCTTGGCCATAGGAAAGGCTGTGGAACGGATGCCCCCTGCCAGATCCCCGTCCAGAAGAACGTTCATCTCCCATTTTTTCTTGGAGCGGCCCAGGATCAAGACTGCCATGAAAAGTACGATGGCATACTGACCCAGTTCCATCAAAAGGTTGGGAAGTATGATTGGCAGATCCTTGGCAACAAAATATGTAAAGGAAGGAACACTGCCGTCAAAAATGCAATCCATGATGAAATTTGCCAGGAACTTTACAATGGTAGCCACCGAGAAGGTGATCCAAACACTGCGCGAGCCCCAAAAGCCTCGTCTGAAAACGGCGAAGATGGTGGCGGCAAACACCGCAAAGAATACAGCCAGCTCCAGGCCTTTAAAAGCATAATAAAGGATATAGGTAACGGCGGCATCCTGATAGGAGATATTGGCAGATAATTGAGTATAGAGCGGTACCAACAAAAGCGAGTACAGGCCATAACCGATCAGGGAGAGGAAAAGGACCAGTCGGCTGATGCGTTTTACAGCGACGGCCGCGTGGTCTTCGTAGGTCAGGAGTTGAGAATGGTTCTTCATATCAGGATCCTTTCGTTGATCTTTGGTCAAGGATGGTAGGTTTGCATAAAGTTTCGTTTGAAATCCGAATAGCGCTCTGCTCTGGCGGGACCTGCGGACATAGCCATGGCTTCTGTCAAAGCACCGAAAACGGGAGGAACGTCGGATAAAATCAAGGTCGTCTTTTCTTTAACGTCCAATGGTAACCGGCAAGAAATACGGAGCGTCCACGCGGGAGAGGCCTTGGTGCAAATGCTGCCGCCGAGAATGACATTCACAGGATCCTTGTTATCGATCTTGCGGGCGGCAGCGGTGATACACTCAGCCAAGGCTTGAGCGTTGACATCCAAAATATTTTTGGCAACTGCATCTCCCTGCTCTGCCAGTTCAAAGACCAGCGGCGCACAAGAGGCAATATAGGACTTGCCCTTTTGATATATTTCCGTGATCATCTCATGAGGCGAGGCACCCAAATAACGGGTCACGGCTTGCAAGAGGGGGGTATGCGTCTTTATATCGGCGCGGCCGTCACAAGCCTTCAAAGAGGCCTCCAGTGCCATGCGGCCAATATCGTAACCGCCCCCTGCACTGTCCAACAGATAGCCCCAACCGCCAACGCGGTGAAGCGTATCATCTGAACGAAGGAAGCACACGCTTCCCGTTCCGCAGATCAAACAAACGCCGTTGCCAGTAGGAGACCCCGCAGACAAGAGATTGATCACATCGGAGTGAACGGACAATGCCCCCACATCACCGCACAACATGCACAGCTTGGCTTTAAGATCATCCTTTAAGGCCAATGCTCCCGAGATACCGCAAAAAACGCTGACGGAGGAAGCGGATATACAAGCATCATGTAAAAGCGAACGGATCAGCGAAGCGATCACTTCTGCCGAAGCATCAAGTCCGATATCGTTTGGATTGGAAGGCCCTTGTTTGTGGCTACACAGCACGCGGCCCTCTGCATTGGTCAAAACGGCTTCTGTCTTTGTACCGCCGCCGTCTATACCGATATAGTGGGTAATCCTCAAAATATGCCCTCCTTTGATATACAAGAAGGGATCATTGCTGAAACGCCGTTATGGGCAAGCAGTCATGATCCCTTTTGCACAGAGTATTTATCAATGCCTGACAGCCGATGAAATCAGCTTATCCGTATTCTCCATGATCCGTTGGGCCTGATCGCCATGGGATCCGCAGACCTTCGTAAAGGGCTTGTACGCTTTGGCGTTATCTCCGTGAAGATCGCTTCCAAGCGCTATGATCTTGCCCTCCTCGATCCAACGCATCAAATGTTTGGGTTTTAATAGCCGACTTAAGCAAACAGCATTAAGCTGAGCTTGAAAGCCCATATCAAAGAGTGCCTCCACCAGCTTATAAGGATATCTATCCACGTGAGCAAAGACGGGACGAATGCCTCGATTGGAAATCTCAGCTACCGTGCGATAGAGACGATCGCTCCATGCACCTGCCGAAAAGGGCATTTCCAAAAGCAGGATATCGGTTCCTTCAAGGCAAAGCTTTTCAAGACCCTCCATCCGATCCAGACCTTCACAGATCAACACCTCGGCACCCAAAATAATCTTAGGACGAGGTTTGTTTTGCGAAATCTCCAAGAGACGTGCCAAGGATGCTGCTCTTGCTTCAAGAAAATCATCGACCAGGATTTCCTGGGGATAGAAATGAGAGGTGGCACATACCGTATCCACGCCTGCCTGTGACATGAGCTGAAGCTGAGCCAGACTCACCTGAGAGCTTCGGGAGCCGTGATCCAGGCGAGGCAGGATATGAGCGTGAAAATCAATAATTTTCATAAGCAATCATCGTGGGATCAGTTTGCCTGCTCCTCTTTATCGGATCTTTCCGGATTTTGCTCCCAAAGACCGTTATCCGTATAGCCGTAACGGTAATCGCCGTTTTTGCGGTCATAACCGTTCTTGCCGTAGCTACCGGACTTGTATTTACCGTACTTACCGTGCTTATGATTACCGTAGCCGTAATATTTGTTCTTGTAGTAATCACCGGACTTGATATCCACGTCGTTGAGGACAAAGCCAACGATGGAGCCGCCCAGATTTTCCATAGTCTCTACTGCGATGTTGACAAGGCGGCGATCGGAATACGCGGCACGAATGACGAATACGAAGCCCGTAACGATATCGCTGAGAACACCCGCATCGGTAACCTCACAAATGGGGGGCAGGTCGATGAAAATGACGTCGTACTTCTGCTTCGCCTCAGCCATAAAGGTACGCATTTTAGGAGAAGCCAGCAGCTCGGCGGGGTTGGGAGGAATGTGACCACTGGTCATGACATCCAAACCCTCGTGAGCGGTGTGACGGATAGCATCGGCATCATTCTTACATACACCTGCCAGCAGTTCACTGAGACCGTAGGCCTTAGGATCCAAATTGAAGATACGATGCTGTACGGGACAGCGGAGGTCACCGTCCAGAAGCAGGACCTTTTTACCCATCTGGGCGAAGGAAATGGCGGTGTTGGCAATCAGAATGGATTTACCTGCGCCCACGTAAGCGGAGGTCACGCCAAAGACGGCGCAGGACTCACCCTTAGTGGTATAGCACATATTGGTTCTCACAAGCTTAAAGGCCTCGGCGATAGCGAAGGGAGTTTCTTTAGAGAGGAGATGGCCCGAATAGTCACGGGAGAAGGAAGAAATGCTGTTTTGACCGACGTATGAAGAAGTATAGCCCTTCTTCTTTTTCTTCTTGGAATCCTTTCCTTTTTCGCTGCTCCACGTAGGGATCTGGCCGATCAGAGGAATGGTGAAATATGCCTTAATATCCTCTTCATCGTACAAGGTATTATCAAAGAATGCACGCAAAAATCCAATGACATATACCAGTGCGGCACCCAGCACAAAGCCGAGAAGCGCAAAGGTAAGCGTACCTCTGCCCGAAGGCTCGTCATCGAGCTCTGCCTTATCCATCAGCTTGGCAACACTTTCGTATTCCTCGCCGCCGGAGACAGTATGAATGGCTACACAATAATCCAGCTTTCCGGGAATCACCTTTTCAAAGGCCTTAGCCACCTCGTAAGCCACCATGGCATCCTCATGGATGATCTCCACGGTGAGCACCTGAGCATCTACGGAAGCGTTGAGCATTTCTTCAATGGATTCACGGTTGATGTCCTTATATCTGTCATCGTACTGTGCCTTGTTTTGCATTTCTGACGCAACCTCGTCGATGACCATACTGCTTTCGATCACCAGGACAAAGTTTGCAGCCAAATCACGGGCGGAGGAGGTGCTGCCGGGGTTAACGACGGTTGTACCGTCACTGGCACGGACCACGGCGTTAACATAATACTTCATGCCCGAGGAATAAGTGGGCTTCGTGGTGAAAAACTTGAAGGCTCCCGCCAAGGCACCGCAGATGGCACCAATGACAAGCATACGCACCAGCGATGCTTTCAAAATCTTCAACAAAAATCTTATATCTACTTGTTCACTTTGATTTTCATTGAACTTATTAACATCCATAGTCACTGTTCCTTTCATAAGTTTCTACAGAAGTCATAACCACTACATTATACACTCATGCATTGATTTTGTCAAGAGTTAGCGCCGTATTTTATCTAAAGCACGGCTGAAGCCGCCCCCGCTCATCTTTCTATGAGTCATATAAAAAAGTGATAAATCTAAAGGGAATTTCTCAAAGCACTATTCCCCGAGCTTATCCATCGTCGAAAAGACACGATTGACATCAAGAAGTTTTCCGTCCATTGTTAAGACAGTGAGCCGATATTCGCAGGGATATATAGCCATAACGTTCCTTAGCGAAGCAATTTTATCCGCCAATTCTCCCGTGCCGCCAATGAGTTTGACAGTTCCATCATGGGAGACACACAGGGTCGCTTCGGGGAGACAAGCGATGTAAACGATATTTTTGAGGCGCTCCACACGGCATTGACCCAGTTTGTTATCGCCGGCGGCCACCACACGGCCATCCGCCAACAGACCGACGGTGTGTCTATCGCCACAGGCAACCATCACCACGTTGCGCCAATCGTCCAGTTCACATTGGCCGTGAGCATTTTTTCCTGCGGCCAATACGCAGCGATCCTTTGTAAGTGCAACCGTGTGATAGCGTCCACAGGCGATCTGTACCGCTTCTCGCCAAGCGGTCGTAGCACATTGGCCGTCCGTATTTTCTCCCGCGGCAAAGACCCGACCGTCAGCCGTTAGCATAGCCGTATGGTTACTGCCGCAGGCAACGGATTGCCAGCACGGCGGTGTCGATGCATCAGATACAGCATTTTGCGCCATTTGCTCCCAAAGCGCTGTATCGCGATTTTCAGGAACGTGACCAAAGGTTTTCACTTTGCCGTCATCCGTGACGGCCACCGTATGATAGAGGCTACCCGCCACCCAGCGATACCTATGCCGCTTTGAAGACTCACCCGCCATCCGATCATGAACGTCGGGGCTTTCCAACCGGCCATCCTTGGTCAAGCAGACCGTATAACCAAGACTTTGGGCAACGCGGCCGACCAGTGCAAGGGGAGTTCTGTCCTTGGGCGGAAGAATCCCCAGACTGAAGCTGTCCTTCCCTTCCGGAGGGAAAGCGGGAGAATCCGATCCATGAGACAAATCATCTTTGCCGCTCAGCGAATGATCAGCACGAGAGTTTTCGGGAAGATCTATCGAGGTGGTATAAATACCAAAGCCATCAAGCTGACGGAGATCTCTGAAAAGCACAAAGGCTGAAGCGGCGGTGCATTGTCCGTCGAGGTCAAGACCTTCGGCCATGACCTGGCCATATCGATCCACGGTCACGATATGCTCAGGACCGCATTGCATGGCCAGAACATCCGTTTTCCAATGGGTATCAAAGGGCTCGTAACCCGTGGATTCTGCCTTTTCCCAAGCCATAACGGCACCGCTGATCTCATCAGGGGAAAGATTCTGCCCTTGATCGCTCACGTGCTGTCCCGCTGTAAGTACACGTCCATCTGCGGTCAGACCCGCCGTATAGCTTCTGCCGCATCCAATGGATACGATATTGCTCCAGGAAGAGGTATCACATTGACCAAAATGATTTTTCCCTGATGTCAGTACGTGGCCGCCGTAACAAAGTGCTGCCGTAAATCCATCTCCCGCGGCAATGGCGCGGACGCCCCGCCAGCTTGCGAGGTCAAGAAGCTCTCCACGAGAACCTCGGTGAGGGTAAGTCTCATCGCCAACACCAACGACGCGGCCATCCTTACGCAGGCCTACCATATGGTGTTCGGACAGAGCCAGATCCACGAGATCCGTCCAATCGTTTTTATCCAGAAGTGTCGGGTCAAAGGGAAGGATTTTACCCGACGTAAAGAGTGTGCCGTCTGTCCCAATGCCCACGGTATACGTATCCGAGGATCGAAGAAGCCGGATGCCCTGCCATTCCGTTACGTTTCCCTGCCCATGAATATTCCAGCCTGCAAAAAGCACACGACCATCTTCCGTCAGGCCCAAGGAATGATATTTTCCCGTCTGAATGGCCTTGACACGACGCCATTCGCTTACACGGCAACAGCCGTTCACGTTATTGCCGTCGGCGCTAACACTTCCATCCGTGTGTAGTGCCAAAATATGAGCGCTTCCACAACTCAAGGCGCAGACGTTTTTCCAATTTTTGACGAGTCGGAGTCCCGCCGTGGCATTAACGCGGCCATCTGCCTGAATACAGGCAGTCAGGCGCTCTCCGCAAGACAGACGGCGCAAACAACGTTTGGCTTCACTCAGCCGCTGCTGATACAGCTTCTCTGTGCGTTCCTTTTTTTGTTCCTCCACACGGCGGTAGCTGCTATAATCCTCAAAGCTCTTGAAAAGCGCACCCCAGCGGACGGTGGCACATTGTCCGTATTCGTTATGTCCTACCGAAACCACCTCGCCGCTTCGGCAAAGTACCGCCATATGAGTGGGTCCCATGGCGCAGGCTGTATAATCCCGTCCCAAGCGATCCAGCTTTTTGGCGTCCTCTTTGCGGGTAGAAAGTAAGCGGCCCTGAGCTGTGATAGCCACGATACCTCTGGCCGAGGCGGCCACGTAAACGAGATTGCGCCATCTGCGGGTACAGGCGGGCAGGTAGCCCGTGGACAACAGACGTCCGTCACCGTGGGTGATAGCAAGCACGTGCTTCCCTTCCTCATCCGAAAAAACACCCGCTACCTGCCGCCAATGTTCCACCGCGTGATGCAGGGGCTTGTGGCCCCCCGCCACGAGAAGGCGGCCGTCGTTTTTGAGGCCGACGGTAAAATTACGGCCACAGCAAACGTCTGCCATATCGCTCCAATGCTCTGTACGGCATTGGCCAAATTGATTATTGCCTGAAGAAAGTATCTGGCCGTTTGCCAGTAGCGCTGCGGCGTGCTTTTGACCGCAGGAGATCGCCGAGACACAGGCCCAGCTATTGACGTTGATCCCGTGATCACGGCACCTGCCCGCCGTCAGAACAGCACCGTTCCGACATAGGCCGAGCACGTAATCAGGGCCGCCGTATACGGCCAGCATATCCTGCCAATCAGCAGCGGCCTTTTGCCCCCAGCGGTTTTCACCCGCATATTTTACCGTTCCCTGCTCTGTAAGGGCTACCGTAAAGCCGATGCCGCATCCGATGATCCCTCGGCGTATGCGGATACGGTCTCTGCGTCCGTAAGTCCCGTAAGCGGTTTCGGCGGTAAAGGCTGTCATAAGGTTCATATCATCTCGGCGCCCTTGCAACCGCAAGCGGCTTCCTTTCATGGATTTGTGGGAATCCAGGCGGCAAAGGTGCCGCCGTCCCATGCATTGCCTGCCGACATATAATCAGTCAGGCGAAGCTCCCGACCTCCTACGGTCACCACCACGCTGACGTAGCCCTCGTAGCGAGGCGCTTCAATGCGATAGTCTGTGATCTCGCCGTCTGTGATCGGGGTCAATGGATCAATACCGTCACGGCTGTCTCTCGCCAGCAAAAGCGAGCCGTAGGTAAAGGCAATATAATTGTCACCCGCACGGTTGGAGCCGTGGGGAGCGCTGTGCTTCACCAAGGGGATGTCAAAGCAGATGAGCCACTCCGAGCCCTCCGTCAAATTACCCGCCAGTCGGAGATAAGTACCCGGAACTCCGTTGCATCTTTGGGTGGGGTCATCAGCGAAAAAGACGGAAAACTCCTCAGCGAAGGCAGGCACGCGGAGGGAGATGACAAAGGTTTCGGGGACAGCTCCCGCAATTTCCGCAACCTTCAACCGAACCATACCCATACGGGGATATTCCGAGGTCATCTCAAGGGTCACACTCCCTTCTGCAGTCGGGACTTTGACGGTACAGGTCTCATAGAGATTGACGGCTATACCGTCTTTCGTACCCATGACGGCAAAATAAGGAGCCATTCCCAATCCTGTGGGGCCATTGGCCGTACAACAGGAAAGATCGAAGCCTTTGATATTAAAGGAATAATTGACCTTGGGATTCCGTGCGCCGTTAAAGCGGGGGAAATATTCAAAGAATGCGCCATCGGGGCGGATCGCACCGAGGATGGCATTATAAAGGCTCTTTTCCAGCTCGTCGGCGTATTTGACATCCCCGGTCAGCCGCAGAAGACGATGGCAGAGACGCATCCAATAGACGGTGACACAGGTCTCCATCATCAGATCAATATCGGGGTTGGTCTGCTCGAAGCGGGTAAAATTCCACTGTTCTCCCGTACCGGGGCCGAGATTGAAGGGCGCGTCGGCGCCTCCTGAGCCCAGGAGGGTGATCTCCTCGGCCATGACCTTATCCCAAAACAGCTTGACGGTATCCAAAGCCTCGGTATCTCCGGTGGCACGATAGTATTCGCACAGCCCCTCAAAGCAGGACATCATCTCGTAAGCCTTGGCGATGCTCTCCTCGGCCACGCCGTTCCAGCCGATGTCCTTAGGTGACTTCCCCGCTTTGATCGCTTCAAAGATATTTTCACGGGCGCAACAGCCGCTTTCCACGATATAAGTGCCCAATGAAAGCGCGGCAGGCTCTCCCGTCAGATGATAGACACGCATCACGGGCTCCAGGATGGAAGAGGATTCAATTCCACAGAAGGCCCAGCCCGTCTCTGTTATGGGGGTCTTGGGCGGCAAGCCTACCTGGGCTTCGGTATAGATCACCAAGCGTCGGGCGGCGTCAAGGGCGCAATCACAGCCTGTGAGCTCATAATAAGAAAGAAACCCCATGAGGGCGTATTTCCGTTCCCACAGATCCGATCCGTTAGAACCCTGGGGCTGGGTATGGAGAGGACACGTGCTGATACAGCCGTCGGGAGTCTGAAGGCTCATCATGTCTTCAGCGGCACGGTCGATCACAGCCCGAAGCTCCTTATCTTCCGTTACACCGCAAATCAGGCAGGCGGCGCGCATAAGCTTTCCCCAAAATTCGCCTGTGGCGAACATATCCATAGTGTTGCGGACATAGTCGGCCAGGGCGTAAAAATCTATCTTTTTTAAGGTTCCCTCGGTGATGAGGTTCATTTTTTGGGTCAAAATCCCCTTGATCTGCACGGATGCGGGGGGTAAGGAAAACATGATGTCCTTAGGGCTTGGGCGCATGGCAAACCTCCTGATGATCATATTCTATCTTATTATATCATATTTTTGATATATTTTCAAGAGGCATTTTATAATCCTCTGCCTCTCACGGGAGTTTTCTCTGTTTCGAGCGACAGTTCTCCCAAATAAGCCTTCAAACGATTGTCAAGGCCCTATTTTCAGTATTTACAGTTTGTTTACAGATTTTTTCTTTCCCGTGTACATTCTAATATAAAGCGACGAAATGTGCGACATTTTTCATTTTCAAACACAATCAGAGGAACCGATTTTATAGTCTCAAGTTGCTCGTAAAAAAGAATTTTTTGCTTATAATTTGGTTATTTTGGATATTTACAAACGCACAACTTTATGGTACAATAATAGAGCGCTAAGGACCTGCCCAAACAGGTTCTTAATTTTCCCACACAGCACAGCTGTCATCGTCATGTTGCGGAATATCAACCTTATGATATCAACACGCAGGGGGCGGTCTCAGATGTGCTTTTTTCATTTCCGGCGTGTTTTACGATTTATAAAAATTTCTGAACTTTTTTCAAAAAACCTATTGCATTTTCCAAAAAAGTATGATATAATATCATCCGTTCGGAAGCGTAGCTCAGTTGGTCAGAGCGCACGGTTCACATCCGTGAGGTCATGGGTTCGAGCCCCCTCGTTTCCACCAAATACAAAAGGGACTGCATAGCAGTCCCTTTTGTATTTGGTGGATCGGGAGGATCCGAGAAGCCATGGTCAAGCTTCAAGCTGAATGACAACATTCCTCTCTTTCGGAGAAGCTTGATGAACTCGCCATCGGCGAGTTCGGGGTTCAGAGCCCCCGACAGCCCAAAAATTATTTTCCGAATTTTTTCTCTCTTTGCATAACTGCACCAAAAGCGGCAGAAAATATGTTCGTACCTACGAGGACAAGACAAACGCCTTCCCTCGACGTAACGAAAGCAAAGGAGAAAAGATATGTCAAACTACAACGAGACCGAAAACGATTTCGGCGCAAAACTCAAGAGAATCTGCACCAACCGAGCCGTGGTGGTCACCTTTCTGACCCTGCTGGTAGCCGTGTCCATCGTGATTGCGGTAACCGTTTCTGCTAACAGAAGCAAGAAGCCCACCGTTGACCCTAAAGAAACCACCGCAACCCACACCACCGAGGGTACCACCAATGCTCCTTCGGGTATCGGCCAGGAGACCCTGCCCAGCTATCACGGCCAGGAATCCAAGCCTGTCATCAACGATGAGCCTGATGAGCCCACCTTCGAACTTCCTGTCAGCGGTAAGCTTTTCAAGGATCACGATGCCACGCTGCAGGTCTATTCCGCTACAATGGGTGATTACCGCGTGCATTTGGGCATTGATATTGCCACTGAGGCCTCTGCCCCCGTATTCGCGGCAGGCGACGGCAAGGTCGAAAAGATCTGGGAGGACACGCTGATGGGTACCTGCGTGGCTATCTCCCACGGAAACGACCTGCTTTCCGTCTACAAGAACCTGTCCAAGGATCTGGCAAGCGGCATCAGCGAAGGCGTCTCCGTCACCTGCGGCCAGCAGATCGGCACAGTAGGCGATACTGCCATTCTGGAAATGGCTGACGAGCCTCACCTGCACTTTGAAATGACGGCAAACGGGCTGTCTGTGGATCCTCTGGATTATCTCGATCAGGATTCCGTGGATGCCCTGTCTAAGGATACGGCCTTTGAGCAGAGTGCCGTGACCTCCGCCGGCAAGTAAACCACATTTTAAGGGAACCGCGTGCGGTTCCCTTTTTCTTTGGAAGGTCTTGCATCTCGGGCAATTATGTGTTATAATATACTATAACTAAAGAAAACACACGGAGGCGAGAAACGTGAAACAGGCAAAGGTGATCATTCTGGCAGGACAGTCCAACGCTGTGGGCGTGGGATTTGTCAAATATCTGCCCAAATACTTTGATGAAAAGACAGTTGTACGACTGACCGAGGGATTTGAACATATCAAGACCAGTTATGCGTCCCACGATATCCAAAGTGAAGGGTTTGTCAAGACCACCGTCAACTGCACAGAGGAGACCAAGGACACCTTTGGTCCCGAGCTGGGGATGGCGGATCATCTCAATGAGATCTATCCCGACGAGGAGTTTTTCATTGTCAAGTGCGCGTTCGGCGGCTCAGATATGTTCAACGGCTGGCGCTCGCCCGCAAGCGGTGTTCCCTACCTTGAGAAGTTCACGGCTGAGCCAAAGAAAGCTTTGGTGGATCCCGCCTATCAGTTCCCCGGCTGGTGCTATAACGCGCTTGTCAAGCGCCTGCGCGGAAGTCTTGACGAGCTGGTAGCGGCAGGCTACGAGCCTAAGATCATCGGCTTCTGCTGGATGCAGGGGGAGGCGGATTCTGCGCCGCCCCATGCCGAGCCTTACATTGGCAGATATGACTGTATGCTCCGCGATCTACAGGAGACCTTCGCACCCTATTTTGACGAATGCGTGTTCGTGGATGCGGGTATTTCCGAGATTTGGGTGGACTACGCACAAATGAACGACCGCAAGCGCGCATATGCAGAGGCAAGCGGGCACAAATTCGTGGACACCATCGCGGCGGGGCTGACGACCCGTTATGAGCCTGAAGAAGAGCCTGACATCTACCATTACGACGCGGGAAGCGTGATCAAATTGGGTAGGATGTTTGCCGAGGGCGTTATGAAGAGATAAATTGTTGTTTAGGCGGCACTGCCGTCAAACAACAATTTATCTCTCACATATGAAAACGAAAAGAGGGAGCCTTTGATAGAAAGGCTCCCTTTATTTTGTTCATTCAGGTCAAGCGACCAGCGAAATGGAACGGATATCCATAGCATCACCGGACAGAGCCGACTCGAAGAAGTCGAAGCGAATGACATTGAGCTGGTCTTTCCAATAGTCCAGATGAGACACGGGAATGCGAAGGGTGTGGTATTCTCCGTCACATATGAGATTGGCGGAGGTGGAGTAGCCGCCCTGGGCGTCCATGACCGAGCCTGCGCCGATGAAGATCTCCATGGACTTGGTGTGGGAGGAATTCTCCGTGGGCACGCGGTAGACTATCTCCACGGCGGTGTAGTTTTCGGTCATGACGGGCTCCAGCGCGCCCTGGTAGACGATCTTGAAGCTGGGGTCTGTTGCCCAGGCTTCGGTCTTACTGGATTTGACAGTTACACGCATACCGTCCTCGGTGGGGGTCATCTCACAGCTGTTGAAGTGGGACAGCACCGTGCGGTCGATTTCCTTGGAAAAGTCGAGGGATACATAGTTCATCTCTTCTATATCTCCCATTCCAAAGAAGGAATCGGCGGGGTCGGCAGATACCTTAACAGTCACCTTCATCGTCTGATCGCCGTACTTCACCGTAACTGTGGTAGCACCTACGCTCTTGGCGGTAACCACGCCCTTGTCGCTGACGTTAATGATATTCTCGTCATAGCCCGTGAAGGACAGGACATTAGGACCGTCGTTGACATACAACTCCGAGACGGTGCCGTCGCCCTTGGTGATACGAACGCGGAGCTGAGGACGGTAAATACTGCGCTCACCCAGATAGATGGTGTACTCGGATACTGTAGGCTCCACCTTAGTCTCGGCGAGAATGGCCGCCTTTTCTTCGTCGGTGGCTACGACCACCACGCGGAATACGTGAACCAGATCCTTATAGCGGAGGGTAACAGCGGTCTCCCCCACACCTTCTGCGATCATACGGCCATTTTTGAAGGAAACCACCGATTCATCGTAGTCGGTCACGGTGATCTCCTTGTCCCGCATAGAGCCGTCCTTTCCGTTGACATAGCGATCGCGGAAGTAGACGTTCACGTTCTGCTTCGCCCCTTTCGTCAGGATAAAGAGATCCTGATGGGTGCGGATCATGGTCCATTCCTCCCAGCCAAAGGGCTCCTCCTCACGGGTGATACCCACCGACAGTCCGGGCTTGGCACTCTCAGCGGCCAAATCGTTGCCGTTGGATTGGGTCAGAGTGACCTTATGCATACGGGTATTCCACGCCGCCCAGCCCGATTCTCCGTAAGCGTAGGCAATACGCAGATGGTCAGCATCCTCCGAGAGACGGATGTGACCGTTTTTGCGGGAGGAAAGGCCCATGGAGAACATACCGGGGCAGGTGTTCTCACGGATGGCGTCCACCAAGGTAAAGCTCTTGCCGTCGGCAGATTCGTAAACCACGATGCAGTTGCCGTTGCCCTCCACGTCCTCACGGGTGACCAGGATGAACTTGCCCCAGTCCTCCACGAATTTGACGCAGACAGAGTCGCTCTTCTTCTCCATGACCGCACCGTGGTGCTGTAAGGTAGAGGGCCAGTTTTCATTGGTGGCGTCAGCGGTGGCCAGCATGATGAAGGACTTCATGGGAGTGGCGTAGGTGTAGTAGATATACAGAGTGCCGTTGAGCTCGATCATACTGGGCTCACCGATGCCCCAGTAGCCGTAGGACTGCTCGAAGTAGAAGATGGGCGAAGGCGCGCCGCCCCAGCCCGAGCCGTTCCATTTCTCAAAGGGGCCGTCGGGATCCTTCGAGCGGGCGACGAAGATATTGTTACAGTAGCCGCCGTCGTTGAGGGTGGAGGTGTAGCCCAGGTAGTAATAGCCGTCGAAATAAACCACGTCGGGATCGCAGCAGGAGTTACCGTCCATGCTGCCCGGGGTGGGGTAGACCACGATCTTCTCGGGGCCCCAGGTCGCACCGTCGTCGGCGGAGCTTCGGTGGGTGATGCGGTCCCATTCGCCGCTGTCACCGCCCGAGGCGAAGTAGGCGTCCACGCGGCCGTCGCCGTAGTAGATATAGGAGGGACCGTAGCGCCAGCCGCCGTTGCCGTTACCGGGGAGCTGGTAAATATCCACGCCCGCGTCCACAAGAGTCAGATCTGCGAACTTGGTGGGATCGGGTTCCATGATCTCGATGCGGTTGGCCTCAAAGTAGTCGGTGGTGGCTTCTTCTGTAGGAGCTTCGGTAGCCTCCTCTGTAGGGGGCTCGGTGGCTTCATAGGTGGGAAGCTCGGTGATGGGCTCGGTGGGAGCCTCGGTCACGGGAGGGGTGTCAGGGAGGGTCTCATCGGTGGGAGGCGTGGTATTGCAGGCGCACAAGAGCAGGACAACAAGACCGCATACGAGCATGAAAATAAACGTTCGTTTCATAGATAATACCTTTCTGTGGGGCTTTTTTCAATATCGTGACAGAACGAAGAGATACAAGATAGCTTGTATCTTGTATCTCTTATCTTTGTTTCTTACTTCAGATCGGGATAAGCCTTCGGATGAACCAGCTCGGGTTAGCAAGATTCTTCCTTCTTTTTCATCGCCACAGCGGCGGCCATTGCCGCCAGCACAACGGTCACGCCAAAGTTCAAAACAGAGCCGCAGCCCTTCGTCTCCTCGGGTGCGTCGGTGGGAGCCTCGGTCACGTCAGCGGGCGCGTTGGTGGGGGTCTCGGTCACGTCCACGGGGGCGTCGGTGGGGGCTTCGGTGGGAGCCTCGGTCTCCTCGGAGACGGTTTGCTCGGGCTCGTCGTCGGAGACGTAGAAGTCGGCCTCGTAGAGGTCGGTGGGATCGTTCTGATAGAACTTGATCCACGCCACATCAAAGGTCTCCTGAGCGAATTTCTCAGCACCGTAGAAGGGGACCAGGCACAGATTGAGGATGAAGTAATTACCGTCCCAGCCCGGCTCGCCCGTCATATAGAAGATGGTGGTGTGCCATTCGCCGTCGGTACCCACCGAATCGTAGTAGCACATATCCAGATCGTACTCGGGCATCGCGCCTGTACGGTAGGACAGACCCAGCTCCCCACCCTTGGCGGAGGCGGTGCGGTAGCGGATCACCACGTAGTCGCCGCGGGTGCCCACGATGTTGCGGGGGTACTTGGAGCTGAAGGCGTAGGCATAGCCGTCGGGAGTCAGAGAAGTGATGCGCATGAAGGAGATGCCGTCCTCGGTGACGTAGTCCACGGCGGCATTTTCGCCCTCGAAAGCCTTGACCACAGACTCGTCGGCAAAGTCGATCATTTCCATGAGCTTGTATTCTCTGTCCTCCTCGCTCATGCCGGGGATCTCCACGGGCTTGATATCCAGACCGTCGGGCTTACCCACAAAGGTCACGAGGGCGAATTTGGAGACGTCCTTGGAGCCGGGGCCGCTGATGCCGCGTCCAAACATGAGGTGCCAGTATTCGTTGGGAGTGGTTGCCTCGCCGTTGGTGGACAGCACCCAGGCGTAGTTCATGGTGTCACCGTTCTCCACGGTGCGGTCGGTCAGACCCAGGACAGTCTGGAGGTGAATGCGGATCTCGTAGCGGAGCACCTGATTTTCCTTGTCGTAGTAGCCCACGAAGTCCTCCCCGGGCTTGGGCAGATAGGTGCCGAACCAGTTGAAGGTCAGGGACTCGTTGGTTTCGCTGTGAACGCCGTAGCCCAACTCGATGTAGTCGTTAGTGCCCGTAGCGTCGGCGGGGGCAATGCCTACCTGGAGACAGTTGTAGGCCCACAGGTACATATCGCCGCCCATGGCCTCGGGGGTGCAGGCAAAGCCGTTGACGAGGTTGACCTCAAAGGCGAGATACAGATAAGTGCCGTCCCATCCCCAGTAGGGCTTGATGGCGTCGCCCTGAGTGCCCTCATAGAAGATATGGAAGTCCTCCTCGGTGGAGCCGTCCGGGCCTGAGTTGACCAGCCAAGACAGGTAGTCCTCATACAGTTCAAAGGGCAGATACTCGTTCTTTTCGATGGTTCCGTCCACCTTGGGGGCAATGTGCAGGAAGGGGACCTCCCACGCTACCTCCTCTTCACCCGCCTTACCGGCCAAGATCTCGTCGATCTTTTTGGCCTCCTCGGTGTAGTGTCCGTCCTTGTTGACAACGGCAGACGCGGTAACGGTGCAAAGAATCAACAGAGCAGTCAAGCAAAGAACAAAGGCAAATAGCTTTTTCATGTGTGAGCCTCCTTGATTGATTTCGGTGCTTACCCCTGCGGCCTTACCGCAGGTTATATTTATTATAGCAAAATCACAAGATTTGTCAATAGGGAGAAAGTAAATTATGTGCAGTATTTACTACTTTTCAAAAAAACTTGATCCAGTCTGCTCTCTTGCCCGCTTCGCCGTCCTCCTTCCCCGTTAGAGAAGGAAAAGGAACGTACCGATAAACCGAAATTCACCTCAAATCGGGATACTCTTCGGGATGATCCAGGTCGGGAATATCGGCGGTCTCGCGGTAGCGGGTGATACCCGAGGCGCGGATGTCGTCCAGCATGGTTTTGTTCAAGCCCTCAAAGCGATCGGTCGGGAGGACGAACTCGGCATAGTAGAGCGCCTGCACGCGGGACTGTCTCACGTGGGCGCGGTGGTCGTCGCACTCGGCGGCGGCCAGGGCCTTGTTCCAAAGGTCAAGGAGATACTCGGCATAAGCGGTCTCGTCGGTGAGTGCGGTGACGGAGGAATTCTTCAATTCACGGCTCCACACCTCAATCTTCTCGGGATCGAGGATGTCCAGGTTGGGATCCTCGGCGTTTTTCTTGTCGAAGGGGAAGATGCGGTTGGGGGTATCGTAGATGAAGAGGTGACGCTCGGCGGCCTTCTTTGAGGTGACGTCGATGTACTCGCGGATGTACTGCCAGCCCGCGCCGTAGTAGTCACAGAGGAACTCGTCCATGTGGGCGTAGTACTCTGCCTCGGTCATATCGGGATCCCACAGGAGCTTGGCCAGCAGGTAGCCGCGCAACTCGCCGAACTCGCCCGAGAGAGACTGATAATTGCCCTGCTCGAACATACCGATGACGTGGTGGTCCTTGAAGAACTTGACGTTCCTTTGCAGGACGGCCAGGTTGGGGAACGGGGAGAGGTAGCAGAGGAAGTCGGTGGTGTAGTCCCAGATGTAGAGGTTGTTGCAGATGGCCGCCCATTCCTCTATATCCTTCTTGAATTCCACGTTGTGGGGGCAATTCGGATCGTCCAGGGGGTGGCAGAAGCAGCACTCGATGGAGCAGAGGCGGATGATGACGTTATCGCGGGGGACGATGGTCTTGGGAGCCTTACGGGTGTAGCGGTAAGCCAGTGTATCCACGTAGACATGAGGGTAATCGTCCTTGATGTCGTCGGCGATGCGGTTGACGAAGGTGAGGAGAGAGCCCATAGGCGTTCCTTCCCTGTCGTCGATGGCCTTGCATTTCTCGCACTGACAGCCCAGCTGGTCGGGGTAGGAATCCACCTGGGAGACCGAGACAAGGGTGGCGGTGGGATTCTCCTGAAGGACTCGGCGGACGTTCTTGCGAACGGTTTCATACACTTTTTCGTCAGTCAAACAGGGCTGGCGGCCGATCTCATGCTCCATCTCTGCCAGATCCCAAATGCTGTGGACGAAGCGGCCCGCGTAGGTGACGCCGCCGCCCAGGTCGGGCATATCCCAATGGTTGGACTTGACCGCGTTACGGGCGTTCATCTTGGTGGGACGGCGGGGATGGAGGATGTGGAACCAGTAGGAGTCGCGGGAGAAGAAGTAGGGGGAATCCACGCGGCACAGGTCGGCGGGGATATCCTTTACCTCACCGTCGTGGACGGTCATGTAGGTGTCGGAGAGGAACCGCGCGCCCAGGTAGTCCTCCATGAAGGTGTAGACGCCGTAGACACCGCCGCGGGGGAGGTTGCCCGTGATATAGAGGCGGGTACCGTCCGCAACCATGGCATAGCCGTCATTCTTGATCTCGGCGCGGGCGGCTATGACCTTATCGGTGTCGCGGTTGGTCTGGCCGATGATAATCTCGCAGTCGGCGGCGGGAGTGGCGTCGGTGGCGATCTCGAGGGTCACACCCGTGGCGCGGGCGAGGGTGTCATGGAGCACCTCAGCGGCGTCCCGCTCGCCCTCCAGAGCGGCGGCGGGGAGAATGATGCGGTAGGAGGCGAGGGGGGTGTTGGAAATGAGCATGGTATGGTCTCCTTTTGTAAGGTTTTGTGCAAAATAGGTCATGATGATTATAACATGGTGCAGGGCTTTTGTCAATAAGTATAAAAGAAAAGAACGAAAAACCTCGGCTGGGATCATTCCCTGCCGAGGCTGATTCTCATAATTGAATAAATGACATATCATTGAGCCGCGAAATAATCCGATGCCCTGCCGCATCCTCGCAAAGGATGGATACGCCTCCCGATTTGCCGGACAAGTTGCACCGATTCAGCATTTCAATATCCATCCCCAACCACAGAGCAAAGAATATACTTAATGTCCCGTCATGGGATACAATGATGATATTCTCCTTTGTCGGAGTCACGACCTTCTCCATAAACTCCGCAACGCGGAGAGCAACTTCCCTTTTGGTCTCGGCGTTGACAAAAACCCGTTCGTCTACGGTTTTCGCCCAATCCTTCGTGCCCGGCCACACGGAGCAGGTGTTATTCTCCTTCGCCCACTGCTTGGTCTTTCCATTCGCTTCGCCGAGATCAAACTCCCGAAGTAATGGGGAGAATTGCGGCTCAATGTGTAGGTAAGAGGAAAGGATTTCAGCGGTATGCTTGGTTCGACGCAGATCCGAGGAATAAAGCACATGGGGCTCGTCCCCGATTTCACGCAACAGATTCTGACCAATCTTGTGCGCTTGGGCAATACCGTATTCAGTCAGGTCCCAGTCACCGAGAGAACCGATCATGCCATTGGTGTGTTGCTCAGATTGCGGGTGTTGAACTGTGATAATCTTTTTCATTACTTGACCCTCATCCCCGCGATCCTCTCGGCATCGGGCGTGACGTACGCCGTCCAATTTGTATGGTAGGTCACGAATCCCGGCTTGGCGCCCGGCACCTTGCGGACGTGGCGGACCAGGAGGTAGTCCACGGGGATCTGGGCACCGCCCGCGGCCTTGGAGTAGTGGGCGGCGATGGAGGCGGCGTCGGTGAAGTCCTGCGCGTCGGGCTCCTCGCCGTTCGTCACCATGACCACGTGGGAGCCGGGGACGCCCTTCGCATGGAACCAGTAGTCGTTTCGATCGGCCAGCTTGTGCGTGATATGCTCGTTCTGGAGGTTGTTTTTGCCGCAGAGGACAAGATAGCCGTTGGTGGTCTTGAACTTGGCCACGGTGGGGGCGGGCTGTTTCTTGGGGGCGGCGTAGCCCTTCATGCGGGAGGCGTAGCCCGAGCGATACAGCTCGTCACGGATTTCCGCTAAATCGTTGGCTGTTTCGGCGTGGGAGAGGGCATCGAAAACCGTGTAGATATAGTTCAGCTCTTCCCTGCCCAGTGCCAACTGTTTGGTCAGCTCCACCTTGGCGTTGCGGGCCTTGGCGTACTTTTTGTAGTATTTCTGGGCGTTGGCGGCGGGAGTGAGGCGTTCGTCCAGGGTGATCAGGCAGGAGCCGTATTCGCCCGTTTGCTCGTTCCAATCCTCGTAGTCGGTCAGCTCTACCTCCTTGTCGCCCTTTTTGATCATATAGATGCTTGCGGTGATGAGGTCACCGTATTTTTTGTAGGCGGCGGCTTTTTCGCAGTCCCGCAGCTCGCTCTCCTGCATGTCCAGCTTCTTCTTGACACGGCTTTCGGCGTTGGTGAGCAGGCGCAGGACGTCCGAGGCTCGCTGGGTCAGGCGGCTGGCCTTGTCACGGGTCTCAAAGTAAGCGTCCAGCATGGCCGAGGCGGTCTCAAAGGGACGGGATTCGGTGGGGCTTGTATAGTGAGTGAGGGGGCAGAAGGCGTACTCCACGGGCTTGCCGTCAGAGAGGATCATGGTGGGGGCATAGTCGGCGGTCTTGATGCGATCCATGACTGCCGAAAAGCCCTTCCAAAGAGTCTCTGCCGAGGCGTATTTGGCGGGCGTGTCGGGATGGCGGGTGGAAACGAAGACCATCTCTCTTGCCACGGCGGCGGAGATGCCCAAAAAGCGGGAAAGGATAAATTTATCCAAAGGTTTTTCGGGGTTTTCGGCTTGATACAGCTCGGAAAATCTCTCGAAATCCGTCTCCAAGGGGTTGTCCTTGTCCTGGGGCGGGGGCAGCTCGTAGCGCATATCCGGGAGAACCTGCCGCTGGGTGGAGGTGGTGAAGTCCACGGTCTTGAAAGCGGCAATGATGCGCTTGTTCTCGTCCGCAAAGATGAGGTTGGAGTACTTGCCCATCAGCTCCGCGATGAGGTAGCGGGTGCAGGGGAAGCCCATTTCGTCCCTTGTGTCAAAGCCAAGGGTGACCACCCGCTCAAAGCCTGCCTGCTGGATGGAGGACAGCTTGGCACCCGTCAGGTGCTTGCGCAGGAGCATACAGAACATGGGGGGCTGGGCAGGGTTTTCTTTTGTCAGCTCGGTAAAGCCGATACGGGGGTTGGCGCCTGCGTTGATGAGGAGGCGGCGGCCGCCCTCAAAGGAGCGGATCTGCAGTATGATCTCGTCTCGCTCGGGCTGCATGACTTTCTCAATTCTGCCGCCGAGGGCAGCCTCAGTGATCTCATGTGTCATGCAGGCGAGCATACCTGCGTCGAAGGCCATGGGCGTGTTTCCTTTCGGTTTTTTTGATTGTAAATTGTTGTTTAGCGGAGGAGGCACGAAGAAAGGCTCTCCCTCTGGGAGAGCTCCCGCCCAGCTTTGCGACGGGCGGGTGAGAGGGTAAAAACGCGAAATGCCGCTAAATACCCTCTCCGTCACGCATGAAGCGTGCCAC
>JAFTIL010000098.1 GCA_017456905.1 Clostridia bacterium
AGAAGTATATCGAGGACTACAAGCGCCTCCAGGCCTGCGGCGAGACCATGTGGATCTACACCTGCGGCTTCCCCGGGGGCTACTGCATGAACCGCATCATCGACCTGCCCCTGCCGGCCAGCCGTCTGCCCATGTGGATGTGCTATAAGTACGATGCCCCCGGCTTCCTCCATTGGGGTTACCATGTCCACAACCCCGAGGGCCGCTTTGACACCAACTACCACACCGACGGGGTCAGTTACCCCGCAGGCAACGGCCACGTGGTCTACCCCATGGGAGATACGGTCCGGTACGGCGTCCGCGCCCACCTGCAGAGAGCGGGAGCCGTTGACTACGAGCTGCTTCACATCCTGGGCAAAAAGGACAAGGCCAAGGCTCTTGAGCTGATCCATAAAGTCTGCCGCACCTTTGACGATTACGAGTTCTCCTACGAGGCGATGGACAACGTGCGCCGCGAGCTGCTGGAGGCCATCGGCTGAGGAGACGAAACCCCTTCCGAGATGCCCGCCGGGGTTTGGGTACAGAGCCTCATCGGTGATGAAGTGACCGACTGCACAAACCGTTTCGTGTCGGGGAATACCGTCATCTTGACGGCGGAGGATATGAACACCTTGTTTGCTACGGATGACCAAACCGCACCTGCTCTACATGTCCGATTTGAGTTTTGATTACCAATAAGGAGAAAAATATTTATGAAGTGCTCTGATATCAATATCCGCGACCCCTTCGTCGTATATAAGGATGGAACCTACTATATGTACGGAACCCGTGCCGCAAACTTTGGCCAGGGGACCGGCGGCTTTGACGTGTATACGTCCACCGATTTGGAAACCTGGAGTGATCCCATCCCCTGCTTTGATTCCGAAAAATACGGTATGAACCGCTGCGTCAACTGGGCTCCCGAGGTACATGAGTATAAAGGCGCCTACTATATGTTCGCCACCTTCACCCGCAAGTGCGGTCTGCGCGCCACCTTCGTTCTGCGCTCCGACAGTCTGCTGGGCCCCTTTGTCCCTCACAGCAAGAGCGGGGTGACCCCCACCGAATGGGAATGCCTGGACGGCACGCTGTACATTGCCCCAAACGGCGACCCCTATATCGTATTCTGCCACGAGCATACCCAGATCATCGACGGAACCATTTGCTATCGCCGCCTGAGCGAGGATCTGTCCGAGGGCATCGGCGAGGCTACCGTCCTGTTCAACGCCGCCTCGGTAGAGGGGGTTGACCCCGTCATGGGCGACCACTTTGTTACCGACGGCCCCTTTATGTTCCGTTCGGAGACGGGGGAATTGTTCATGATCTGGTCCTCCTTTGTGCAGGGAAGATATGCCGAATATCTCGTGAAATTTGCCGGCGGAGAGCTGGGAAGGAATTTTGAGCATCTGGATCCCCTGGTCACCAGCGACGGCGGCCACGGTATGATCTTCCATTCGGGCGACAAGCTCTACCTTACCTTCCATTCACCCAACGCATCCGGGCAGGAGCATCCTGTGTTCCTTGCGATCCAAGATATGGGAAATTGCCTTGTGTGAAATCAAACAGACAGGCGCGCAACTCATATGAGCTGCGCGCCTACTTATTTTTTGCAAAGAAAAAACCAACCTAAATTGAATGGTTCAATTTAGGTTGGTAATGGTGACCCGGACGGGAATCGAACCCGTGTTACCGCCGTGAAAGGGCGGTGTCTTAGCCGCTTGACCACCGGGCCATATAAAATCGCAGTTGTCATCCTTTGACGACAACTGCGCTGGTAGCGGAAACCGGATTTGAACCTGTGACCTACCGGGTATGAACCGGTTGCTCTAGCCAGCTGAGCTATTCCGCCATGCGTTTTCACAACGCTCGATTATTATATCACAGACATCTATTTTTGTCAAGCGTTTTTTGAAATTTTTTTAAAAAACTCTAAAATTTTGACAAGTTTGGTGATTTTGACCTTTTTCGGCAGATCTTGCCCCAGCGCATTCGTGAAATTGACTTGACAAACACCACGTTTATATGTTATAATTCCCTTGTTATCATAAATTATACCCGAAAGAGAGGTATCATATAATGAAGAAACGGAACGGACGAAAGCTTTCCCGCTTTTTGCTCTTACTTACTCTTTTAATGTTGGGCGTGTGCCTGCTGGTCGCTTGTGGAGAAGGCGGTGTTACCGAGACCACCCCCGCTACCGACACGCCCACTGATGCAACCACCGAGCCCGTCACCGACGCGCCTGCTGAGCCCGTCGATACGACAGCATCTACTGATGCCTCCGCTGATACCACGCCTGAGGTGACAGAAGCTCTCACCGAGGAATTGAAGGGCTGGGAGCAGGATACCGGTAAGTTCAACGACGGTATTGTTGACTATGAGATGGTGATAGATAAGCAGGTTCATTCCGCCTATCCCGACGATCAACTGGGCCGGCTTATGAGCAAGGGAGATGCGGGTGTTATCAACACCTTCCATGCCGATTTCTCCGATAACGATGCCACCTGCGGCGGCAATGCAACCGTCCGCGCAACCGGCGCCACGGATTGCCGTGACGGCGTACTGTATTCACCCTTCGACGCCAATTCTCCCACGCTGACGGGCGGTAGCTGGACCACCTGGGCACCCAATCCCTCTTCCTCAGTGAAGACCTACAAGCAAGCACAGTTGTCCTTGGATTGGTCCATTGTCTCGGCAGGTGACGGCGCTTGGCTGAACGCCGTTTGGGGCTGTTATGTCAGCAACTATTCCTTCAAAATCCCCGACAATCCCGGTGATGGTCTGTGGATCTCCTTCAACCCTGTGGGTAATAAGATCTCGATCTATCATCCCGATGATGCTTCTTGGCCAGCAGCCTGGGCGCACGTTCCCGTAGAGGAGGGAATGTTGAACGGCAAGCACCATGTGGATATCATCACGTCCCCCGATTACTCCACCTACGTTTATGTCACTCCCGAGGGTGGTGACACGGCAAGATTGGTCTGCACCGTCCTGTTTGCGGACGGCAAGATCAGCGTTTACAATGAGGCCAATGAAATGATCAAAGAATCCAATTGTACAACGAATGCACTTCAAGGCGAGCATTACTCTCTGTTCGTTCACGGCGGCGGCGGTGCCCAGATCGACAATCTGGACCTTTATGCCGCATCCAAGGGCGATACGGTTGAAACTGTGACCGTCACCGCTACACCCACCGAGGGCAATAGCCTTGGTCTGGACATCACCGATAAGACAGACCTGGTCTCCATTTGTTACTCGGTTTGGTTCGATGCCATTTTGGGTAAGTCCTACGGCTATGTGGATCGCTGGCACAACATTACAGAGATCCTGGCAGGGAACCAGGAGTGGGGCGGTTCTCCCTCCTTCCACTACTGGGCAAAGCCCGCTCTCGGCTATTACTGTAGCTCCAACAAAGAAGTTATTCGCACCCACATGACCCAGCTTTATACTGCAGGTGTGGATTTCATCATCATTGACCTGACCAATGCGGGCGACGGCTATCTCGGTAGCTCTGCATGGATCGAGTACATTCAGAAGCCTATGGATGCCATCCTGGATACCATCATGGAGATGCGTGCCGAGGGTCTGGGTACCCCCTACGTAGTCTTCTGGGTTGGTGACGGTAATGGTCCTCTCTACAAAGAGCTCTACGATAAGTATCATGCCGTGGAAAAGTGGAAGGACTGCTTCGTTTACTGGGACGGCAAGCCTCTGATGCTGACGACCCACAAGACTCCCGCGGACTTCCCCTATCCAGATCTTTTCACCGTCCGCTCCATGTGGGGTCTGGGCGTCAAGTACGATCAGGGTCAGTGGAGCTTCCTGAGTATCAACAACAAGGATAAGGTCACCAATGGCCCCGACGGAAAGCCCGAGCAGGTCAGCGTGGCGGTTGCCTCCCAGGAGACCTATATGTCCATGCCCACCGCTCACGGCCGTGAGGGCGGTATGTTCTGGTACGCCCAGTGGTGTACTGCCTTTGAGTACCATCCCAAGATCGTCACTCTGACATGGTGGAACGAGTGGACCGCTCAGCGCCTGGACATCGGCGGTGGTCAGTACGTCTTCACCGATAACTACAACGAGTTCTACAGCCGTGATATTGAACCCATGGAGGGTGGCCACGGAGATCAGTACTACCAGTGGATGATTAAGTATATTTCTGCCTACAAGGGCGGTTTGGAGTGCCCTGTTCTCATCGAGGACGAATACCGGGAAAAGCTCGAGAAGTTTATGAAGAAGTATGAGAGAGGCCAGAACTGATAAAGATCATCTCTGAAATATTATTCCATCAACCGAAAGGTTAATATTATGAAATTAAGTATATTACGCCAGCTCAGGCGGTTGCTTAGTCTTGGGCTGATCACTGTTACCATTTTTTCATTTGCCTCTTGTGCAACTTGGACCAGTATTTGGGAACGACCAATGGAAACGGATATCGACTCGAACCTGTTGGTGATTCCCGGTTCGGGTGGCCCCGAGGACACCTACGTTCCCTTTGAGGGAGCCGTGGATTATACGGGTGAAGCGCACGAGGGAACGGATATCTATTACGTGGGCACAGGTGCCCGCCGCGAGCAGATCATCGTCATCGACGCAGGCCATCAGGCTGAGGGGAGCTCTGCCAAGGAGCCCAACGGCCCAGGGTCTGAAGAGATGAAGGCCGAGGTTTCCTGGGGGGCGGAAGGTGCTTATTCGGGTGATGAACACGCCCTCAATCTGGAGGTTGCGCTCCTGCTTCGCGACGAGCTTATCGCCCGCGGCTATAGTGTGGTCATGATCCGTGAGACCGCCAACGTAAATATCAGTAATATGGCGCGTGCGGAAATTGCCAATAAATACAACGCCGCCGCTTACGTGCGTATTCATGCCAACTTTTACGAGGATACCACCATGCAGGGGGCTATGACCATCTGCCATTCTGAAAATAATCCCTATCCCGATTGTGCCGCCACCTATGATGAAAGCCGTCTCCTGTCAGAGCGTATCCTTCAGGCCTTTTGCAAGACCACGGGTATGCAGCAGATGGAGATCCGTGAGATGGACGATCTGACGGGTACCAATTGGTCCAAGGTCCCTACCACCTTAGTGGAGATGGGCTTCCTTTCCAATAAATCCGACGATATGCTCATGGCCACCAAGTATTTCAAGGAGCAGGCCGCCAAGGGTATGGCAGACGGACTGGACGCTTACTTTACCATCATGGACTCCCGCGTAGAGGCCCAGAGCGAGCAAGCCGCTGCCCGAGAAGAGGCTGAGGCCGTTGAACCCTGAAAAGCAAACGTAAAACATAGGGGTGACCATAAAAGCCCGTCCGATCAACGGACGGGCTTTTAAATATCAAAATGTTAAAAAAATGTTATAACGCTATTGACAAAAGGCAAATAATCCCTTATAATTACAAAAGGAAAGTTTTTACCCAAAAGAAGTAAGGTTAACCGATCGATGAAAAAGCTGATAAAAAAGATTCTGAACAAGGTCAAAGAGTTTTTTAAATGGGTCTGGAAGGAATGCAAGGATTGGCACACCCTGGTGTTGCTCGGAATTGTATGCCTTGTTTTAAGCTCGCCCATCTGGATTTGCTATATCCTTGGCTTTATCTTTGATTGGGCGTGGGCATTTTGGGTGGCTACGGCCGTGTGGGGCTTCTGGATGCTCCCCGGTGCGCCCTTTTTCGCGCTGTCGATCTCTATTACCTTGGCCATCAAAAAGATTGTTCAGAAGGTCAGGAAAAAACGACTTGCTTCGGGTGAAAATAGCGAGGCCGGTGAGACAGACACGGTTGAAGAACAAGAATAATGAATAAGGCAACAAGTACGAAAGACGTACCTGTTGCCTTGTTTTTATGGGGAGACGTTGAACAGATCGTAGAGCTTTGCGATCTCGTCGGCGTCAAGTTTGTGGTCGAGGATGTATTCATCAATATCCTCCGTGCCCTCATATGCAATCACCGAGGCAGGGAAAGCGGCTTTGATCTCCAACATGGTGTCAAGATCGGGTCTGTATTGATATCTCTTGCCGTCATAGGTGGTGAGCGTGACGTATTTTCTCCAGCCGCCCGAGGAATACCGCCCGCCTGCGTAGAAGCGGATGGAGAAGTTCACGGTCGTGACGTCTTCAGCCTCGTAGTGTCTGATCTCGGAATTGAAGGCATTATAGACGCTGATGCTCATGTCTTCATGCAAGACATCTCGCCCAAAAAGAGAAAAGGGAAGGAATGCTGTGCAGATGGCAAAGCATATGATCACCGCGATTACGCTTTGTTTGCGGAATTTCTTATGCGAGGGGCGCTCGGGTTTTAAAACCGGATACTTTTTCTTCCTGAACAGGGGATATACCTCGGTGTACCCGGGCGAGCCGTAGGGGAAATCCTTCAGACCGAAAAAGGGCTGTTTTTTAATACGAAAGTTTTCAACGGTGGCGATTGCGGCGACCACAATGAATAGAAGCATGGGAGCGCACCATAGGACAGAAGCGCGTGCATCAGAGCAGATCACCGTGCTGTCGGACAAGGCGATGGTTCTGTACAGCATAAACCATCCGAAGAAAAACACAAAGGGGAGCGCGATGGCTATGACCCATAGAAACCCGTGGATACACTTGTCAAGGGGGGAGAGCGGCGGTTTTTTCAGAGCCGCTTTTTTCTTCTTTTTCTTGTACCTGCTTTTTGGCTTGCCTCGGGCCATGTCGGACTCCTTTCTTGCTGTTTAACATTTCCTGTTTATTTGATTATACCACAAGTTCGTTTGATTGTCAATAGTGAGAGAAAAATAATTTTGACTTTTTGAGATACTTTTATTTCCCTTGACAAATCCCCGAAATCGTGCTATAATACCGACGCAGGTCTGTCGGGCGGCCGCGCGGTATCACGCCGAAAGGTATTACCGCGAGGAAAGTCCGGGCATCACAGGGCAGGGTAGCTGATAACGTCAGCCGCGGGCAACCGCCGGAAAAGGGCAACAGAAATAGACCGCCTCCCACGGGAGGTAAGGATGGAAAGGCGAGGTAAGAGCTCACCCACTTCTACGGTAACGTAGATTTGCTGTAAACTCTACCTGATGCAACACCCCGTCGTTGATCTTACGATCCACTTGACCCGAGTGCGAAAGGGCGAGGGGTGGCATGGGGCGAAAGCCACGGAGCTTTTCGGTGACGGAAAGCAAAGATAGATGGTCGCCGAACCCGAAAGGGGGAACAGAACCCGGCTTATAGACAGGGCTGTAAAAAAGCAGGATCGCTTGGCGGTCCTGCTTTTTTACACTTATATTATACCACAAAAACCTCAAAAAGTCAAGTCTTGTAATTATTTATCTTTCGTGTATAATATAATTACGAGATGAAATGACGGGAGAGAGTACACATGGAGAAATTCGATCACAACAGGCGTATCAAGGCCGACGCGGCTTTTGTGCAGGGAGATTATGAAGCCGCCTTTTGGGGGTATTTTGAAGGAGCGGTGGATTTTGGTGATGCCCGTTCGGCCTTCAATCTGGCCTTTATGTATCATCAAGGCTACCACACCCCGCGCAACTATGTTTGGGCGCGGAAATATTATCACTTGGCCTCCTATCACTTTGGTGGCGAGGCAAAATTCAACCTGGCCCTCATGCACATGAGAGGACAGGGAGGGGACACCGATCACCGCATGGCTTATGATCTCATGAAAGCCTCGGCAGCGGAAGGCTGTGTTCACGCCCAGATGTACCTTGGCGTCGCTTATACCTTGGGCTGTATCTTCGATCCCGTGGAGACCGAGTGCATCTCTCTTATCCCGTTTCCCCGTGTCATCAAGCGCGAAAACAGCGCTCTGCTTTTGTCGGGAGCAAATAGCGATCCGTCCTTAGAGGACAAGCGCTTTGAGATCATTGAAGCCGACGGCGATAATGCTGTGGAAATGTTCCGATTGGCCTCTGAGCAGGAGGACGACACCTACATCGAACAAGAGGTTGGACAGGCTAAATTTGAGATGGGCCGCGCCATCGTCGAAGGACTGGGCTCGGAGTACGACCCGCAGAAGGGATATAAGCTCATGGAAACTGCAGCTCTCACACACGATTGCAAGGACGCCCTGCGGTATCTCCATAAGAATGCCCCTGCCGCCAAGGTTTATGGCATTAACACGCGAAGGATCGCTTTGCTTCTCGGAGAGGCGGAGGAATGAAAAGGACGATCGGGCGACCACAGGTCGCCCCTACTGAGATATTGCGGACGATACGAACTCGTAAGGGAGGGGCAAGCCCCTCCCTTACGAAGTACCATATGAATGGGGGAGGAGCCCCGTGGGGTATAGAGATACTCCTCACTGTATGATTTTTTCATAAATTTCTTTGCTTTTTTTAGTTCTTGAAAGAGGTTTAAGGGGGTAAATCATACCAAAGGCATATTTGGCCGAGCTTGCGAGGCGAACTTCTTTCAAGAAGTTTTCCCCTTGCGTACTTATAACCCATCAATATACCGACAAGCGGCTACGGCAGAGACGGCGCCGTCGGCGGTGGCGGTGGTCACCTGACGAACGGCCTTGCGGCGGCAGTCGCCGGCCACAAAGATACCGGGGGTGGAGGTCATGCAGTCCTCGCCCGAATCTGCGTAGCCCCATTGATCCAGCGCCATGACCGAAGCAAAAGCTTCGTTTTCGGGGATCAGACCGATGGCTACGAACATACCGTCGATCTCCAGCGTGCGGGTGTTGCCATTGGAGATCTTTTCAATGACGATAGAGGACAGTACGGCACCATCGGGAATTTCCTTCACCACGGAGCCTGTGATGATCTCCACGTTTTTGCGGGCGGTGAGGATGTCCTGAAGCTGCTTTTCGCCCGTGAGGAAGTCCAGATTTTGCACCACGTAGACCTTCTTGCAGGTCTCGGACAGCAGAATGGCCTCCTGAAGAGCGGAGTTGCCGCCGCCGATGAGGGCCACGGTCTTGTCCATATAGAAGGCACCGTCGCAAACGGCGCAGAAGGAGATGCCGTCACCGATGAATTTCTCCTCGTTGGGCAGACCCAGGTGACGGTGGCGGGCACCCGTAGCGATGATGACCGACAAGGCCTCATAGCGGCCTCCGTCCTCGGTGACCACCGTCTTGACACGGCCGTCCTCGCTGATCTCAATGCCTGTGGCGGTCTCAACCTCAACCTCCGCGCCCTGGCTCAAAGCTTGCTCCACCATGTGGTCAGCAAGCTCGCTGCCGCTGATGCTTTCAAAGCCGGGATAATTTTCCACCTTGGGAGAGAAGGTGATCTGGCCGCCAAACACGCCCTTGTCCAAAAGCAGGACGCTCTTGTTGGCTCTTCTTGCATATACGGCCGCCGTCAGCCCCGCAGGACCCGCGCCAATGATGATGATGTCGTACATAATTATCCTTTCTTGTAAGAGGAGTACGCAAGGGGAACCGAACTGCAAGCAGTTCATGAAAAAAGTTCCCCTTGACCCCTCAAAACCTTTTAAAAAATAAAGATCTCGTATTCCATAATCTTTTTAGAGGTTCTGGGAGGGGGGACGGGGGAACCTTCTTTCAAGAAGGTTCCCCCGTTCGTTCTTATGGATTATCAATTACCGGTCAGCAAACAGAATTGATGTATTCCTTCACGCCGGGAACCATACCGTATTTTGTGATCTCGCCGTTCTTGACAGCCACGAGGGTGGGGGCCTGCTTGATACCGAGGGACTCGGTCAGCTTCACGTTCTCGTGAGCATACAGCTTGGTGTAAGCCACGCCAGCCTTGGACAGGAGAGACTCAGCGATCTTACAGTTGGGGCAGGTGGCGGAAGCAAAGAGATACACGCCGTCGGTCAGGGCGGGAGTTGCCGTAACAGGAGCAACGGCTTCACCCTGAGACTTAGGGCCAACGTGGGTCAGCACAGAAGTGGCGATGTTGTAGGTCTTTCTCTCTTTGTATTCCTGGGACTTACCGTCGTTCCAGTTCTTGACGGGACGGTAGTAGCCGGTGATACGGCTGTAGACCTCGGCCTCGGCACCGCAGATGGGGCAGTTGAAGTGCTCGCCCGCCAGATAGCCGTGCTCCTTGCAGACCGAGTAGGTGGGAGACAGGGAGTAGTAGGGCAGACGGTAGTTCTCTGCGATGGAGCGGATGATGCCTGCGGCGGCGCGCCAGTCAGGCAGCTTCTCACCGAGATATGCGTGGAACACAGTACCCGAGGTGTAGAGGGTCTGGAGCTCGTCCTGAATGTCCAAAGCGGTGAACACGTCCTCGGTGAAGCCCACGGGCAGGTGAGAGGAGTTGGTGTAGTAGGGAGTCTCTGCGTCGGAAGCGCAGATGATGTCGGGATAGCGCTTGCGGTCGTGCTTGGCCAGGCGATAGGAGGTGGACTCGGCGGGCGTAGCTTCCAGGTTATAAAGGTCGCCGTACATCTCCTGATAGTCGGAGAGACGCTCTCTCATGTGGTTCAGCACGTTCTTGGTGAACTCCTGAGTCTCCTTGTGGGTCATGTCTTTGCGGAGCCACTTGGCGTTGAGACCTGCTTCATTCATACCCACGAGACCAATGGTGGAGAAGTGGTTGGATAAGGTGCCGAGGTAGCGCTTGGTGTAGGGATACAGACCCTCGTCAAGCAGCTTGGTGATGACGTCACGCTTGATCTTGAGGGATCTGGCGGCGATGTTCATCATGTGGTCGAGACGGGCGTAGAAGTCAGCCTCGTCCTTGGAGAGATATGCGATTCTGGGCATATTGATGGTGACAACGCCGATAGAACCGGTGGACTCACCGCTGCCGAAGAAGCCGCCGGACTTCTTGCGAAGCTCACGGAGGTCAAGGCGCAGACGGCAGCACATGGAACGAACGTCGGAGGGCTCCATATCGCTGTTGACGTAGTTGGAGAAGTAGGGGGTACCGTACTTGGCGGTCATTTCAAACAGGAGGCGGTTGTTCTCGGTCTCGGACCAGTCGAAGTCACGGGTGATGGAGTAGGTGGGGATGGGGTACTGGAAGCCGCGGCCGTGAGCGTCGCCGTCGATCATGACCTCGATGAAGGCGCGGTTGACCATGTCCATTTCCTTCTTGCAATCGCCGTAGGTGAAGTCCATACGCTTGCCGCCTACGATGGCCAGCTCGTCCTTCAAGTCAGCAGGGACGGTCCAGTCAAGGGTGACGTTGGAGAAGGGAGCCTGGGTGCCCCAACGGGAGGGGGTGTTCACGCCGTAGATAAAGGACTCGATGCACTTCTTCACCTGGTCGTAGGAGAGATTATCGGCTCTGACGAAAGGAGCCAGGTAGGTGTCAAAGGAGGAGAATGCCTGCGCGCCTGCCCACTCGTTCTGCATGATACCCAGGAAGTTGACCATCTGGTTGCAGAGGGTGGCGAGGTGCTTTGCGGGAGCGGAGGTGATCTTGCCGGGGATACCGCCGAGACCCTCCTCGATGAGCTGCTTCAGAGACCAACCTGCACAGTAGCCCGTCAGCATAGACAGGTCGTGGAGGTGGATATCAGCGTTCTGGTGTGCCTTGGCGATCTCGTCGTCATAGATTTCGGAGAGCCAGTAGTTGGCGGTGATGGCGCCCGAGTTGGAGAGGATCAGGCCGCCCACGGAGTAGGTAACGGTGGAGTTCTCCTTAACGCGCCAGTCAAGGTTCTTGACGTACTTGTCCACGATCTCCTTATAATCAAGGAAGGTGGACTGCATATTACGCAGCTTTTCTCTCTGTCTTCTGTAAAGGATGTAAGCCTTGGCAACGTCGGCGTAGCCTGCCTGGACCAGCACGGTCTCGGCGCTGTCCTGAATGTCCTCCACGGAAATGAGACCGTCCACGATCTTGGATTCGAAATCAGAGGTGACCTTGAGAGCGAGGAAATCGATGACGTTGTCATTGTACTGACGTTCGCAAGCATCAAAGGCCTGCTTCACGGCGTTCGAGATCTTGACAATGTTAAAATCGGCAATGCTGCCGTCTCTTTTTTGTACTCTGTACATGATGTCTCTCCTTCAAATTTATAATGTAGTATGGGATGGAGCTCACCCGCGCAGGGCGGCTCGAGGGGTATGGTTGCGGACGACTGACAGGATTGTTTGCATCTCCTCGTGGGAAAAAGCACAGCAGTCCGTGCCAAGCAGATTGCCCGAATCCACGAATTTTTGGATGAAGTAGGCCTCGTCGCCAAGGTAGGCGGCAATGGTCTCAAAATCCCCGATCTCGTGGATGCCCTTGACCGCGGTGGTGCGGAATTCGTAGGGAAGCCCGCTCTCTCGCAAGAGACGGATGCTTTCCTCAAAGGGGGCAAAATCAAGGTCACAGCCCGTGGCCTTGGGATAGGCGTTGGGCGCGTGCTTTATGTCCATAGCCACGTAGTCCACGCATTTTGTGGACAGGGCGCGGGCAAGCTGGCGGGGCAGGGAGCCGTTGGTGTCGAGCTTGACGGCGTAGCCCAAGGCTTTCACCTCGCGGAGCAGATCGGGCAGGTCGGGATGGAGCAAAGGCTCACCTCCCGTGATACAGACACCCTGCAGGATGCTCCGCCGCTTGGCCAGATAGTCCATCACCTCATCGTAGGCGTTTGCCTCGACGTTGGGGGTGCGGACCAGTCCTGCGTTGTGGCAGAAGGGACAACGGAGATTACATCCGCCCAGAAAAACAGTACAGGCAACGCGTCCCGGAAAATCCAGAAGCGTGACCTTTTGATACCCTTGAATATTCATAGGTCGGCATTTGTCTCCTTTTGCTGAAAGTCGGTGACGCTATTATAGCATATCTTGGGGCTCCTGTCAATACCTTGACACAAGATATTGTGTTAATAATCCATGAATTTACAATATGTTGATCTTCGGCCGCGTTTTAGCCAACTAAAGGGTCGCCTTGCTTTTTTGTCGGAAAGTTTGGGATATTAACAAAAAGTTCAAACATAATGGGTGGAAATATGATATAATAAATTCGGTATTTTTTGGTGCGGGGCACGCACCGCGTTTCTATCATTTAATAATGGAGGTAGCATTGCTATGGCAGAACTTAAAATGTTGGCGATCGACCTGGGCGCATCCAGCGGACGAGGCATCGTCGGTACCTTTGACGGAGAAAAGCTCACCCTGCGTGAGAATCATCGTTTCTCCAACGATCCCATGTTTGTGAACGGCCGCTTCACTTGGGACATCCTTCGCATTTACTTTGAGATCAAGAACTCTATCACCAAGACGGTGATCGACGGTGACAACGTCACCTCCATGGGTATCGACACCTGGGGCGTCGACTACGGTCTTATCGACAAGAATGGCCGCCTCATGGCTAACCCCACTCACTACCGCGACACCCGCACCGTAGGCATCACCGACTACATGGAGCCCATGGTCTCCGCCAAGGAGGTCTATGACGTGACGGGTATCCAGGCCATTGATTTCAACACCCTCAACCAGTTGGCCGCCGAGATGCGTGACGATGCTGACGCTCTGAACAGAGCAGAGAAGCTCCTCTTCATTCCCGACCTGCTCAACTATTTCCTGACGGGCAAGATGGCCACCGAGTATACCATCGCCTCCACGGGTATGCTCCTTGATGCCGCCAAGCGCGATTTTGCATACCAGCTCACTGATAAGCTGGGCGTCAAGCGCAGCCTGTTCCCCGAGATCGTTCAGCCCGGCTACAATCTGGGCGGTCTGCTCCCCTCCATCACCGACGAGGTGGGCAAGAACAATATCAACGTCTACACCGTGGCTTCCCACGATACCGCTTCTGCCGTCATGGCCGTTCCTTCCCAGGCCGATGACTTTATCTACATCAGCTCGGGCACCTGGTCCCTGATGGGTATGGAGCTGCCCCAGCCCCTCATCAATGACGCTACCCGTGCCGCCAACTTCACCAACGAGGGCGGTATCAACGGTACCATCCGCTTCCTGAAGAACATCATGGGCCTCTGGATCATCCAGGAGTCCCGCCGTCAGTGGAAGCGCGAGGGTAAGGACTATAGCTTCGCTCAGATGGAAGCTTGGGCTAAGGAAGCCGCACCCTTCCAGTCTCTCATCAATCCCGACGACGCATCCTTCAACACCCCCGGCAATATGCCCGAGAAGATCCGCGAGTTCTGCCGCAAGACGGGTCAGCATGTGCCCGAGACTGTGGGTGAGGTCGTCCGTTGCATCTACGAATCCCTGGCTCTCAAGTATCGCTACACCGTTGAAAACATCCAGACCCTCCGCAATAAGAAGGCTTCTGTCATCAACGTGGTGGGCGGCGGTACCAAGGACCACTTCCTGTCTCAGATGACCGCTGATGCTTGCGGTCTTGAGGTCTGCGCAGGCCCCGAGGAGGCTACCTCCATCGGTAACCTTCTGGCCCAGATGATGGCTGTGGGCGCCATCAAGGATCTCTCCGAAGCACGTCAGGTCGTTGCTAACTCCTTTGAGGTCAAGCACTATACTCCCTGCGCTTACAGAGCTGCATGGGATGAGGCTTACGACCGCTTCTGCAAGCTCCAGTAATCCAAGATCTTACTGACGATAACATCAAGGAAAAACGTACCCCACAGAGCGGGTATGCCGAAAACACAAGAGACAGAAAGGGAATTGCACTATGAAAGAGTCTTTGTACGGGGAACTTACAGTCATTGGTATGAAGGGCTGCGAGAAATTTGCAGACCGCGTTGATTATTATTTGAAGGAATGGCGCCGCCACGGCGGTGAAGCCACCTACCTCGCCCACGTGGATTGCCCCCGCTTCGGTTCGGGCGAGGGCAAAGCCATGATCAAGGAATCCATGCGCGGACAGGACGTTTACATTATCTGCGATATGTTCAACTACGGTGTGACCTATAAGCTGCACAACATGGTCGTTCCCATGAGTCCCGATGACCATTATGCAGACCTCAAGCGCATCATTGCCGCCATCGGCGGTAAGGCACGCAGGATCACCGTGATCATGCCCATGCTGTACGAAGGCCGTCAGCATAAGCGCACTGCCCGCGAGTCTCTGGACTGCGCCATGATGCTCCAGGAGCTTGTGAACATCGGCGTTTCCAATATTATTACCTTTGACGCTCACGATCCCCGTGTGGCCAACGCTATCCCTTTGTCGGGCTTTGACAACGTCATGCCTAACTACCAAATGATCAAAGCCTTGATCCGTGCCGTTCCCGACGTGGTCATCGAGCCTACCCATACCGTGATGATCTCTCCTGACGAGGGAGCCATGAGCCGTTGTATCAACTACTCTTCCTCTCTCGGTCTGGATATCGGTATGTTCTATAAGCGCCGCGACTACTCCACCATCGTCAACGGTAAGAACCCCATCCTGGAGCATAAGTATCTCGGCCAGGAGCTGGAGGGCAAGGACGTCATCATCGTGGATGACATGATCTCCTCGGGTGGCTCTCTCCTGGACGTAGCTACCCAGCTCAAGCAGGTCTATGGTTGTAAGCGCGTTTTCAACTTCGCCACCTTCGGTCTGTTTACCGACGGCTTCAAGGAATTCGACGAGGCCTATGAAAAGGGCATCATCGACAAGATCCTGACCACCAACTTGGTATACCGCAAGCCCGAGATCTACACGAAGCCCTGGTACGTGGAGGTCAATATGTGCAAGTACGTTTCCTACATTATTGATACCCTCAACCACGATAACACCATCAGCGAGCTTCTCAAGCCCGACAAGCGTATCGCCGCTCTGCTTGAAAAGCATAAGGCTGATCTGGCCGAGCAGGGTCAGATGGCCATCAAGTTTGATAGCTGATCAAAAACACAAAAGCAGCACGATCATTTGATCGTGCTGCTTTTGCTTTTTAGTCAAAATTACAGTCCCTCAACCAGAGTCGCCGCCATGACAGCCTTGATGGTGTGCATACGGTTCTCAGCTTCGTCAAAGACGATGGAGGCGGGGGACTCAAAGACCTCGTCGGTGACCTCCATGCAGTCAATGCCGAACTTGTCGTGGATTTCCTTGCCAATGGTGGTGTTTAGGTCGTGGAAGGCGGGCAGGCAGTGCATGAAGACACACTGCTCACCTGCATTTTGCATCAGCTCAGAGGTGACGCGGTAGGGGGTCAGATCATTGATGCGTTCCTCCCATACCTCGGCAGGTTCGCCCATGGATACCCACACATCGGTGTAGATAACGTGGGCACCCTTGGTGGCGGTCATGGGATCCTCAATGAACTCAAGGACAGCTCCCGTCTCGGCGGCGATGGTTTGACACTCTGCTACCAGCTCGGCGTTAGGGAAATACTTGGCAGGGGCACAGGCCACGAAGTGCATACCCATCTTGGCACAGCCAACCATAAGGGAGTTGCCCATGTTATAGCGGGCGTCGCCCATATAGACCAGCTTGATGCCCTTGAGACTGCCAAACTGCTCCTTGATGGTGAGGAAATCTGCTAAGATCTGGGTGGGATGGAACTCGTTGGTCAACCCGTTCCACACGGGAACGCCTGCAAACTTGGCCAGCTCCTCCACGATGGCCTGACCGTAACCGCGGTACTCGATGCCGTCGTACATACGGCCCAGTACGCGGGCGGTGTCGGCGATGCTCTCTTTCTTGCCGATCTGAGAACCGGTGGGATCCAGATAGGTAGGGTGCATACCGAGATCGGCGGCGGCCACCTCAAAGGCGCAACGGGTGCGGGTGGAGGTCTTTTCAAAAATGAGGGCGACACTCTTGCCCTCGCACATACGGTGGGGGATACCCGCCTTTTTCTTGAGTTTCAGGTCAGCGGCGAGATTCAAAAGACCGCCGATCTGCTCGGGGGTCAGGTCAAGGAGCTTTAAGAAGTGTTGATTATACAGGGAAATCATGAATATATACCTCCGAAAACGAATAAATATGCAGTCAATGGAAAACAGATGCAAGTATTATACAATATTTATTCGGATTTGTCAAGAGGGAAGATTGTTACTGAATGGAAACTGTAATTTTGAAAAATCTTGTAGGGAAACATCCCAACCCCTTTAACAATTTCGGAGAAATTGGCTACGCACCGATAGTGCTGAATACAAAATTTATAAGTTTTAAGTAAGGTCGCTCTTTCCTAAATTGCATTTGGAGCACAAAGTTTGCAAATTATCAATCTCGGTCTCACCACCTTTTGACCAGGGAAAAATATGATCAATGTGTAATTCAACTGATGGATCTTTGGCAGGAGAAGCTCCGCAAGCACAGCATTTAAAATTATCGCGTTGCATAACCTTGAATCGTAACCTTAGATTTATATCACGGGTAGTTTTATGTCCTCTTGTTTCGCTGTTTACCTCATATAAAGAGTCATCACTAACATCTTGGTTAATGTATTCCACGAAGGCTTTTAATGCATTAGACCATTTCATATATTTTCGCATATATGCACCGCTTGAAATCGTCGAATATTGTTTGTTGTCCATATCACGTCGTGTGGGTTGGCAACCTTTTGCCATCCATACATGTTGCAAGTTATTGAACAACTCCAGTTCTGTGTAAAAACGATTTCTGCATTCTAAACCAGCCAATTCCAATGCATGATTCCATGTTCCAAATCTACGGATAATGGTAGAATTATCGAAACTTCCGTATGCGTTATACTCGTGCATTGACAAAGAAGGTAAGCAGTGTTCTTTAGCAACACGCTTTACATCGTCTATCAACTCATCATCAGTAGCTTTTCTATTGTATTCTTGATATTCAAATTTCATATTGCACTCCGTATTTACCATTCTTGATATTTTTTCTCGTTTGGCAATCACCTCAATAACCAATCCGCAATATCGACAATCCTTACACCCTCATACTGATACTCATCGTGTCGAGTGCGGGCAACGACCATCTTGGGGTAAGCGTCCTTGATTTGAAGCAGAGGTGAAACCTCACGTTCAAAGGTTTTTTCATCGCTGATATTATCCGAAACCTGTATATAAATCTTTTCGTTTCGTTTGATTGCAACAAAGTCGATCTCTTTCTTGTAAAGCACACCGACATAGACCTCATACCCTCTTCGGAGCAGTTCTATGGCAACCACATTTTCAAGGATTCTGCCATAGTCCATATTCTTCGTGCCGAGTTTTGCATAGCGGAATGTGTGGTCGCTCAGATAATACTTGTCGTTGCTGGAGAGATACTTTTTTCCTTTAATATCGTATCTACGGACTTTATAAAAGGCAAAGGCATTGCACAAATACTGAATATACGAGCTGATGGTAACGTGGTTGACTTTTTCCTTTAACCCGCTGATAGTATTTGTGATGCTTCGTGCCGAGGTCAGATTTGAGATATTGTCCATCAGGAAATCCACAAGTCTATCCATCAACTGCATATTACGGATTTTATATTTCTTGCGAATATCACGGACAATTAAGGTATTGAAAACATCGGCAATATAATCATACTTGGCTTCTTGATCTTTATACAGATAGGAGCCAGCCATACCGCCCTCAATCATATACTTATCCACGGCGGTATACTTGTCGCTGTAACCAAAATACTGCATATATTCACTGAAAGAGAACGGAAATACCTTGATTTCAAATGTTCTTCCGGTAAACAGTGTAGCAAGGTCAGAACTCAAAAGGAAAGCATTTGAGCCAGTGATATAAATATCAAACTTTTCGGATGCGTGCAAACCGTTGATTGCTTTTTCAAAATCGGCACACATTTGGACTTCATCAATCAAAATAAAGTTTTCCTTGCCTGCCACATACTGCGAATTGACATAGTCGTACAAAGGTCTGTACTCAAGCAGATGGTCAAACTCCGGCAAGTTGAAGTTGATTTGAATGATATTGTGGTCGGGCACGTTCTGTTCAATATGGTTTCTGAATGCTTCAAGCAGTTTGGATTTTCCGCTACGTCGAACACCAGTAATTACCTTAATATCCGGAGTTCCGATTACATTGATAAGTTTTTCTAAATATTGATTACGAGCAATAAGTTTCATGGAGCACCACCTTTCGTACAGTATTATATCACAAACTTTTACCGTTTTCAATAGATTTTCAAAAATGGTAAATAGAAATTTGCGATTTGATAAAAGAGCTGTCCCGCAAGGGACAGCCCGTTTTCATATAACCAAAAAACTCAATCAATCCTCTTGATCCATCCTTCGGGGGCTTCGATCTCGCCCATCTGAATGCCGACAAGGGTCTTATACAGCTTCTCGGTGACGGGACCCATCTTGTCCATGCCGTAGCAGATCTCGCGGCCGTGATCTACGATCTTGCCCACGGGGGAGATGACGGCGGCAGTACCGCAGAGACCGCACTCGGCAAACTGATCCAGCTCGTCAATGCGCACCTTGCGCTCTTCCACCTCAAGACCCAGATATTCCTTAGCCACGTACATGAGAGAGCGGCGGGTGATGGAGGGCAGGATGGAGTCGGACTTGGGTGTGACTACCTTGCCGTCCTTGGTAATAAGCAGGATGTTGGCGCCGCCGGTCTCTTCAAGATAGGTGCGGGTGCCTGCGTCGGGATACATATTCTCATCATAGCCCTGCTCGTGGGCGTCCACGATGGCGTACAGGCTCATGGCATAGTTGAGACCTGCCTTGATGTGACCCGTACCGCGGGGGGCGGCTCTGTCGTAGTCGCTGATGCGAACGGTCAGGGGCTTCACGCCACCCTTGAAGTAAGGACCTACGGGGGTGCAGAACACGCGGAACTCAAACTCGTTGGCAGGCTTCACACCCAGAATGGGGTCTGCGCCGAACATATAGGGACGGACGTACAGGGTAGCGCCCGAGCCGAAGGGAGGTACCCAATCGGCGTTGGCTTTGACGGTCTGTACCACGGCGTCCACGAATTTGTCCTCGGGGAACACGGGCATGATCATGCGGCGGCAGGAATCGGCCATGCGGGCGGCGTTGAGATCGGGGCGGAAGCAGACGATGTGGCCGTCCTTGGTGCGGTAAGCCTTCAGACCCTCAAAGCAGGTCTGGGCGTACTGAAGAACGCAGGCGGACTCGTTCATGGTAATGGTCTCGTCGGTGGTGAGACCGCCCTCGTCCCATGCGCCGTCCTTGTAGCGGGCGACGAAGCGGTAGTCGGTTTTTTGATAGGCAAAGCCAAGGTTGCCCCAATCTAAATCTTTCATATTTTCCTCCAGCACAAAGCGGTGATACTGCGCCGTTTTGCATGATTTTGATTTCGTACTTGCATATTATACCACGCAGACGGGGTGCTTGTCAAGGCATTTCATGGACTTTAGCGAGAGGCGGGAAGTTTTTTTGACGGGGTGCATAATCGAGAGAGAGGAAATTTGTGAAATGGGTCAATGGACGGGAAGGGAAACGTATGCTATAATGAAAGGGATAAATATATGAAGGTGTTCTTATGTGTAAAATCATCAGTTGTATATGCCTTTTCGCTATTCTTATGTGTGCTACTGCTTCCTGCGCCGTGTCCGAAGATGATATCAAGCAGGCTTTTACTTTATATACACCTTCCAAAAATGTCGTTCTTGTTGTGGATGATGAGGTGTTGTATTTTTCCGACCATATGTTGGAGCTTGGGACGCTCACAGAGGATTCCGAGCCTAATTTAGGGTATGTTATTTTGAATCAAAAAGTTTATTTTTCTACCGTGCGTAGTAACGGGCTGTTTGATTTCTCACTGCTCATTTATGAATGCGACCTGTACGGTAACGGCTTGAAGTTGCTTTATCAGGAGGATGGCTTTCAAAAGCATCCTTGGGCAAAAGGAGAAGGCTCCAAGATATATTGTCAATGCGACAATACGATTGCTTCATATGATGTGCTAACCGGAATTTATGCGGAAGAAACAGACGGACAAATTCAGTCATTGTCTGATGTCGAACGAATTGTAGATCAAAAGTATTCCGTTAGCCAAGACGGAGATATATTGGCGATCGTGAATAAGGAAACCTCTGTATCGGCAACGATCGATCTGACAGACTTAAAAGAAGACGAGCTTTTTCAAGTGCTCCAAAATATGTCTTTTAAGTATCAGCGAGTCGATATTTCAAATCAACGGATTCTGTTGACCTTTAGAATTGACAGCGGCAATCAATCCCTTTTTCCTATACTGACAGTTGAGTTTGATTTTGATACACAGGAGATCAGATTTGCGTCTCTGCACTTCGTGTATGATTACGAGAACATTGATGTAAGATATGTGGAATAAATTCTACGAAGAGGGGCATTCTTGATGTCCTTTCTTGGCATTCCCACCACCCTATGCTATAAGACCACTAAAAATAAAGGAGCCCGTCATGTCCATCGAGAAAGTCAGAGCCTTCATGCAGGAGCGTGGCTATGCTCACCGCATCCAAGAATTTACCGTGTCCAGCGCCACCGTGGAGCTGGCAGCCGCTGCGTTGGGGTGCGAGGGCTGTCGTATCGCCAAGACCCTGTCCTTCTCCATCGGGGAGCGCACTATTTTGGTGGTGGCCGCCGGAGACGCTCGCATCGACAACCCCAAGTATAAGGCCTACTTCGGTGCCAAGGCCAAAATGCTGTCCCATGAGGAAGCCCCCCTTCGCGTGGGTCACGCCGTGGGCGGTGTCTGTCCCTTTGCGGTCAATGAGGGCGTGGAGGTGTACCTGGATCAGTCCCTCAAGCGTTTTGAAACGGTTTTCCCCGCCTGTGGAAGCAGTAACAGCGCCATGGAGCTGACGCTGACCGAACTGGAGAAATTGACTCAGCCCTCGGTCTGGGTGGACGTGTGCAAGCTGCCCGAATGAGCAGGGAAGGGCAAAAATTCACATAAAAATTTACCCCTTTTGTTCGCCTTTGTTCAATCCGTCAAAACGCTTAAAATTCTCAAAATACCCTTGACAAAAAATCGGGTTTGTGATAGAATAATATCGTATTTGGGAATTCGATTTCTGCGACTGACGGATGAGTGGAGTTTACCACGGTGAAACAGAAATCAGCAGGGGCGAGGCATCTTGTCCGTCCTATATAGCCGACCGTCTGGGCACACTTATACCGCACGCCAATGTTGCGCGGATAAGTGCGCCCTTTTTATGTTGGAACCTCACCGCAACTCTCTTGGCGGTCATGCGCGGTGCTTTTTCCGCCATTCGTCACAAGATCTTTTCGCGTAGGCTCTGACTACGCGTGCAAGATCTTGTTTAGACTGACGAAAAAATCCCACACGCCTGCCTCGCCAACAGACTTTCGGAGAGGCTCCCATTATGAATCAGGAGGAAAACAAAGATGAAAAAAGTCGGTATTATCATGGGAAGCGACAGCGATCTGCCGATCGTCAGAAAGGCGATGGATATGCTGTCTTCTTTTAATGTTCCTTACGAGGTACACGTGTACTCTGCCCACAGAACCCCCGACGAGGCAGGGCAGTTTGCCGCCGATGCCCGCGAGAATGGCTTCGGTGTTCTCATCGCCGCAGCAGGCATGGCCGCCCACCTGGCGGGTGCTGTTGCCGCACGCACATCTCTCCCCGTCATCGGAATCCCCTGCAAATCCTCTGCCCTCGACGGCATTGACGCTCTTTTGTCTACTGTACAGATGCCTACAGGTGTACCTGTAGCCACGGTAGCCATCAACGGAGCCGCCAATGCCGCTTTGCTTGCTATCCAGATCCTCGGCGTGTCTGATCCCGAGATCGCCGCCAAGCTGGACGCCAAGAAACGGAAGGACGCCGAGGCCGTGCTGGCCAAGGACGCCGCCCTGCAAGCCGAGCTGAACGGCTGAGACTCGCCGTAGGGGCGAACTGTGTTCGCCCGTGCAACCGTGCCTGCCATGATCACCCGCGTATTTGTTTGTCCTCTCGGATATGAACGGGCGAACACAGTTCGCCCCTACGGAGAGATGCTGTGCGGCAGTTCACCGATCGCCGTGTGATCTTGATATATTCATTTTGTAAATCTTATCAAAAAAATAAAGGAGAAACCACCATGAAACTCGTTTACACAGGAAAGACTAAGAACGTATACGCCCTTGACAACGGCAACTACCTGCTCAAGTTCAAGGACGATTGCACCGGCAAGGACGGCGTGTTCGATCCCGGCGAGAACTCTGTCGGCCTGACCATCGAAGGCGTGGGTGACGTGAATCTGCGTATGTCCATCTACTTCTTTGAGAAGATCAATGCCGCAGGCATCAAGACCCACTACGTCAGCGCAAATCTTGATGACACCACCATGGAAGTCCTCCCCGCCAAGGCTTTCGGTAAGGGCCTGGAGGTCATCTGCCGCTACAAGGCTGTGGGCTCCTTCTATCGCCGCTACTCCGACTACTGCGAGCTGGGCCAGGATCTCCCCGCTTACGTGGAGACCACCTTCAAGAACGACGAGAAGGGTGATCCCCTGGTGACCAAGGATGGTCTTGTTGACCTGGGCGTGATGACCGCACAGCAGTACGACGATCTCAAGGCTATGACTCAGGCCATCACCAAGATCGTGGCCGACGACCTGAAGGAAAAGGGCCTTGATATGTATGACATCAAGTTCGAGTTCGGCTACGATGCCGAGGGCAACGTCATGCTCATCGACGAGATCGCCTCGGGCAATATGCGCGTCTACAAGGACGGCGAGTACATCGATCCTCTGACCCTCAACAAGCTTTTCTTCGCTTGATCACTCGACAGTAACAGGAGACCACTATGGGTGGATTTTTCGGAATAACCTCAAAACAGGATTGTCTGTTGGACGTCTTTTTCGGCACGGACTACCATTCCCATCTCGGCACCAGCCGTGCCGGTATGGCATCCTATGATCCCGAGTTGGGACTTCAGCGCGAGATCCATAGCATTGAAAGCGCTCCCTTCCGTACCCGTTTTGCACACGTGCTGGAAAGTATGCAGGGAACTGCCGCCATCGGCTGTATCAGCGACGGCGAGCCCCAGCCTCTGCTCATCCGCTCCAATCTGGGTACCTACGCCATTTGTATCATCGGTGCCATCAACAACGCTGAAGCGCTGATCAATCAATATCTGTCCTTCAGCGGCGGTCATTTTAACGCCATGACGGCGGGGAAGATCAATTCCACCGAGCTGGTGGCTGCCCTTATCGACCAGAAGAGCAGCTTTAAGGAAGGCCTTCGCTTTGCCCAAAAGGTCATCGAGGGCACGGCCAATATTCTGCTTCTCTGTGAAGACGGTTCCATCATCGTTGCCCGAGACCGCGTGGGACGCTTGCCGGTGCTCATCGGCAAGCGGGAGGACGGCTACGCCGTATCCTTTGAGTCCTTCGCCTATATCAAGCTGGACTTTGAGGATGAGCGGGAGCTAGGACCGGGCGAGATTGTCAGACTTACCCCCGACGGAGTGGAGCAGCTTGCCAAGCCCGGCAAGGAGATGCGTATGTGCGCCTTCCTCTGGTCCTACTACGGGTATCCCACTTCTACCTATGAAGGGGTCAACGTGGAGGAGATGCGCTACCGTAACGGTGAGATCATGGCAGCTCGTGACGAGGAAATCGGCAACACGGGCGAACTGGATTATGTCAGCGGTGTGCCAGATTCGGGTACCCCCCACGCCATCGGCTACGCCAACCGCAGTAAAGCGCCCTTCGCAAGACCGTATATCAAATATACTCCCACCTGGTCGCGGAGCTTTATGCCCGGCAATCAAAGCGACCGCAGAAAAACCGCGAAAATGAAGCAGATCGCCATCCATCAGCTCATTAAGGACAAGAATCTGCTCTTTGTGGACGATTCCATCGTCCGCGGCACCCAGCTTCAGGAGACGGTTGATTTCCTCTATTCTCATGGCGCTAAGTCGGTGCATATGCGCTCGGCCTGTCCCCCCATCATGTACGGTTGTAAGTACCTCAACTTCTCCCGCAACACGTCGGACATGGAGCTGATCACCCGCCGCGTCATCATGGAGCTGGAGGGCCCCGAGGGCTTCAAGCACCTGGAGGAATATGCCGACGGCGACACTGAGCGCGGAAAGAATATGCGTAAGGCGATCGCGGACAAGTTCAACTTCTCGTCGCTGGAATTCCAGACCTTGGAGGGCGTTGTCAAGGCCATCGGTCTTGAGCCCTGCAAGCTGTGTACTTACTGTTGGACGGGTAAAGAGTAAGAAATATACGAGGAACCCTTTTGGAAAAGGGTTCCTTGACCTCCCCGAACTTCCCAAAAGAGGTTTGAAATCTCTAATGTTCAATCGCATATGTCGATGCGAATTTCCCCAATATGCGATATCATTCTTAAAAGTTTTTGAAGGGTTCCAAGGGAAACTTTTTTCCAAAGTTCCCCTTGGCGTACTCCTTAGAAAGGAATACATCATGCATTCTAACTCTAAATCCGAAAGCTACGCCGCAGCAGGCGTGGACATTACCGCCGGCTACAAGGCGGTCGAGCTTATGAAAAAGCACATTGCCCGTACCAAAAACGAGGGATGTGTGGACGACGTGGGCGGCTTTGGCGGCTGCTTTGGCCTGAATATCGGCGGCATGGAGGATCCTGTCCTCGTGTCGGGTACCGACGGCTGCGGTACCAAGGTCAAGATGGCCATTCTCATGGACAAGCACGATACCATCGGCATTGACGCTGTGGCCATGTGTGTCAACGACATCATTTGCGTGGGCGCCAAGCCCCTGTTCTTCCTGGATTACATCGCCTGCGGGAAGAATATCCCCGAGAAGATCGCCGCCATCGTGGGCGGTGTGGCCGAGGGCTGTGTCCAGTCGGGTGCCGCTCTGATCGGCGGTGAGACCGCCGAGCATCCCGGCATGATGCCTGCGGAGGAGTACGACCTGGCCGGCTTCTCGGTGGGTATCGTGGACAAGAAGAAGATCATCGACAACACCACCATGAAGGCGGGTGACGTGGTCATCGCTCTGGCCTCCACGGGCGTTCACTCCAACGGCTTCTCCCTCTGCCGTAAGGTATTCGACATTGACAACAATCCTCCCTCCCTGTACGAGCCCTGCGAGGCTCTGGGCGGTAAGTCCATCGGAGAGACCCTTTTGACCCCTACCCGCATCTACGTGAGATCTGTGCTGGCACTCCTTGAAAAAATCAATGTCAAGGGTATTTCACACATCACGGGCGGCGGCTTCTACGAGAACATCCCGAGAAGCATTCCCGAAGGCCTGGGTGCCCGCGTCCGCCGTGCCGACGTAAAGGTACTGCCCATCTTCGATCTGATCGCCAAGACGGGTAACATTCCCGAGAGAGATATGTTCAACACCTACAACATGGGCGTTGGCATGAGCATCGTGGTGGCTCCCGAGGACGTGGAGACCGCTCTGGAGATCCTGCGCGCCAACGGTGAGGATGCTTACCTCATCGGTGAGATCGTCAACGCCGCCGAGCTTGGCGGCGAGCAGATCGAGATTATCTGATGCCATGAAAAAGATCATCTGGAATTTTGTCAACGGCCTGCTGGCCGGTATCATGATCGCTGTGGGAGGAACCGTGTTCCTCGCCTGCTTTGGCGACGGCTCTATGGTGAATAAGACCATCGGCGCTTTCTTCTTTTCTATTGCCTTGCTTTCTATCTGCTACAAAGGCTACTCCCTCTACACGGGCAAGATCGGCTTCATCCCCGAAAAGCACGACGGGGAAGCCTTCTCGGTTCTGCTCTGGGGACTCTTGGGCAACCTCATTGCTACCGTGGTTTTGGGTTATGCTCTCCGCGCCGCCATCCCCGCCATTGGGGGCGTGGCTGAAACTCTTTGCACCGCCCGTCTGACCCAGGAATGGTGGCAGACCTTGATCCGCGGTATCTTCTGTGGTATCCTCATGTATATGGCGGTGAGCATCTACCGCGACAAAAAGACCATTTCGGGTATCCTGTTCTGCGTGCCTGTTTTCATCCTGGCGGGCTTTGAGCACTCGGTGGCCAATATGTTCTACTTCGGCGCGGCGGGGATGTTCTTCTCGGTTAAGTCCATCATCTATCTGGCCATCGTGGTGGCGGGCAATACCATCGGCGGTATGCTCATGCCCATCTTGGCTATGATCAAGCCGAAAGAAGCGTAAGGAGGGAATCATATGGCACAGCAAAAGAAAATCGCCGTCCTCGTCTCGGGCGGCGGCACCAACCTCCAGGCCCTCATCGACGCGCAGGGCAGGGGAGAACTGGGTAACGGGAAAATCACCCTGGTGATCGCCTCCAAGCCCGGTGTATATGCCCTTGAACGGGCGGCCAACGCGGGCATTGAAGGTCGTGTGCTGGCACGGAAGGACTTCGACAGCATCGCCGCCTATTCCAAGGCTTTAGCGGATGAAATGACCGCCGCGGGCATCGACCTCGTGGTGCTGGCTGGCTTTCTCACCATCATCGACGAGCAGGTTTACGAGGCTTTCCCCAACAAGATCATCAACGTCCACCCCGCCCTCATCCCTTCCTTCTGCGGTAAGGGCTTCTACGGGCTCCACGTCCACGAGGCGGCTCTGGAGAAGGGTGTAAAGGTTTCGGGCGCGACCGTCCACATCGTTACCCCCGAGTGCGACGCGGGCCCCATCATCCTGCAAAAGGCCGTGGCGGTCAAGCAGGACGACACCCCCGAGGTCCTGCAACGCCGCATCATGGAGGAGGCCGAGTGGAAGATCCTCCCCGAGGCGGTGAAATTGTTCTGTGAGGATAGAATCACGGTTGAGGACAATCGGGTGTTCATTCGGGAATAAGACGTAACCCGTAGGGGCGGATTCCATATCCGCCCGTTTACCCACAGCCGTATCGGGCGGGCGCATATGGAATGCGCCCCTACGACATTTTCTGTAAATAAAAAATAAGGAGCATAAACATGAAGGTCAATACCATTGCAAACGAGCTGAACTCCCTGGCCTACCACGGCCGCGGCATCATCATCGGTAAGTCCGCAGACGGCAAGAAGGCTGTCACCGCCTACTTCATCATGGGACGCAGCGTCAACAGCCGCAACCGCGTGTTCGTGGCCGAGGGCGACGCCATGCGTACCAAGGCTTTTGATGAGTCCAAGATGGTGGATCCCCACCTCATCATTTACTACCCCGTCCGTGTGCTGGGCAACAAGACCATCGTCACCAACGGCGACCAGACCGACACCATCTATGATCTCATGGATAAGCAGATGACCTTCGAGCAGGCTCTCCGCACCCGTGAGTTCGAGGACGATAAGCCCAATTTCACCCCCCGCATCTCAGGCATCATCCGCCGCGAGGGAGACTGTGACATGAACTTCGCCATGTCCATCCTCAAGAGCGCCGAGGGAGACGATTCCTCCTGCGAGCGTTTCACCTACGCTTACTCCAACCCCCTCTGCGGCCGCGCCAAGTTCATCCACACCTACAACGGTGACGGCAACCCCCTGCCTTCCTTTGAGGGTGAGCCCAAGACGCTGGAGCTGCCCGACGTGGATATCGACACCCTGACCGATCTGATCTGGACGAATCTGAACGAGGACAACAAAGTGTCCCTGTTCGTCCGATACATCGACTTGGCTACGGGAGAGGCCGAGACCAGGATCGTCAACAAGAATCAGTAATTTCTGTAGGGACCGGCGTCCCCGACGGTCCGTGATCCCCAAACATTGATTGAATAGTAAGGAGATAAAACCATGAAAGAATTCGAACTGAAATACGGCTGTAACCCCAACCAGAAGCCCTCCAAGATCTATATGCACGACGGGTCCGAGCTGCCCATCGAGATCCTCTGCGGCCGCCCCGGCTACATCAACTTCCTGGACGCGTTCAACTCCTGGCAGCTGGTCAAGGAGCTGAAGGCCGCCCTGGGTCTGCCCGCCGTCACCTCCTTCAAGCACGTCTCCCCCACCTCCGCCGCCGTGGGCATCCCCCTGTCCGAGACCCTGAAGAAGGCTTGCTTCGTGGACGATATCCCCGGCCTGGACGAGTCCCCTCTGGCTTGCGCCTACGCCCGCGCCCGCGGCACCGACAGAATGTGCTCCTTCGGTGACTGGGTGGCCCTCTCCGACGTCTGCGACGTCACCACTGCCCTCATGATCAAGCGTGAGGTCTCGGACGGCATCATCGCCCCCGGTTACGAGCCCGAGGCTCTGGAGATCCTCAAGTCCAAGCGCAAGGGCAACTACAACATTGTCAAGATCGACCCCGACTTCGTGCCCGATCCCATCGAGCGCAAGCAGGTCTATGGCATCACCTTTGAGCAGGGAAGAAACAACTTTGAGATCAACCGCGAGCTGCTCTCCAATATCGTCACCGCCAACAAGGATATGCCCGAGTCCGCCATCCGCGATCTGATCGTGGCGCTGATCACCCTGAAGTACACCCAGTCCAACTCGGTCTGCTTCGCTGTGGATGGTCAGGCCATCGGCGTGGGCGCAGGTCAGCAGTCCCGCGTGCATTGCACTCGTCTCGCCGGCGGCAAGGCCGACACCTGGTTCCTCCGCCAGCACGAGAAGGTGCTGAACCTGCCCTTCAAGGACACTCTGGGTCGCCCCGACCGTGACAACGTCATTGACGGCTACATCAACCAGAACGAGGAGGACGTGACCGCTGACGGCAACTGGCAGAAGTACTTCACCACCCAGCCCGCGCCCTTCACCCGTGAGGAGCAGAGAGCCTATCTCGACACCATCGACGGCGTGGCCCTGGGCTCGGATGCTTTCTTCCCCTTCAGCGACAACATCGAGCGCGCCAAGAAGTCGGGCGTCAAGTACATCGCCGAGCCCGGCGGCTCTATCCGCGACGATCTCGTCATCGAGTGCTGCGACAAGTACGGCATGGCTATGGCGTTCACGGGCATGAGACTGTTCCATCACTAAGGAGTACGGGGAGTACGCAAGGGGCGTTGCCCCTTGACCCCACCAAAGAACCTTTTTGAAAAAAGGTTCTTTGGAATCTCCCAAAACTTTTATTACATAATTGCTTTTCTCTTTTTGAAAGTTCTTTGAAATCCAAAAGCTTTCTTTCAAGAAAGTTTTTGGTGGGGTTTGGGGCAACGCCCCAAATAAAGGAGATAATACTATGAACATTCTGGTTATTGGTAGCGGCGGCCGTGAGCACGCCGTGATCAAATCCATCAAGAAAAATCCCGCTGTGGAGACCATCTACTGCCTCCCCGGTAACGGCGGTATCGCCGCCGACGCGACCTGCGTGAATATCGGCGCGAAGGACATTGACGGCATCGTGGGGTTCGCCGCCGAGAATAAGATCGACTACGCTATCGTCACCCCCGACGATCCGCTGGTGTTGGGTTGCGTGGACGCCCTGACCGCCGTCGGCATCCCCTGCTTCGGTCCCGACAAAAAGGCGGCTATCATCGAGGGAAGTAAAGCCTTCTCCAAGGATCTCATGAAGAAGTACGGCATCCCCACCGCCGCCTACGAGATTTTCGACGATATGGACAAGGCCATCGCCTACCTGCAGGACAAGGATATGCCCATCGTCATCAAGGCCGACGGTCTTGCGCTGGGTAAGGGCGTCATCATCGCCCAGAACCTCGCCGAGGCCGAGGAGGCCGTTCGCTCTATGATGGCGGACAAGGTCTTCGGCGCCAGCGGAGACCACGTGGTCATTGAGGAGTTCCTCACGGGCCCCGAGGTGTCTGTGTTGGCCTTCACCGACGGAAAGACCCTCATTCCTATGGTGTCCTCTATGGACCACAAGCGGGCCCATGATAACGACGAGGGCCTGAACACGGGCGGTATGGGTACCGTCGCTCCCAACCCCTACTACACCGCCGATATCGCAAGCATTTGCATGGAGACCATCTTCCTCCCCACCATGCATGCCATGAACGCCGAGGGACGCACCTTCAAGGGTTGTCTCTACTTCGGTCTCATGCTTACCCCCAAGGGACCCAAGGTCATCGAGTACAACTGCCGCTTCGGCGATCCCGAGACCCAGGTGGTGCTTCCTCTGCTGGAGTCCGATCTGCTGACGGTCATGCAGGCCGTTACCAACGAGACATTGGCTGATGTGGAGGTGAAGTTCGCCGCCGATAAGTCGGCCTGCTGTGTCATCATGGCATCTGCGGGCTACCCCCAGAGCTATGAGAAGGGCTACGAGATCACCATCCCCGCCGAGGTGGCCGACAGCGTCTATGTGGCCGGTGCCGCCATCAAGGACGGCAAATTGGTCAACAGCGGAGGCCGTGTGCTGGGCGTGACCTCGGTGGCGGATACTCTGCCCGAGGCCATCGCCGCTTCTTACGCCAAGGTAGAAAAGATCCATTTTGACAACGCGTTCTGCCGTAAGGATATCGGTCAGCGCGCCCTCAAGGCAATGAAGGAATAACGCCCTCTCACCCGCCTGTGGCGGGAGCTCCCCCATAGGGGGAGCCTTTGCCCACCAGCCTCTCCCTATGGGAGAGGTGTCACGGCCTGTTGCCGTGACGGAGAGGGAAAATTTCTTTCCCCCGAATCATGACGAAAGGAACATAAAACTGTTATGGTTTATCGCATATTTGTTGAAAAGAAGCCCGCCCTTGCCCATGAGGCAAACGGCCTTTTGAATGAACTGAAGAACCTCGTCGGCATCACCGCTCTGCAATCGGTGCGTGTCCTCAACCGCTACGACGTGGAGAACATCGACGAGGCTCTCTTTAACCAGGCTGTCCGCACCGTTTTCTCCGAGCCTCAGCTGGACACCGTCACCGACACCCTGACCTACGCCGAGGGTGCCGCCGTGTTCGCCGTGGAGCCTCTGCCCGGTCAGTTCGACCAAAGAGCTGACTCCGCCGCCCAGTGCATCCAGCTTCAGAGTCAGGGCGACCGCCCCACCGTCCGCTCCGCCAAGGTCTATGTTCTCGGCGGCGAGCTGACCGAGGCCGACCTTGTCGCCATCAAGAAGTACGTTATCAACGCCGTGGAGAGCCGTGAGGCCTCCATGGACAAGCCCGACACTTTAGCCATCGAGTATGCCATTCCCGAGACCGTCGCTACCGTGGAGGGATTCATTTCCCTTGATGTAGAAGGACTTTCCGCTCTGTTGGATTCCCTCGGTCTCGCTATGGATCTGGACGATCTTACCTTCCTCCAGGCCTACTTCCGCGACGAGGAAAAGAGAGATCCCACCATTACCGAGATCCGCGTGGTGGACACCTACTGGTCTGACCACTGCCGTCACACCACCTTCTCCACCCACATCGACAACGTGGTGATCGACGATCCCGCCGTGGCCGACGCTTACGAGCGTTACCTGGCCGCCCACGTGGAGGTCTACGGCGAGGAGAAGGCCGCCAAGAGACCCCAGACCCTCATGGACATCGCAACCATTGCTACTAAGGTGCTGAAAAAGAGAGGTCTGCTCCCCGAGCTGGACGAAAGTGAGGAGATCAACGCCTGCTCCATCCACGTCACCGCCGAGATCAACGGCGAGCCCCAGGACTGGCTCTTGATGTTCAAGAACGAGACCCACAACCATCCCACCGAGATCGAGCCCTTCGGCGGCGCGGCCACCTGTATCGGCGGCTGTATCCGTGATCCTTTGTCGGGCCGCGCCTACGTCCATCAGGCCATGCGCGTGACGGGTGGCGGCGATCCCCGCAAGACTTTGGCCGAGACCCTCCCCGGTAAGCTCCCCCAGCGCAAGCTGGCGCAGACTGCCGCCGCAGGCTACTCCTCTTACGGTAACCAAATCGGCCTTGCTACGGGGCACGTGGCCGAGGTCTACCACGACGGCTACGTAGCCAAGAGATTGGAATGCGGTGCCGTGGTGGCCGCCGCTCCTGCCTACAACGTCCGCCGCGAGTGCCCCGAGGCAGGGGATATCGTTATCCTGTTGGGTGGCCGCACCGGCCGTGACGGTATCGGCGGCGCAACCGGCTCCTCCAAGTCCCACAACATGAAGTCTCTGACCACCATGGCCTCCGAGGTACAGAAGGGTAACGCCCCCGAGGAACGCAAGATCCAGAGACTTTTCAGAAATCCCGAAGTCACTCGCCTCATCAAGCGTTGTAATGACTTTGGTGCAGGCGGTGTTTCTGTCGCCATCGGTGAATTGGCCGACGGTCTCACCATCGATCTGGACGCTGTTCGTAAGAAATACGACGGTCTGGACGGCACCGAGTTGGCCATTTCCGAGTCCCAGGAGCGTATGGCCGTTGTGGTGGCTCCTGAGGATGCTGATAAGTTTATCGAATATGCCCAAAGCGAGAATTTGGAGGCCTACCGCGTGGCTGTTGTCACCGAGGAAGCCCGTATGGTCATGTCCTGGAAGGGCCAGACGATTGCCAACCTTTCCCGTGCCTTCCTCAACACCAACGGTGCCGACAAGCACACCGAGGTGGAAGTTTCTGAAAAGGATCTGTCTGCTTTCTCCAAGCCCCTTTATAAAGATCTCCGCGACATGGCGGCCGACCTCAAGACTGCCTCCCGCCGCGGCCTCGTGGAACGCTTCGACGGCTCCATCGGCGCAGGCTCGGTGCTCATGCCCTTCGGCGGCAAGACCCAGAAGACCCCCGCCCAATCCATGGCGGCTCTCCTGCCCACCCTGCCCGGTCAGTCTACCGACCAGGCCAGCGTGATGTCTTGGGGACTGGATCCCGACGCCATGTGCATTGATCCTTATTGCGGCGCTCATGCCGCTGTCTATAACTCTATGGCCAAGCTGGTGGCCGCAGGTGCAGACTACAAGCTGGCTTACCTGACCCTGCAGGAGTTCTTTGAAAAGCTCAAGAACGAGCCTGCTCGTTGGGGAAAGCCCTTCGCCGCCCTGCTGGGTGCCATGGATGCCCAGATCGAGCTGGGCGCCGCCGCCATCGGCGGTAAAGACTCTATGTCGGGTACCTTCCTGGATAAGGATGTGCCCCCCACCCTCATTTCCTTTGCCATCGCGCCCATCAAGGCAAGCGAGGTCATTTCTCCCGAGTTCAAGGAGGCAGGTCACCCCGTGTACCTGTTCGCTCCCGTGGACGAGACCGCCGAGTCTGTCAAGGCCACTTGGGAGACCTTCCATACCCTCTGCGGGGAAGGGAAGGTCAAGGCCGCTTGGGCCGTGGAGAACGGTCTGGGTGAGGCCGTCATGAAGATGGCCTTCGGTAACGAGATCGGCTTCAAGGCCACCGCCAAGCTGAACGCGGGCGACTGGTACCTGCCCTTCTACGGTTACATCGTGGCCGAGCTGACCGAGGATGTGAAGTGCCGTGGCACCCTCAAGCTGGGTATGACCACCGCCGATCCCGTCATTGATCTGGGTAAAGACAAGGCTACCATCGCCGATCTGCTGACCCTCAACGAGGCTACGCTGGAGGGTGTCTACCCCACCACCGCACCCGCTACGGGCGAGCTTCCCGTGTTCGCTTACAACGGCGGATGCAACGCCGCTCCCGCGGTGAAATGCGCCCGTCCCAAGGCGCTGATTCCCGTGTTCCCCGGCACCAACTGCGAGTACGACTCCGCCAAGGCGCTGGAGCGCGCCGGCGCCGACCCCGAGATCGTGGTCATCCGCAACCTCACCGCCGACGACGTGGCGAGGAGCGTGGAGACCGTGGCCGCCAAGCTGGCAGAGTCCAATATGGTCTTCATCCCCGGAGGATTCTCGGGCGGCGACGAGCCCGACGGCTCCGCCAAGTTCATCACCGCCTTCTTCCGCAATCCCGCCATCAAGGCCCAGGTCCACGATCTACTGGACAACCGCGACGGTCTGATGCTGGGTATCTGCAACGGCTTCCAGGCACTCATCAAGCTGGGTCTGGTGCCCTTCGGCAAGATCATCGACACCGACGAGACCTGCCCCACCCTGACCTACAACATCATCGGCCGCCACCAGTCCAAGCTGGTCCGCACCCGCGTCTGCACCAACAAGTCCCCCTGGCTGGCAGGCACTAACGTAGGTGATATCTACACCGTGCCGATCTCCCACGGCGAGGGTCGCTTCCTCTGCTCCGACGAGCTGGTCAAGAAGCTTTCTGAGAACGGTCAGATCGCTACCCAGTACGTGGACCTGAACGGCGCGCCCTCCATGGACACCGCCTTCAACCCCAACGGTTCGGTCTGCGCCATCGAGGGCATCACCTCCCCCGACGGCCGTGTGCTGGGTAAGATGGGTCACTCCGAGCGTATCGGTAAGAACCTCTACCGCAACGTCATCGGCGAGTACGATATGAAGCTGTTCGAGTCGGCTGTGAAGTATTTCAAGGGGTAAGGAGTACGCAAGGGGCGTGGCCCCTTGACCCCACCAAGAACCCTGTTGCAAAAGGGTTCTTGGACCTCCCAAAAACTTTCAACAAACATGATCGTAGGGCGTGGGCTTGCTCCCGCCGAACACCCGAAGATCCCAAGAAAAACGGGAGGCGAAACGCTCCCCTACGAAGATCGGCAACCCCCATATACCGTAGGGGCGAACTGCGTTCGCCCGCTATACCGCAAAGATAAACGGGCGACTACAGGTCGCCCCTACGAAATGTATCCACTCAACAGATCCCAAGAAAACAACACCCACAAAAAAATATGAAAAGATAAAGGAGACTATCCCATGGCCTATTTATCCGACATTGAAATTGCACAAGCTACCCCCATGCAGCCCATTACCGAGATCGCCAAGGTCGCCGGTGTGGATGACAAGTATATGGAGCAGTACGGCCGCTACAAGGCAAAGGTCGATTACGCTCTGCTGAAGGATTCCGACCGTAAGAACGGCAAGCTGATCCTGGTCACCGCCATCACCCCCACCCCCGCGGGCGAGGGTAAGACCACCACCACCATCGGTCTGGCCGACGGTCTGAAGAAGATCGGCAAGAACGTCGTGGTCGCCCTCCGCGAGCCCTCGCTGGGCCCCGTGTTCGGCGTCAAGGGCGGTGCGGCAGGCGGCGGTTACGCCCAGGTCGTGCCCATGGAGGACATCAACCTCCACTTCACCGGTGACTTCCACGCCATCGGTGCCGCCAATAACCTCCTGGCCGCCATGCTGGACAACCATATCTACCAGGGCAATCAGCTGAACATCGACCCCCGCCGCATCACCTGGAAGCGTTGCGTGGATATGAACGACCGTCAACTCCGCTTCGTCACCGACGGTCTGGGCGGCCGCGTCAACGGCGTGCCCCGTGAGGACGGCTACGACATCACCGTGGCCTCCGAGATCATGGCCGTATTCTGCCTCGCCTCCTCCATCACCGATCTGAAGGAGCGTCTGTCCCGCATCGTGGTGGGCTACACCTATGACGAGAAGCCCGTCACCGCAGGAGACTTGGGTGCCGTTGGTGCCATGGCCGCCCTTTTGAAGGACGCTTTGAAGCCCAATCTCGTCCAAACGCTGGAGGGTACCCCCGCCTTCGTTCACGGCGGTCCCTTCGCCAACATCGCCCACGGCTGTAACTCGGTCATCGCCACCAAGATGGCCATGAAGCTGGGTGACTACGCCGTCACCGAGGCAGGCTTTGGTGCCGATCTGGGTGCCGAGAAGTTCCTGGACATCAAGTGCCGTATGGCAGGCCTCAACCCCGACGCCGTGGTCATGGTCGCCACCGTTCGCGCCCTGAAGATGCATGGCGGTATGGCCAAGACCGAGCTGGCGAGCGAGAATCTCGTGGCTCTTGAGGCCGGTATCCCCAATCTGCTCCGCCACGTGTCCAACATCAAGGACGTCTACAAGCTCCCCTGCGTGGTAGCCGTCAACCGTTTCCCCACCGACACTGACGCCGAGATCGAGCTGGTCATTGAGAAGTGCAAGGCTTTGGGCGTGAACGTGGTTCTGTCCACGGTTTGGGCCGAGGGCGGCAAGGGCGGTATGGCTCTGGCCGAGGAAGTGGTCCGCCTCTGCGAGCAGCCCAATGATTTCTCCTTCAGCTACGAGCTGGACGGCACCATCGAGGAGAAGATCGAGGCAATCGTCCGCCGTGTTTACCGTGGCGACGCCGTGAACTTCACCCCCGCCGCCAAGAAGGAGATCGCCAGACTCACCGCTCTGGGTTACGATAAGATCCCCGTCTGCATGGCCAAGACCCAGTACAGCTTCTCGGATGATATGACCAAGCTGGGCGCTCCCGAGGGCTTCACCGTCACTGTCCGCAACGTCAAGGTCTCCGCCGGCGCAGGCTTCATCGTCGCCCTGACCGGTGACATCATGACCATGCCCGGCCTGCCCAAGGCTCCCGCCGCACTGAAGATCGACGTGGATGAGGATGGCAAGATCTCCGGTTTGTTCTGATTCATCAATTCAATACAAGGATGGCTCACTCTTGTGGGTCATCCTTTTTTATCTCCCCCTTGCCATCTTGCGAAAAATATGATATAATAGAAAAAAACACCCACGGAGGCGCACATGAAGACCATCGCCATCATTGACGACGACATTCACATTGGCAATATGATAGAAGAGCTTTTGAAGGCCGAGGGCTACGCCACTCTGCGGGCCTATTCGGGGACGGAGGCTTTGTATCTTTTGTCCCACGAGCATCCCGACCTGGTGCTCCTTGACCTCATGCTCCCCGGGCTTTCGGGGGAGGAGGTTCTGCCCAAGATCCAAGGTGTTCCCGTCATTGTGGTCAGCGCCAAGGCTGACGTGACAGACAAGGTGGGACTCCTCATGAGCGGCGCCGCCGACTATATCACCAAGCCCTTCGATACCGCCGAGCTGCTGGCGCGCATCGCCGTTCAGCTCCGCAAGCAGACGGCAGTTGAGGACAAGACCACCCTCGTGTCGGGTGATCTGCGTCTCAATACCGTCTCCCATGAGGTGACGGTGCAGGGAAGTGCCGTGCGCCTGACCCGCACAGAATACGCCATCCTGAAGCGGCTCATGCAGAGCGCGGGGCAGGTGGTCTCCAAGTCGGTGATCCTTGATACCATTTTCGAGGACACCCCGGATTGTACCGAAAACTCCCTCAAGCAGCACGTCAGCAATCTCCGCAAAAAGCTCCGCGACGCGGGCGGCCGTGATTACGTGGAGGCCGTGTGGGGCATTGGGTTTAAGGTGATTTAAAAGGTAAATTGTTGTTTATTGGGAACGGCCAAGGGAAACTTTTTGCAAAAAGTTTCCCTTGGAACCCTTCAAAAACCTCTAACAAAAACAATTATTCCTTTTCCGATAATCCTTTTTGAAGGTTCTTGGAGGTGGTTTGGAGGAGCCTTCTTGCAAGAAGGTTCCTCCAAGCGTACCCCCATAAACAACAATTTATCTTTCGAAAATTTTTTCTTTACTATTTCTTGACGATTTTCTTGACCGCTGTCTTTACTTTTGTGTGTTACAATAAGGCCACAAAGCAAGGAACCCCGAAAAACAAGGGTTCCCATGAAAGGAGACAATGACTTTATGGAATATGTATTGACCACCCAAGGCCTGACCAAAGAGTACGGTCACTTCAAGGCCCTGAATAATTTTTCAATGAATGTCCCGAAGGGAGCCATCTACGGCTTTGTAGGACGCAACGGCGCGGGTAAGACCACCCTCATCCGCCTTATCTGCGGATTGCAGACTCCCACCCAAGGGACCTACACCCTCTACGGTAAAGACAGCCACAGCCGTGGCATTCAGAAATCTCGTCATCGCATGGGCACCGTGGTGGAGACACCCTCCATCTACCTCAACATGACCGCTGAGGAAAACCTCAGACAACAGTATATGGTGCTGGGGCTCCCCTCCTTCGACTCCATCCCCGATCTGCTTCGCCTGGTGGGACTGGAGAACACGGGCAAGAAAAAGGCCCGCAACTTCTCCCTGGGTATGAAGCAGAGACTGGGTATTGCCATCGCCCTTGCGGGCGATCCCGATTTCCTTGTGCTGGACGAACCCGTCAACGGCCTGGACCCCCAAGGTATCATCGAGATCCGCGAGCTGCTTTTGAAGCTCAACCGTGAGCACGGTATCACTATTCTGATCTCCAGCCACATCCTCGACGAGCTCTCCCGTTTAGCCACTCACTATGGCTTCATCGACAGCGGAAAGATGCTCCGCGAGATCAGTGCATCTGATCTGGAGGCTGCCTGCCGTAAGTGCATGAGAGCCGAGGTGACCGACACAGGCGTTCTCGCCCGCGTGCTGGACAAGAAGGGCATCGAATACAAGATCATCTCCGACAGAGAAGCCGACATCTACGCCAAGATTAACGTCACCGAGCTGGCGCTTTCGTTGGCCGAAGAAAAGTGCGATGTGATCTCCCTGACCGAAAAGGACGAATCCCTTGAGAGCTACTACGTCAATCTTGTGGGAGGAGGTGAGCCCGCATGACGAAGCTTCTAAACGCCAATTTCCACCGTCTTTGGAAAAGCAAGACTTTTTGGATCGGCCTCGCTGTGGCCTGCGCCCATCATCTCTTGGGCGTGTTGAATAATTTCTACTACAAAGGCGTTTTTACGGATCAGGTCATCAAGGCCGACCACACCCTGGAGCCCGATACACTGATCCTCTCGTTGATCGTCGCCGTGATCACCGCGTTCTTCATCGGTCGTGAATACGGCGATAAGACCATCCGCAACAAGATCGTCACGGGTCACGCCCGATCGAAGATCTACCTTGCCAATCTGATCGTTTGCTCGGCTGCCGCCGCCATTCTGTTCTTCGTGCCCATGTTGGTGATGGGTCTGGCCGTCGGCGCGCCCCTGATGGGCGGCTTTGAGCTGTCCGCCAAAGCCTTCATCCTGCCCGTGCTGTGCGATCTGCTGGCACTGCTGGCCTTTACCGCGCTGTTCGTTCTGATCGCCATGTCGGTACAGAACCGCACCGCCTGCGCCGTTATCGTCCTGCTGCTGGCCTTCGTGTTGGCATGGATACCCGCCCCTCTGCGCGAAACCCTGGAGTCCCCTCAGTACGTGACCGAGGTGGTGTTTTCGGAGGAGGTTGAGGATTTCGTGGAGACCGGAAGGCTCATGGAAAATCAGGCTTACGTCGGCGGTGCTGCGCGAACCGTGCTGGAATTTGCCTACGACTTCCTGCCCGCCTGCCAGTTGGAGCAGACCTCGGCCTACAATGAAACTAAGGACATGATCCATCTGCCCGTCTATTCTGTAGCCTTCATTCTCGTGACTACCCTCGGGGGCGCGTGGATTTTCAATAAAAAAGAGTTAAAATAAGGGAGTGCGGACGTAGGGGACCTCGCACTGAAAGCAGTGCTTGAAAGAAGGTTCCCACGCCCCCTCCAAGAATCTTCAAAGCAAATCATTGTTGAAGGTTTTTGAAGGGGGGCAGGGGGAACTTTTTGCAAAAAGTTCCTCCTGACCGTTCCCTAAAGGAGTCAAACATGACCGAACTACTTTGTGCCGTCATCGGCGCTTTGCTCATCGTGATTGCTGTGCTGATCATCAAAATACTCGCCCTCCGCAAGTCTTGTAGAGAGATTGCGGAGGCCTTTGCCGATCGTTTGGAGACCGATACCAATACCCTCATCCTCATTTCCTCCCGTGACAAGGAAATGAGGCGGCTGGCCGAGACGGTGAACGAGCAGCTACGCCTCCTCCGCCAGCAACGCCGTCGATACGTCAGCGGCGACAAGGAGCTGAAAGACGCGGTGACCAACATCGCCCACGATCTCCGCACTCCCCTCACCGCCATCTGGGGCTATCTTGACCTTTTGGAGCGGCAGGACACCTCCGAGGAGGTCGCCCGCTATCTCGGTCATATCCGCAACCGCGCCGAGGCGTTGAGACAGCTCACCGAGGAGCTGTTCCGTTATTCTGTCATCCTCTCCACCGCGGGCGAGCTGACCCCCGAAGTCTGCGATATCAGAGGGGTGATCGAGGAAAGCCTGCTCTCCTATTACGCCGCCCTCACCGAGCGAGGCATCGAGCCAGAGATCACCATCCCCGAGGTTCCCGTCACCTGCATGGTGGATAAAAAGGCCTTGACCCGCATCGTGGGGAACCTCATCAGCAACGCCATCAAGTACAGCGACGGCGACCTTGCCGTGACCCTGTCCGAGACGGGAGAGCTGATCTTTGAGAACACCGCCCAAGGCCTCGACGAGGTGCAGGTGGGGCGTCTCTTTGACCGCTTCTATACCGTGGAGGCCGCACGCACCGCCACGGGACTGGGTCTGTCCATCGCCAAATCCCTCACAGAGCAGATGGGCGGCAGGATCAAAGCGGAATACAGCGATGGTAAGCTGAAAATTATTCTGAACTTCTGACAAAAACAGCGAGATACCCCACGGGGCGTCTCGCTGTTTGATTTTTAAAGGTGGCCTTTGTTTACCAGTAAGGAATGAAGGAGCCAAAACCGTACTCGTCGCTTCCGTCCGTGGGAAGTAGGGTGATGGATCCGTTAACAATGGCTACGTCAAAAAATTTTTCGCTTTCGTCTGTGTTTTTGACCCAACGAAGCTGGATGTGGCCGTCCTCGTGCTCGACAAAGGAAATATTACCGTGGGGACCGTGAAAATATCCAAAATATTGTTGCTTTTCATTTTCTACACCCGTGATGGTGAAAGTGAAAACCCCTGATGTAAAACCGTAACCAATATCAAAGGTTTCAGAAATGCCGTCCTTGTCCATGTCGGAGATAAATTGCCACCCCTCCTTGATACCTCCGTCGGTAACTTCTCCGTAGATCATGGAAAAGTCTTTGGAGAAGGTCACAAGACACTCCCCGATGAAAGCCCGCAATGCCGCGGTTTCCAATACTTCGTATACGGGGCAGTCCTCTAGAAAGATGGGAGGGCTTGTGATAGTCTCCGCCGTATAGTCAATGGGATTTCTCAACATCCAGATCCGATCCAGCTCGGCATTGAAGCAAACGTAAAATTCTTCAAATTGATTGGTGTGTAAGGTAATGAGGAGCGTGGTATCCCACACGGAGCGGGGAACTACCTCGTCTCCCAAAGGCTCCCCCAAGGCAAGTCCGTCCATGACGGTGAAAAACTCTGCCATGTACTCGGCATCGTCAATATCGAGAGAGACATTGCCATAGGTGACGTTCATACCGGTGATGTTATTGCGGTTAAAGCTCTCGTCCGTAAGCGTCCACACGCTGACCTTGGGCTCGGGGATGGGATCCGTCAGAAAGAACACGCCCACGGCTACCGAAGCGATCAGCGCCGCCGCTATCACCCAAACCAAGGGCTTTTTGTAGTGAAGCACCGACTTCACCCGCTCCTTCACCCCCACCTCACCAAAGGCCAAGGGTCAGGCGGAGATGGCGCGGTGGGGTAGACTACAGGCGAGCAGAGCCTCGGAATAGTCCTTTTTCTCTGCCGCCGTCATGGTCTTGACCACCCGCTCGTCGCAGGCCAGCTCGATGTCACGGCAGAGCAGGGCATAGGCCACCCACAGGATGGGATTGAACCAGTACACCGTCAGAATGAGAAATCCCAAGGGCTTCCACAGGTGATCCCGACGGGCAAGGTGGGCTCGCTCGTGGGACAACACCGACACAGCGGCGGTGTCGGACAGGGCAGAGGGCAGATAAATGCGGGGACGGATGATGCCCAGAATGAAGGGGGTGTCGATCCCGTCGCAGATCATGACCTTGGGCTCGGTTTCAACCGACACCCTGACCCGACGGTAGATACGCAGATAACTGACAAAGGCATATACTCCCATGAGGATCATGCCTCCGATCCATATCCACGATGCCATCGTCCAGAATACCTGCATGGGGTTGACGCTCTCCCACGGAACGGGGGAGAGATTTCCCTTGATGATGGGATTGAGGGTGTGGTTCACCACGGGGATGCCGCTTTGGATGGCGGGGGTATCGTCAATGAGAATGGTGGGCGGCACGGTCTCTCGACTGGGAACAAGGCTCAGCGCGCTCTCCACCGAAAAGGGGAAGATCAAACGGACGGCCACCAGCACCCATAAAACACACAAAAGGGCTTTGGGAACTCTCGTGCGCTTCAACACCAGCCGCAGAGCCATGACCGCCAAGGCGATCCACGTGGCGGTGATGCTCATGTTGAACAAATGAATGAAGAGGGAAGTCAAAGTCATGACGTCAGCCTCCTTCCATGTGATCGATCATGCGGCGGATCTCGGCAATCTCCTCGGCAGACAAGGCTTTTTGCTTGGTAAAGGCCGCGAGAAATGCGGGAAGGGAGCCGTCAAAGGTCTCGGCAACGAACTGTTGGGTCTGCCGCGCCTCATACTCCTCACGGGTGACGAGCACCTTTACCTGCCCCTCGGTGTTTTCAAAAAAGCCTCGCTCGCACAGTTTTTTCAGCACCGTGTAGGTGGTGGATTTTTTCCAGTTCAGCCGCTCGGCAGAGAGCTTGACCAATGCCCCCGAGGACAGGGGCGCCTGCTTCCAAATGATCTCAGCAAATTGCATCTCCACAACGCCTAATCTGAGTTCTTCCATGGGGGCCTCCTTCTTGGTCTATTCATGATAGACTGTTGATCTGATGGTAGTCTATCACGAATAGACCCACTTGTCAAGAGGGATAGTCCAATGTTTACAAATCGTACATAATCCCTTTCATTTATCACTTTACACAAAAACTACAAAAAACTTTTCAAATATTATACGCTTTGTCGATTGACTTTTTTTGCTATGTGTGGTATACTATATAAAATCGAAATCAAGTAGGCTTATGGCGATATTCGGAACACTTGGGGCTTTACAAAACTGTCCTTGTGACCCCCTTGTCGGCAGGCCTTTTTCATAAGGAGTCACCATGAACAATGCGGCAATGAAGAATGCGAATATCACGCTTCTGTCCCGTGTGGGACAGGCCTTCGGTGTTCGTTTCTCTATTTTGGGCTGCGGTGTTTCTGCGGACGGCTGTGGTGCGGGCATTTCTGCCTTTGACACTCCCCATCATGTGTTTTTTCCCGGTTTTTGCGACGTGCACGTGCACTTCCGCGAGCCGGGCTTTTCTTATAAAGAGACCATGAAAACAGGTTCACTGGCAGGAGCAAGAGGTGGTTATACCGCCGTTTGCACCATGCCCAATCTGAACCCCGTTCCCGATACACCCGAGCATTTGAAAGCACAGCAGGATCTCATCGACGCAGGTGCCGTCATTAACGTTTATCCCTATGGCTCCATCACTGTAGGGCAGAAGGGCGAGGCACTTTCTGATCTTCAAGGCATGGCAGATCATTGCATCGCCTTTTCCGACGACGGTCGCGGTGTGCAGAGCGAATCTATGATGCGCTCCGCTATGGAGACCGCCAAGGCTTTGGGCAAAATGATCGTTGCCCATTGTGAGGTCAACGATCTGCTTTTGGGCGGCTATATCCATGACGGACAATATGCCAAAGCCCACGGACACAGAGGCATCTGCTCCGAGAGCGAATATGAACAGATCGAGAGAGATATCAAGCTCTCCAAGGAAACAGGCTGCCCCTACCACGTTTGCCATATCTCCACCAAGGAGAGCGTGGCGCTGATCCGCAAGGCCAAAGCCGAGGGCGTGGACATTACTTGCGAGACTGCGCCTCACTACTTGGTCATGGACGACCGCGATCTTCAGGAGGACGGCCGTTTCAAAATGAATCCCCCTTTGCGAGACAAAGCCGACAGGGAAGCACTTCTGGAAGGACTTCTGGACGGCACCATCGACATGATCGCCACCGACCACGCACCCCATTCTACGGAGGAAAAGTCCCGCGGACTGGAAAAGAGCGCCTTTGGTATCGTGGGCCTGGAAACCGCCCTGCCCGTCATGTATACCTACCTGGTCAAGCCGGGCATCATGACCCTGGATCAGCTCTGCGACGTGCTGGTGATAGCTCCCCGCAAGCGTTTTGGCATTCCCATGGGCAACGACTTTTCGGTCTGGGACATGAGCGAAAGCTTTACCGTAGACCCCAATGAGTTCGTCAGCATGGGCAAAGCAACCCCCTTCACGGGACACACCCTCTACGGTCGCAACAAAATGACCGTGGCAGGCGGCAAGACCGTCTGGAAGGCGTAAAAATATAGCTGTGGGTAGCGAAGCGGCGACGCGGTACTGAATGACTGCCGGTGGCAGTCAGAGCCGCGGCGTGACCGAGCCGCAGCGAGAAAGGGACCCCACATGGGCGGCTCGCGATGTTTCGGATATGGAGTAAACGTTTCTCGACGGATCATTGCTTACTACAGCCCCATATTTGATCACTTGGTCAATCCCTTTTGTTAAAGGTTCTTGAAGGAGTCCAGAGGAAACTTCTTTCAAGAAGTTCCCTTTGGCGTGCTTTTTAATATGTTATAAATTATCTATATACATTCGGAGGAAAAAACAATGGCAAAAAGAACAGACCTCAAAAAGATTCTGATCATTGGCTCAGGCCCTATCGTTATCGGACAGGCTGCCGAGTTTGACTATGCGGGCACCCAGGCCTGCCTTGCCCTCAAGGAAGAAGGCTACGAGGTGGTGCTGGTGAACTCCAACCCTGCGACCATTATGACCGACACCGTCATCGCGGACAAGGTCTACATGGAGCCCCTGACGCTGGAATACGTGGCCAAGATCTTGCGCTATGAGCGTCCCGACGCTATCGTTCCCGGTATCGGCGGACAGACGGGCCTGAACCTGGCGATGCAACTGGAAAAGAAGGGTATTCTCAAGGAGTGCCACACCGAGCTTTTGGGTACTTCCAGCGAATCTATCGAGCGTGCCGAGGACAGAGAGCTTTTCAAGGAGCTTTGCGAGTCCATCGGCGAGCCTGTCATCCCCTCCGAGATCACCTATAATCTGGACGAAGCCAAGGCCGCGGCTGAACACATTGGCTACCCCGTGGTGCTCCGTCCCGCCTTTACCCTGGGTGGTACCGGCGGTGGCTTCGCCAATAACGAGGCAGAGCTGATTGAGATCGGTACCAACGCCTTCAAGCTGTCCCCCGTGCACCAGGTGCTCATCGAGAAGTCGGTGAAGGGCTATAAGGAGATCGAGTTTGAGGTCATGCGTGACTCCAATGACCACGCCATTACCATCTGCGGCATGGAAAACATCGACCCTGTGGGCGTCCATACGGGCGACTCCATCGTGGTCGCTCCCATAATGACCCTGTCCGAGCACGATCAAAAGATGCTCAACGACTCTGCCATCAAGCTCATCCGTGAGCTGAAGATTGAGGGCGGCTGTAACGTCCAGTTTGCGCTCAATCCCCATACCAGCGAGTATTACCTCATTGAGGTCAACCCTCGTGTGTCCCGTTCTTCTGCACTGGCATCCAAGGCCTCGGGCTACCCCATCGCCCGTGTGACTGCCAAGATCGCCGTGGGTATGGCGCTGGAAGACATCAAGATTGCCAACACCAATGCCGCTTTCGAGCCTAAGCTGGACTACTGCATCGCCAAACTCCCTCGTTTTCCCTTTGACAAGTTCACCGCTGCTTCCAATACCCTGGGTACCCAGATGAAGGCCACCGGTGAGGTCATGGGCATCGGCTCCACTCTGGAGGAATGCCTGCTCAAGGGCATGCGTTCCCTGGAGGTGGGTGTCAACCATATCTACCACCATAAGTTTGACAACATGACCGATACAGAGATCCTGGATTATATCAAGGATTTCCGTGATGACAATATTTTCGCCATTGCCGAGCTGGTCTACCGCGGTGTGACCGTGGAGGAGCTCCACAAGATCACCATGATCACCCCCTACTTCCTGGAAGCCATCAAGCGTATCGTAGACATGGAAGAGAACCTCAAGGCTCACCCCTACGATCTTGAGATCCTCTCCGCCGCCAAGAAGATGGGCTTCTCGGATAAGTACGTGGCCAGAATGTGGAAGTGCGCCGAGCTGGACGTTTACAACTTCCGCAAGGAGCATAAGCTGTTCCCCGTGTTCCGCATGGTGGACACCTGCCACACCGGCGCGTATATCCCCTACTTCTATTCCTCTTACACGGGCAAGAATGCCTCTGTGCTGACGGATAAGAAAAAGATCGTGGTGCTGGGCGCAGGCCCCATCCGTATCGGCCAGGGCGTTGAGTTTGACTACTCCACCGTCCACGCCGTTGCCACCATCAAGAATTCCGGCTACGAGGCTATCATTATCAACAACAACCCCGAGACGGTCTCTACCGACTACACCACCGCCGATAAACTCTACTTCGAGCCCTTGACTCCCGAGGACGTCATGAACATCATCGAGTTCGAGAAGCCCGAGGGTGTTATCGCATCGTTGGGCGGTCAGACCGCTATCAACCTGGCCCAGCCTCTCCACGACAGAGGTGTGAAGATCATCGGCACTGACTGTGCCGCTATCGACAAGGCCGAGGACAGAAACGCATTTGAAAATCTGCTCAACGAGCTGAATATCCCCCGCGCCAAGGGTAAGGCTGTGACCAAGCTGGAGGACGGCATCGCCGCCGCCGCCGAGATCGGCTACCCCGTGCTGGTGCGTCCCTCCTTCGTACTGGGCGGCCGCGCCATGCAGATCGTAGGCAACGAGGAGCAGCTTCGCCACTATCTGAAGACCGCCGTTGAGATCGACGAGGACAAGCCCGTTCTGGTCGACAAGTATATCAGCGGTAAGGAAGTTGAGGTCGACGCCATCTGCGACGGCAGAAACGTCTTTGTTCCCGGTATCATGGAGCTGGTAGAGCGCACGGGTGTTCACAGCGGCGACTCCATCAGCGTATATCCTCCTTTCTCCATTTCCGATAAGGTGAAGGGTGTTATCCTGCAGTACGCTAAGGCACTGGGTCTGGGCATCGGTATCGTGGGTCTTTACAATATCCAGTTTATCGTGGACGAGCACGATGACGTTTACATCATCGAGGTCAACCCCCGCTCTTCCCGCACCGTTCCTTTCCTGTCCAAGGCTACGGGCTACAGCCTGGCTGATATCGCCACCGAGGTTATCCTTGGCAAGTCTCTCAAGGAGCTGGGTATCTTCGATATCTACCCCGAGGAGAAGAAGCGCTGGTACGTTAAGGTGCCTGTATTCTCCTTTAACAAGCTCCGCGGCCTGGACGCATACCTTTCCCCTGAGATGAAGTCCACGGGTGAGGCCATCGGATACGATGATAAGTTCTACCGCGCACTTTACAAGGCTCTGCAAGCATCGGGTATGAAGCTTCAGAACTACGGCACCGTATTTGCGACCATTGCCGACAAGGACAAGCCTGAGGCTTTGCCTCTCATCCGTCGCTTCTACAATCTGGGCTTCAACATTGAGGCTACCAGCGGCACCGCCCGTTTCCTCAAGGAGAACGGCATCCGTACTCACGTGGTCGCCAAGCTGGACGAGGACAGCGACGAGATCCGCGAAAAACTGGCCCAGGGTCACATCGCCTACGTCATCAACACTCGTGCCGTGGACTCTATGGGCTCTGCCAACGACGGCGCTCTCATCCGCCGCTTCGCCATTGAGAATAACGTCACCATCATGACCTCCCTCGATACTGTCCGCGTGCTGCTGGACGTGCTGGAGGAGACGACGCTGACCATTTCTACGATTGATTCGTAATGTGGGGCTTGCCCCACACCCCACCCGAAACCTTCTTTCAAGAAGGTTTCGGGACTTCCAAGAACTTTTAACAAGGGTATAACGGGAGAAATATATAGATGAAACAAGGAATTTTTGAAATAAAGAGCAATATCGCCCTGACCGCCACCGTCTATAAGATGGTGCTTACGGGTGACACATCGGCTATCACAGGCCCCGGTCAGTTCGTCAATATCCTCTTAGACGGCCTTTTCCTCCGCAGACCCATTTCGGTCAACGATTGCGTCGGTAACGAGTTGACCCTCATTTACAAGGTGGTGGGTAAGGGCACCGAGCAGATGGCGAAGATGGTAGCGGGGCAGACCCTCGACGTGTTGACGGGTCTGGGCAACGGCTACGATCTTTCCAAAGCAGGCGACCATCCTCTGCTCATCGGTGGTGGTGTGGGTGTACCTCCCCTGTATATGCTGGCCAAGCAGCTCCGCGCGGAAGGGAAGAGCATCACCGTCATTTTGGGCTTTAATACCAAGGACGAGGTTTTCTCCGAGGACGACTTCAAGGATCTCGGATGTGAGACCCTTGTGACCACCGTGGACGGCTCTTACGGTGTCAAGGGCTTCGTGACGAACGCCCTTCCCGAGAACTATACCTATTTCTACACCTGCGGCCCCGAGCCTATGCTGAAGGCCGTCTACAAGGCCACCGTCACCGACGGTCAGTTCAGCTTTGAGGAGCGCATGGGTTGCGGCTTCGGCGCGTGCATGGGCTGCTCCTGCAAGACCGTCACGGGCAACAAGCGCATTTGCAAGGAAGGCCCCGTGCTGACAAAGGAGGACATCATATGGGAAGCGTAAACACCAAAGTGACCCTATGCGGCATTGAGATGGACAACCCCATTATCCCCGCCAGTGGCACCTTCGGCTTCGGCTATGAGTTCGCCGAGCTGTACGATATCAACTGCCTGGGTACCTTCTCCTTCAAGGGTACCACCAAGGATCCCCGCTTCGGCAACCCCACTCCCCGTATCGCCGAGTGCTACGCGGGCATGATCAACGCCGTGGGCCTTCAGAACCCCGGTGTGGAGAAGGTCATCTCCGAGGAGCTGCCCCGTCTGGCCAAGTGCTTCCATAAGCCCGTCATGGCCAACGTCAGCGGATTTGCCATCGAGGACTACGCCTACACCTGTGAGCTGCTCGACAAGGAGGATCAGGTGGGTTGGCTGGAGGTCAACGTCTCCTGCCCCAACGTCCACGGCGGCGGTATGAGCTTCGGTACCCAACCCGAGGCTGCAGCGGCTGTGACCCGTGCAGTCAAGGCCGTGACCAAAAAGCCTGTCATTATTAAACTTTCCCCCAACGTCACCGATATCGTCTCCATCGCCAAGGCCTGCGAGGAGGCGGGGGCTGACGGCATCAGCCTCATCAATACCCTTCTGGGTATGCGCATCAACCTGAACACCCGCAAGCCTGTGATCGCCAACAAGATGGGCGGCTTCTCGGGCCCTGCCATCTTCCCCGTGGCGGTGCGTATGGTCTATCAGGTGGCCCACGCCGTGAACATCCCCGTGGTGGGTATGGGCGGTGTGTCCTCCGCCGAGGACGTGATCGAGCTGATGCTCGCAGGTGCTACCGCAGTTGAAGTGGGCGCGGCCAACCTGGTCAACCCCTTCGCGTGCAGAGATATTATCAACGACCTGCCCCGTGTCATGGAAAAGTACCGTATCAGCAACCTTTCCGAGATCATCGGACAGGCGTGAGGTAAGCGCATGAAATACGAAGTGATCAATCTCCGTGAAGGACACCCCGACGTGTTCCTCGAGACCTATATTGCCGATTCTGTGATCGGCTTAAAGCGCAAGGCGATTTTGGTGATTCCCGGCGGCGGCTACGGCGGTGTCTGCGCCGACCGTGAGGGAGAGCCCATTGCCCTGGCCTTCCTGCCTTATGGCTACAACGCCTTCGTGCTTCACTATACCGTGGGGCGCAAGGAGCCCTACCCCGCCCAGCTCCGCGAGGTTACGCTTGCCATTAAGCACATCAAGGACAACGCCGATCAGTACGGCATCGACCCCGATCAGCTCTTTGTTACGGGCTTCTCGGCGGGCGGACATCTGACGGCTTGCGCGGGTGTGTTCTGGAACCGTCCCGAGGCCACCGAGGGTCTGGACGTGCCTTACGGCTACAACAAACCCCGGGGCATCATGCCCATCTACCCCGTCATCAGCCCCAAGGGTCACTCTTTCAGCATCAACAATCTGCTGTGCAAGGACGATCCCACCAAGGAGGAGACGGATTACGTCAGCGTGGATCAACACGTCACCGCCGACAGCTCTCCCGTATTCATCGTTCACAGTGCGGACGACGAGCTGGTGGATGCCCGAAACTCCCTGGATTTCGCCATGGCCTACGCCAATGCGGGCGTGCCTTACGAGATCCACATCTTCCCCCACGCCCAGCACGGCATCGCTCTGGGCAACGCCATCACCGACATGGGCAATCCCAACTGGAACGATCCCATGATCGCCAGATGGGTGGAGATGGCGGCTTACTGGGCGGAGCATACCTGTAAGTGACCCCCCACCGACAAAGTAAAAAATAACTGTATATACAAGGAGAAACCAAAAAATGGGAAAAGACGTCATCGTAGCCTGCGATTTTGACAGCGCAGAAAAGGTATTCGCGTTCCTCGATCTCTTCGAGGGCCTGGACAGAAAGCCCTTCGTGAAGATCGGCATGGAGCTCTACTACGCCGAGGGCCCCTCTATCGTCCGTGAGATCAAGGCTCGCGGCCACAAGATCTTCCTCGACCTCAAGCTTCACGACATTCCCAACACCGTCAAGAAGTCTATGGCGGTTCTCTCCCGTCTTGACGTGGACATGACCAACCTCCACGCAGGCGGTACCATCCCCATGATGGAGGCCGCTCTGGAGGGTTTGACCCGTCCCGACGGTACCCGCCCCATCCTCATCGCCGTGACCCAGCTCACCTCCACCGATCAGGAGCATATGACGAACGACCTGCTCATCGACCATCCCGTGGCTGACGTGGTCATGCACTACGCCCACAACGCCAAGATCGCCGGTCTGGACGGCGTGGTCTGCTCTCCCCTGGAGGCAGGCAAGGTCCACGAGAGATGCGGCGAGGGCTTTGTGACAGTGACCCCCGGTGTACGCTTCGCTGACGGAGACAAGGGTGACCAGAAGCGGGTCATGACCCCCGAGGAGGCCAAGAAGATCGGTTCCGATTACATCGTGGTCGGCCGTCCCATCACCGCCGCCGCCGATCCCGTTGCCGCCTATCAGAGATGTGTGGCTGAGTTCTGTGACTGACCAGGGCTCTGCCCTGGACCCGGCAGGGCTTTGCCCTACACCCACCAAGAACCTTTTTGCAAAAAGGTTCTTGGAACTCCCAAAAACTTTGAAAAAAGCAATAGAGAAGAATTTATGAACAAAGCATATATTCTGTTCGATCTGGATGGCACCCTGACCGATCCCGGCCTGGGCATCACCAATTCGGTGGCTCACGCGCTGGCCCATTTCGGCATTACGGTAACCGACCGCACTCAGTTGTACCGCTTCATCGGCCCGCCGCTGATAGATTCCTTCATGGAATACTACGGCTTCACCGAGGAGCAGGCTGTCGAGGCTGTGAAGGTCTACCGCGAGTATTTCGCCGAACGAGGCTGGGCGGAGAACACCGTCTATGAGGGCATTGAGACCCTGCTGGTCGAGCTGACCGCCGCGGGAAAGATCCTGCTGGTTGCCACCTCCAAGCCTCAGATCTTTGCTGAACGGATTTTGACCCATTTCGGGTTGGACAAATACTTCACCCACATCTGCGGTGTAGCGTTGCAGGCCCCCCGCGGGTACAGCAAGGCCGACGTCATCCGCGAGGCTCTGGCCAAGGCGGGCGTGACCGATCTTTCCACCGCCGTGATGGTAGGTGACCGCCACCACGATATTGACGGTGCCAAGGCCGTGGGACTGGATTCCATCGGCGTCCTGTACGGCTACGGCGACAGGGAAGAGCACGAAAAAGCGGGGGCGGATGTCATTGCCGAGAGCGTGGATGAACTGTATCGGCTATTGCTGTCATGATCGAATCCGTAGGGGAGGGGTTTCCCCTCCCGAAAAACGACGAATGATCCCTCTACGGGAGGCGAAACGCCTCCCCTACAAAGATAAAAATCCCGTCCGTAGGGGCGAACTGTGTTCGCCCAAAGCCCAATTTTTTCGGGAGAACACAGTTCGCCCCTACATTCAATTGAAAAAATAATAAGGAGATAGATCAAAATGGAAAACTACAAGAGAGAATTTATCGAGTTTTTGCAGTCCGCAGGCGTCTTGAAGTTCGGTGACTTCACCGCCAAGAGCGGCCGCAAGATCCCCTACTTCATCAACGCCGGCATGATCAAGACCGGTAGTGACATCGCCACCCTCGGCGAGTTCTACGCCAAGGCTTACTTCGAGAAGCTGGGCGCAAAGCAGGCTGTGCTGTACGGCCCTGCCTACAAGGGCATTTCCCTGTCTGTGTCCGCTGCTGTGGCTCTGTCCAAGAACGGCCTGAACGTACCCTTCTTCTTCAACCGCAAAGAGGTCAAGGATCACGGCGAGGGCGGTACCTTCGTGGGCTACGTTCCCACCGCAGGTGAGGAGATCGTTATCATTGAGGACGTGATCACCGCCGGCACCGCTATCCGCGAGAGCATGGAGATCCTCTCCCACGTGGAGGGTACCAAGGTGGCCGCTACCTTCATCATGGTTGACCGCAAGGAAAAGGGTCAGACCGAAAAGGGCGCCATGCAGGAGATCGAGGAGCAGTTCGGCTTCCCCGTGTACTCCATCGTTGATGTCTACGACATCATTGAGTACCTTGAGGAAGACCCTGCCAACGAAGAAAACGTCACCCGTATCAAGAACTATCTCGCCGTCTACGGCGCAAAGGCGTAAAGAGCGCAAGGGGGAAACTTCTTGCAAGAAGTTTCCCCCTTGACCCCCTTCAAGAACCTTCAAAATGATATATTGAAAAGCAAAGCAGTATATCGTAGCTTTGAGAAAGGAAGTTTTATGCCAAGAAGTCTCATCAGTATTCTGGAGCTGTCCATCCCCGAGCTGGATGATCTGATCGCCACCGCCAACGATATCATCGAGAACCCCACCAAATACGCCGAGGTCTGCAAGGGAAAGAAGCTGGCCACCCTGTTCTTCGAGCCCTCCACCCGCACCCGCCTTTCCTTTGAGGCGGCCATGCTGGAGCTGGGCGGCTCGGTGCTGGGCTTCTCCGAGGCCAACAGCTCCTCCGCCTCCAAGGGTGAGTCGGTAGCCGATACCGCCAAGGTCATCAGCTGCTACGCCGACATCATTGCCATGCGCCATCCCCGTGACGGCGCCCCTTTTGTGGCCGCCCAGAACGCCACCATCCCCGTCATCAACGCGGGCGACGGCGGTCACAACCACCCCACCCAGACCCTCACCGATCTCTTGACCATCTCCCGCGAGAAGGGAAGACTGGATCACCTTACCGTGGGTCTGTGCGGTGACCTCAAGTACGGCCGTACCGTCCACTCCCTCATTGAGGCTATGTCCCGCTACGAGGGCGTGCGCTTCGTCCTCATCTCCCCCGAGGAGCTGAAGGTGCCCGACTACATCAAGTACGAGGTCATGGACAAGCATGCCACTCCCTATACCGAGACCGCCGATCTGGAGGCCGCCCTTCCCGAGCTGGACATCCTCTACATGACCCGCATCCAGCGCGAACGCTTTGCCGATCCCTACGAGTACGAGCGGCTCAAGGACAGCTACATTCTCACCCCCGAGAAGCTGGAGTGTGCCAAAGCCGATATGGCCATCCTTCACCCTCTGCCTCGTGTCAACGAGATCAGCGTCAAGGTGGATGACGACCCCCGCGCCTGCTACTTCCGCCAAGCCCTCAATGGCAAATATATCCGCATGGCACTGATCTATAAGCTGTTGCAGGAGACGGATCAGCCCTCTCCCGCCAAGGTTCATCCTGCTGATCATCTGGTGAATACCATCACCTGCCACAACCCCCGCTGTATCACGAATGTGGAGCAGGAGCTGGATCAGGTATTCTATCCCGTCAATCTGGAGCATGGTATCTACCGTTGCCTCTACTGCGAGGAAAAGGCCAAATATACCAAAGAATAAGTTCCTTTGAGGTGTCTCTCATGGCACCTCCCCCACCATATAAATAAAAAATATCATATAACAAATCGAAAAGGAGAAATACGACATGGCCAAGTTTATCAATGAGCCCTCCCATACCTTTAACGAATACCTGCTGATCCCCGGGTATTCCTCCGCCGAGTGCGTCCCCGCCAACGTTTCCCTGAAGACCCCTCTGGTCAAGTACAACAAGCGTGCAGGCGAGAAGCCTGCCATTGAAATGAACATCCCCATGGTCTCTGCCATCATGCAGTCTGTTTCGGGTGACCGTTTGGCCGTTGCCCTGGCCACCGAGGGTGGTGTGTCCTTCATTTATGGTTCTCAGACCATCGAAGACGAGGCCGCTATGGTGAGACGCGCCAAGTCCCACAAGGCAGGCTTTGTCAAGAGCGACTCCAACCTCTCCCCTGATATGACCATGGCTGACGTGGTGGCTCTCAAGGAAAAGACAGGTCACAACACCATGGCCGTCACAGACGATGGCACGCCCGACGGCAAGCTGGTGGGTATCGTTACGGGCCGTGACTACCGTGTCAGCCGCATGGATCCCGCCACCAAGGTCTCAGAGTTTATGACGCCTCTTGAGAAGCTGATCACAGCTCCCGAAGGTACTACCTTGAAGGCCGCCAACGACATCATTTGGGATCACAAGCTGAATTCTCTGCCCATCGTTTCCGAGGACGGCAGACTGTGTTACTTCGTTTTCCGTAAGGACTACGACACCCATAAGCAAAATCCCAACGAGCTGCTGGACGCTTCTAAGCGTTACGTGGTTGGCGCGGGCATCAACACCCGTGACTATGCCGAGCGTGTACCCGCTCTGATCGAGGCCGGTGTAGACGTTTTGTGTATCGACTCCTCCGAGGGCTTCTCTGAGTGGCAGAAGCGCACCATCACCTGGATCCGCGAGAAGTACGGCGACACCGTCAAGGTGGGCGCAGGAAACGTGGTAGATGCCGCAGGCTTCCGCTTCCTGGCCGATTGCGGCGCAGACTTCATCAAGGTGGGTATCGGCGGCGGCTCCATCTGCATCACCCGTGAGACCAAGGGCATCGGCCGCGGTCAGGCCACCGCGCTGATCGACGTGTGCCAGGAGCGTGACCGCTACTATGAGGAGACCGGCATCTACATCCCCGTCTGCTCCGACGGCGGTATCGTCTACGATCACCACATCACCCTGTCCCTGGCCATGGGTGCCGACTTCGTCATGCTGGGCCGTTACTTCGCCCGCTTCGACGAATCCCCCTCCAACAAGGTCTCCATCGGCGGTACCTACTACAAGGAGTACTGGGGTGAGGGCTCTGCCCGTGCCCGCAACTGGCAGAGATACGACCTGGGCGGCGACAAGAAGCTGTCCTTCGAGGAGGGCGTGGATTCTTACGTTCCCTACGCAGGCAGCCTGAAGGACAACGTGGCCATGTCTCTGGCCAAGGTCAAGTCCACCATGTGCAACTGCGGTGCCCTGACCATTCCCGAGCTGCAGGAGAAGGCCGTGCTGACTCTGGTCTCCGCTACCTCCATCGTGGAGGGCGGCGCGCACGACGTCATTCAGAAGGAAAAGAGCAACGCTGTGAAGTGATTTGGATTTTTGTGGGGAAAACTTGTTGAAAGAAGTTTTCCCCACGCCCCTTTCAAGAACTTTTAACAAGGATATGTATATGCAAAGAACCGCGCTGTCCCGTTGGGGATGGCGCGGTCATTTTTATTTCTTCAATATCTCCAATGCCTCATCCATGACCTCATGAACCATCCTGGGATGAGGCGGATCATCCTCATATTCCCCAATCTGCTTCTCCAACCAAGTCAGATCGTACCACCGCCCGAACTTACATCCCGCGTGATGGAACGTCCCCACGGGGACAAATCCCATCCGCAGATGAAAGGCAAGGCTGGCGTTCGTCAGGTAGGGATCCTCATGCTCCACCGTAGCCACGGCGGCGGTCATAGTGCGGATACCCATGATTTGGAGAATGGCCTCCAGCTTTTCGTAAAGGGCTTTACCGATCCCCATGCCCTTGCAGTCCTCGCGGATGTAGATGGCGGCCTCCACCGACCAGTCAAAGGCGGGGCGGCTACCCAACGGACAGGCATAGGCGTAGCCTACGGGCGTGCCGTTCAGCTCTGCTACCAGGTAGGGGTATTTCGCCGAATAGGTTTCGATGCGGCGGGCGAACTCGGCCACCGAGGGGATCTCGTACTCGTAGGTGATGGCGGTGTTCAGGATGTAGGGGGCGTAGATGGCCACCAGAGCCTCGGCATCGGTGGTGGTGGCCAAGCGAATGATCAGATCAGTCATGACTGTACCTCCCCAAACAAGGTATTGAAAAAACTCTCTTTGATAGCCTCGGTATTCTCCTCCGAATACTCCAGCTCCTCCGACACCATCCGCGCTACCTCGATCAGTCCCGTCAGATCATTGACCCCTTCGGTTTGAGCCACCGATGCGATCAACCGCTCGCAGAACAGCGCAAAGCCCACAGCCGCACGGAACTCATATTCGTCCCACGCTGCCGCGGTATGCCTGTAGATAAAATACGCCAATGCCCGCTCAAGATAAGCCTCCAAACTCTCTGGTGTTGAAAGATCAGAGGAATACCTCGCAAACAAGGCTCTGTGAGAATCATCCAGATATTCCAATGAATCCAGCAGCTTCCGCCACTCGGCATCTGTCTTGACCGAAAGGGAAACGCCGTATGTATCAGCGATCAGCCGCAATCTTTGTGTATAGGGCAGGGAATTATCGGACAGGATATCGTAGATCTTTTCTCGATGAACACGGGCGTCAAAGTCGATCTCATCAACTTCACCATCAGCCTCGCCGATCTCCACGACTTCGCTGTAACCATCCGAGGACAAAATCAGCCGGCAAGCCTCCTCGCAGGCCATGCCCAAGCCAACCTCTTTGCCGTCATTTGTATCGTTATAAAAGCGGGGATGCTCACGGCAAATGTGACAGAGATACCCCTCGCCCAACTCGGTGATGATTTTGCACAGCCCTGACTCGTCCAAATGAGGACACCGATCCCCTTCGCACAGTTTGAAGTGGGGCGTGTCCTCTCGGTCAATGCTGTCTCGGATGGCTTGGCCGTAGGGTTCGGTGATGGTATCGTAGGCCCGCATGGTGCCATCATCCACGTCGATCTCCCAGCCGATACAGCAGGAGTGGCGGCATTTGTCCGCGATGCAGGTGAAGTTTTGGTAATAGGTAGGGGCATATAGCTTCATGGCTCGTGTATGGTAACCTCCCCTTGAAGTTCTTTTCTCAGATCAAGGGCTGAACTGTCTGCCCTGTAGATTTCATATTCAAATACTTGTCCGTTTCGTTCATAAAGATTGAAAACCGTGGGTATGCCTTCACGCTTGACTTGTAGATGCATGACGGTTTTCATGCCGTGATAGCCTTCAGGCATATCTGCGGGGCGAAATTCCATGATCCAATAGTATGGCGTTACGTCACGGATGATATCCTCAGCCTTGAGGGTATTCAGTAGTGCCACAGCTGACTCTTTTTTTTCAAAATCGTATTGGAGGATAAATGAAAGCAACGCTTTTTCCTGTTCGGTGAAATGGGGATTTGTCAGTTGCACCGTATATGTCTCCTTTCGGTTATTATGCTGATATCATTATATTACAGATACGCTTATTTGTCAAGGGAGAAGGAAGGGAGATAAATTGTTGTTTATGGGGGTACGCTTGGAGGAACCTTCTTGCAAGAAGGTTCCTCCAAACCACCTCCAAGAACCTTTAAAAAATATTTATTATTAAAGATTTTTGAAGGGGTTTCAGGGGAAACTTTTTGCAAAAAGTTTCCCTTGGCCGTACTCCCATAAACAATCATTTATGGCTCAATGAAAAAACTGAATATATTCAATTTTTATTCATTAAACAGGTTGACTTTTCACTCAAAATCAAGTATAATAATATAATGTAGTCTTATACCCTCATTGACAAAAGATTTTTGAATCCATATAAAGAAAGGATGCCTCACTCCATGAACGAAGACAAGAAAATGGCCCGCAGAAAAGCCCGCGAGGCCGTGTTTGAGCTGCTCTATGAAACCGAATATCAACCTGATACAGCCCCCGAGGCGATCTTTGCTCTGTCCTGTGACAACCGTGATATCGACGAGACCGATAAATATATCCGCCGTACGTATTTCGGCGTAAAGGAGCAACAGGCGCGCCTGGATATCCTTATCAGCCGTCATGCCAAGGGCTGGAAGACCAACCGACTCTCCCGTATGACACGCACCATTCTCCGTTTGGGTACTTACGAGATGGCCTATGGCAATCTCCCGGCCCCTGTGGCTATCAACGAGTCTGTGGAACTGTCCAAGAAATTTGACGACCCTACCCGTGAGCCCGGCAGAACTCCTGCCTACGTGTTCATCAACGGCGTGCTCAACGCCATCAAGAATGACTTGGCCGAGAACGGTATTCCCATGCTCCCCGTCGTCGAAGAGACCGCTCCCACCGAGGTTGTTGAAACTGTCGAAACAGCCGAGCCTACTGTAGAAGAAAACAATGACTGATATGTCCGCCCGCTGCTTCGTGGGCTTTGATACCAGCAATTATACGACTTCGGCGGCGGTGACCGTCATCGACAAGACAGGACGCCCCCAAGTGGTCGCCAATATCAAGATCCCGCTGCCTGTCAGCGAGGGAGCGAGGGGACTGCGCCAAAGCGACGCGGTCTTTGCCCACGTCAAAAATCTGCCCGAGGCGATATCGCAAGTGCGTCGGGTGATTGCCGACCAAGGCTTGACCGTGGCCGCCGTAGGCTATTCCGCTACGCCGCGAGACGCCGAGGGCTCTTATATGCCCTGCTTTTTGTCGGGACGTGTGGCGGCTGAAGCCTTTTCGACAGGTGCCGATGTGCCGATCTGCGCCTTTTCTCACCAAAGCGGGCACATCATGGCCGCCTTGTATTCTTCGGGCGCGCTTTTTGAAGAAGGCTTTATGGAGAAACCCTTCCTGGCCTTTCACGTGTCGGGCGGAACCACAGAGGTTGTGGTGGCTACGCCCTGCGACGGCGGCTTTGCCGTAGACCTCGTCGGCTACGGCGCTGATCTCCACGCGGGACAGGTCATTGACCGTGCAGGCGTGATGATGGGGCTTTCCTTCCCTTGTGGCAAGGAAATGGAGACGCTGGCGACTGAATATATGAAAAATGGACCCATCAAGGGGCTTAAGATCTGCGTGCAGGACGGCATCTGCCACCTGTCGGGACTGGAAAATCAAGCCGCTGATCTGTGGCGAAAAACCGCCGATACAGGTCACGTCAGCGCCTACGTCTTGTCCTTTATTGGCAAGACCCTGCGCCGTATGACCGACCAGATCCAAGAAAAACTAGACATCCCTCTGCCCGTAGTCTACGGCGGCGGCGTTATGAGTAATAAACTCATTCGTCCTATGCTGACGAACAAAGCAAATTGGAAATGCTACTTTGCCGAGCCCGCGTTTTCGGCAGATAATGCCGCCGGGACGTCTATTTTGTGCGCTAAATCATATTTAAATTCATAAAACAAATGGGGAAGGATCCCTATGGGGGGAAAGATGTACGTTCTGCTGTTCTCTTACCTCTCCAAAATGATTTCCGATTTAAAAGTTTTTGAAGGGTCAAGGGAAACTTTTTGAAAAAAGTTTCCCTTGCATCCTCATAGAAGGGAGGGTTTCTGTGTACGGAGCGAATTCAAACAGGGAAAACGTATTTTCGGTTTCTCAAGTCAACGAATATATCAAAATGCTCCTGGAGGGCAACCCGACCTTGAAAAATATCTGGGTGACGGGAGAAATCTCGGGGGCAAAGCTGTACGCCTCGGGGCATCTGTATTTCTCTGTAAAGGACGAAAACAGCGTCCTGTCGGCGGTCATGTTCCGCTCCTCTCTTATGAATCTGGACTTCCGTCCCGAGGACGGTATGCGGATGTTGATCCACGGCCGCTTGTCGGCCTATACCCCCAGAGGTCAGTATCAGCTCATCGCTGATCGTATGATCCCCGATGGTGCGGGTGCCCTTGCCCTGGCCTTTGAGCAACTGAAAAATAAGCTTGCGGCGGAAGGACTTTTCGACCCTGCCCGAAAGAAGCCCTTGCCGCCTCATCCAAGACGAATCGGCGTGGTGACCTCTCCCTCGGGGGCGGCTATCCACGATATCATTCGCGTGGCGGGCGGACGTGACCCATCGGTGGAGATCGTCCTTTATCCCTCCCTTGTCCAGGGAGACCGCGCCGCCGCCTCCCTCGTGTCGGGTATGCGGTACTTTAATCAAATGAAAGACCATCCTGAGTTAGGGGTGGATCTGATCATCGTCGGCCGTGGCGGCGGCTCGGCCGAAGACCTGTGGGTCTTTAATCACGAAGCCTTGGCGAGAGCCATCGCCGCATCAGAGCTTCCCGTGGTTTCGGCTGTGGGACATGAGGTGGATTTCTCCATATCGGATTTCGTAGCTGACCTTCGCGCGGCAACTCCCTCGGCGGCGGCTGAACTGACCATCCCCGATCGCGCCGAGGAAAAACGGCATATAGACAATTTGTACGCCAGACTTACCAAGCCCATAGAGGAAGGTCTGCGCCGCCGTCGTGCGACCCTTGACCTGCTTTCGGGTGCAGGTGTGTTGACCGCTCCCGAGGCCATGTATACCCATCGAAAAGAAGCCATCAAGGCTTTGGGTGACCGTATGGATCAGAGCCTTCTGCATTTGCGTGCCCGTGATCGACAGACCCTGACCCGACTCACCGCCCAACTGGAGGCGCTCAGTCCCCTGGCGGTACTCAGCCGTGGCTATACCCTGACCCAAAACGAGCAGGGAAGCGTGGTGACTTCCGCAAACGCTTTGTCGGCGGGGGACGCTCTGACCATCCGCTTTGCCGATGGCGCGGCTCATGCTACCGTCAAGAAAGTGACCCTATTTGAAAGCGAGAATAACATATGAGTGATAAGAAAATATACATCAGCGAGCCCGAAGAGCCCGTAGCGGAGACTATTGTGGTTCCCGCAGAATCCAAGCCTACCCGCAAAAAGACTGCAAACAAGACCAAAATCCGAGAGGAGATCACCTACGAGGTTGCCGTGGCGCGCCTGGAGGAGATTGTCCGTCAGTTGGAGCAGAGCCGTGAGGGTATCGGTCTTGAAGCCAGCATGAAGCTATACGAGGAGGGCGTAGCCCTCGTCCGCCGCTGTTATCGAGAGCTGGAAGCCGCAGAACAACGGGTGAAGATCTTACAACAGACTCCGAACGGTGAGATCGAAGCTATAGATTTTGATACTGATGATGAGTGAGGACTTTGCCATGGAACGTAACGATCATATCGAATTGGCTTTGCAAATCCTTTCTGAAGACGCAAAGCTTACAGAATCCCTGCTTGATACGATGTACCGTGACGGCACCCGTTGTGACAGTCATCTGTACGAGTCTGAGCGGTATTCTCTTATGGCGGGAGGCAAAAGGGTAAGACCGGCCCTCGTGTTGGAATTTTGCCGTCTGTTCGGCGGTCATATAGAAGATGCCTTGCCCTTTGCGGCGGCGGTGGAGCTGATCCACACCTCATCCCTCATTCACGACGACCTTCCTTGTATGGACGACGACGATCTCCGTCGCGGCCGTCCTACCAATCACAAGGTCTACGGAGAGGCCGTGGCACTCCTGGCCGGTGACGGCATGATCATGGATGCCTTTGGGGTAACAGTGGGGAACACCCGCGTTTCCCCCGAGACCCGCGCCGAAGCGGTGCGCCTTTTGTCCTTGGCCGCAGGAAGCTTTGGCATGGTCAAAGGACAGATCATTGATATGTACGGCGAGACCCATGCACTTACCGAAGAAGAGCTTCTGACTCTCCACAACAACAAGACGGGGGCTCTGATCCGCGTTTCCGCTCAGCTGGGATGCCTTGCCGCAGGATATCTCACGGGTACGCCCGAAATGGCCGCTGCCGAAGGGTATGCCAACCGCATCGGCCTTGTGTTCCAGATGATCGACGATATCCTGGATGTGACCTCCACCCCGGAGGCCATGGGTAAATCCGTGGGTAGCGATGCCGCTCATAACAAGAATACCTTTTTGTCCTTCCACTCGATTCCCGAAACTGAGGCTATGGCAGACCGCTTGACTCACGAGGCCGTAGCCCTGATCCGTGACTACCCCGGTTCCGACAGACTTTGTGCTTTAGCGGCCTTTTTAGCCGTCAGAAAACATTAAAATTAAGGAAAATATCTCGATGAATGTAATAAAAGATTTAATTTTCAATTTTCCGTTAATATGCGCGGGGACAGGTTGGTTTCTGGCCCAGATGCTGAAGGTGGCGACCGGTATCTTCAGGGAACGCACCTTCAACGTTGTGGAATTACTCTTTGGTACGGGCGGTATGCCTTCCTCCCATACGGCGGCTGTCACTTCTCTGACGGTAGCCTGCGGTCTGTCCCAGGGGTTTAGCTCTGCCGCTTTTGCCGTATCTTGTCTTTTGACCCTCATCGTTATGAGAGATGCCACAGGCGTGCGGCGTGAGGCAGGGGAGCAGGCCAAAGTTCTTAACCGTATCGTGGAAGACCTGTTTAAATCCACCGACCACGAAGACATCAATCGTAACCTCAAGGAGCTGGTAGGCCATACCCCCCTGCAGGTATTCGTGGGCTTTATCGTAGGCTTTGCCATCCCCTTTGTTATGGGCTTGATCCCCGTTTACGGGATCTACGGTTGACGGTCCTATGAGAGCGGATCTGTACCTTGTCTCCCAAGGAGCTGCCGAGAGCCGAACCGCCGCCAAAAAGCTGATTGAAGCCGGTGTGGTGACGGTGGACGGCAGGCCCGTCAAAAAGGTTTCGGAGGATATTTCTGACGGTGACCACCTCTTGAGCGTAGGCCTCATTGAGGAACTGAAATATGTGAGCCGCGGAGGCCTCAAGCTGGAGGCTGCTTTGAAAGCCTTCCCCCGTGATCTGTCCGAAACAGTGGTTGCCGATATCGGCGCCTCCACAGGAGGCTTTACCGATTGTCTTCTTACCCGCGGCGTTGCCCGCGTCTATTGCATCGACTCGGGTCACGGGCAGCTACATCCCCGTATCGCTGCAGACCCTCGCGTGCGTAATTGCGAGGGTGTCAACGCACGTACGCTTACCCCCAAGGATCTGATGGGTTTTGAAAGAACCGTGACAGAGCGTTGCGAAGCGCCCGACGGTACCCCCTTTGCGGGACTTGTGGACGGTGCCGTCATGGACGTGTCCTTTATCTCCCAGACCCTCATCCATCCCACGCTGGCCTCCGTCATCCGAGACGGCGGTTTCCTCTATACACTCATCAAGCCTCAATTTGAGGCGGGTGCCTCAGCCCTTGGCAAAGGCGGGGTCGTCAAGAAAGAGTCGGACCGTAAGGCCGCTGTTGACAAGGTGCTGACAAGTGCCGAGGCTTGCGGCTTTACCCTTGTCGGCATGATCCCGTCCCCCATTCAAGGCGGCGACGGCAACACCGAATATATTGCATACTTTACGAGAAAGAACCGAGGTGATATCCATGGCTGATTTCAAAAGGATCGGTCTGATCACAAATTTTAATATCTACGAAAAGGCGGGCGCGGCTATGACCGTGGCCCAAAAGATCTCGGGCTATGATTGCGAGATTCTGGTTGCTTCTTTCAACAAAGAACGCATTCTGCGTATGAATCGGGGCAGGGTGCAGTTTCAGTTTCTTCCCATGGAGGAAGTATATGCTACCGCCGATCTGATGGTCGTGTTGGGCGGCGACGGTACGATCCTGGAAACTGCCCGCCGTGCGGCTCTCCGCGAGACCCCCATTCTGGGCATCAATCTCGGTAGGGTGGGCTACATGGCCGAGCTGGAAATGACAGAGCTTGACCTGTTGGACCGACTGCTGCGTGATGATCCCCAATATACCGTGGAGCATCGTTCTATGCTGCACGTGGAGCTGCTTAACACCAACGGCGAGGTCCGTACCACCGCTTACGGCCTCAACGACGCGGTGATCACCAACGGCTCTATCGCACGCATCGTGGACGTGGAGCTGTCCGAAAACGGCATCCCCGTGACGACTTGTCGCAGCGACGGCCTGATCGTGGCTACCCCCACAGGCTCTACAGCTTATTCTATGTCTGCGGGCGGTCCCGTGGCGGATCCCAGAGTCAAGTGCTTCTGTGTGACCCCGATTTGTCCCCATACCCTCAGCAACCGCCCCATCATTTTCCCCGATACGGCAGTTCTGGAAATCAAAAATACCTGTCAGCGTGAAAAGATGCTGTTCCTCACCGTGGATGGCCGCACCAACTGTGAGCTTTACCGCGGAGAGACCGTCCGCATCACCAAGTCTCCCATGGAGACCCGCCTCATCCGTCTCAAGGAATGGGGCTTCTATCACAAGCTGAGAACAAAAATGACTTGAAAGGACGGGATGTTTCATGAAAAAGAAGCGCCTTGATAAGATCATAGATATTATCACCTCAAACGAGGTGGAAACTCAGGACGAGCTGATTGCCCATCTTCGTGACGAGGGCTTTGAGGTGACGCAGGCTACCGTTTCCCGTGACATCCGCGAGCTGAAGCTCACTAAGGTCATGACGGGACGGGGAAGTTATCGCTATATACAATCTACCGTGGATCAGGATACCAAGGGACTTCATCTGAGCCACGCCCTTTCCGATGCCATTTTACAGGTGGCCTCTGCTGAAAATCTTGTGGTCGTACATACCTATCCGGGTATGGCGCAGGCTATAGCCCTGGAGGTGGATCACCTGAAGCACCCCAAAATTTTGGGTAACGTGGCAGGAGATGATACCATCCTCATCGTGGCCTCGGAAAAGCACAGCGCCGACATCATCAGCGAGGAGATCAAGGAGCTGATCCGCACCTGCGCACGGGAAAAGGGGGATAAGTGATATGCTGGTCTCCCTCCATATCGAAAACATGGCCGTCATCCGCAGAGCCGATGTGGAATTTTCTACAGGTCTGTGCGTACTGACGGGTGAGACAGGTGCGGGTAAATCTCTCGTCATCGACAGCATCAACTTCCTTACGGGGGGCCGCGTCAGCCGTGAGCTCATCCGAACGGGAGAGGAAAAAGCTCTTGTCAGCGCTGTTTTTACTCCTGATGAGGGAGTCAAAGAGCTTTTGACCGAGCTGGGTATTGATACCGAGGACGAGATCATGCTTCAGCGTACCCTGCGCCGCGATGGCAGATCCGAAGCCCGTATCAACGGGCGCATCGTCACGGGTGGAATGCTGAAGGAGGCAGGCAATCTTCTCATCAACATTCACGGCCAAAGTGACAACCAAAAGCTGATGCAGACCGCCGCTCATCGCGTTCTTTTGGACGATTACGCTCAAATTTCCGATGAGCTGAGGGAATATTCTGAGCTGTACGACCGGTGGAAGACCGTGCGGGATGAAATGTCCCGTTTGCGCAGTAACGTGGCGGAACGGCTTCGTCTGAAGGAAATGCTGGAATTCCAGATCAAGGATATTGACGCTGCCAAGCTCCGTCCCGGCGAGGAAGAAAAGCTGACAGAACGGCGGGACAAGCTGTTGCATCTGGAAAAAATCAACCGCCAGGTATCCCTGGCTTGCCGCGTGCTTCGTGATGGTGAAAAAGCGACCGTGACCACCCTTTGTGATCGGGCTACGGCCGCATTGGAGCAGATCGCGCCCATCATTCCCGAGTGTGACGAGCTGATCGAACGCCTCAACTCTATTCGCGCAGAGGCCGAGGATATCGCTGACCGTGTCCGTGAATTCGGAGACGAGGACGTGGAGGATCCCACCGCTGAGCTGGATCGCATCGAAGGGAGACTGGATCTCATCAACCGTCTGGGAAGAAAATACGGTGACGGTGTCTCGGCCATTCTGGCGTTCAGAGATGAGGCCAATGCCCGTCTCCACGAGATCGATATAGCCGACGATCTTATCGAGGATCTGGCAGAGGAGGAAAAGAAGCTGAACAAGCAACTGACCGCTGCCGCTGATGAATTGACACAGCTTCGTAAATCAGCCGCGAAGGCCATGTCTGCCGCGGTGCAGGAGTCGCTGGCCTTTTTGGATATGCCAAAGGTGACTTTTTCAGTATCCGTTACCTCTGCCGCGGACTTTACCTCCGTTGGCCGGGACAACGTGGAATTTTTGATTGCTACAAATTCGGGTGAGCCCTTACAACCCTTGATCCGCATTGCCTCGGGCGGTGAACTGTCCCGTATCATGCTGGCCCTTCGGAGCGTGCTGAACCTGCGCTATGGAGTTCCCACCACCATTTACGACGAGGTGGACACGGGTATTTCGGGCCGTACCGCAAGAAAGGTGGGAATCAAATTGGCAGGAATGTCGAAAAACACCCAGGTGGTTTGCGTTACCCATTCTGCCCAGATCGCCTCTTTGGCGGATGCCCATTACGTGATTGAAAAGCAGGAGGTTTCCGATCATGACGGCACCCTCCGTGCCGAGACCTCTGTACGGCTCCTGCCTGAGGAAGAACGAGTGGAAGAGATTGCTCGTATTCTGGGCGGCCTTGATGTCACCGACGCACAGAGAGCCGCCGCCCGTGAGCTGATCTCTGAAAGGAGCCTCCTATGACTCCTAAAGCCCTACCCAAGACCAATGCCATGCGGATGCTCACCGCTGCCAAGATCCCCTTCGAGGTTCTGACCTACGAGGTGGACGAATCCGACCTGTCGGGAACCCATATCGCCCAAGAGGTGGGCTTGCCCATGGAAATGGTCTTCAAGACCCTGGTAGCTAAAGGGGACAAAACGGGATACATCGTCTTCTGTATCCCCGTGGACAAGGAGATCGACCTGAAGCGCGCCGCTGTTGCCACCGGGAACAAAAGGGTGGAGATGATCCACGTCAAGGAGCTGTTGCCCCTGACGGGATATATCCGCGGCGGCTGTTCTCCCATCGGTATGAAAAAGAAATTCCCCACGTATTTCCACACATCCGCCGCCGAGTTGGATAAGATCACCGTCAGCGCGGGCATCCGCGGTGCACAGCTTCTCATGGACAGAGAAGTGCTTATCAGCTTTGTGGACGGCACTTTGGTGGACGTGGCCATATAATTTAAAAAAGAGAAAGATTTTTTGAAAATTTTTCTCTTTTTTTGTAAGATACCATACGTAATATCGTCTGTAAAAGTAAAGAGATAAATTGTTGTTTAGAAGAGGATGCACGATGTAAGGCTCTCCCTTTGGGAGAGCTCCCGCCCAGCGAATGCGACGGGCGGGTGAGAGGGTAAAAACGCGAATTACCACCTAATGAACCCTCTCCGTCACGCATGAAGCGTGACACCTCCCCCAGAGG
>JAFTIL010000099.1 GCA_017456905.1 Clostridia bacterium
ACGAATCAAGAGCTTTGCTCTCTTTTGTCCCTGTTCGATTTCTCGGCAATTACCTCTTCGTTAGAGGTTTTTGAAGGGTTCCAAGGGAAACTTTTTGCAAAAAGTTTCCCTTGGCGTAATCCCCTACAAACAACAATTTATCTAACAATTATCACTCAAAAGGAGCTCATATGAACAATCTCACCCCCGAAAACCAAGCCATCCTCACCCGTATTACCGAGCTTCGTGCCTCCCTTGCTCACCACGCCAAGCTCTATTACGTCTACGATGCCCCCGAGATCTCGGACTATGAGTACGACAAGCTCTATTACGAGCTGGTGCATCTGGAGGGAGCCCACCCCGAATTTGACGATCCTGCCTCTCCCACCCACCGCATCGGCGGCAAGGCGCTGGACAAGTTCGATAAGGTCACCCATACCGTCCGTATGGACTCCCTCAGCGACGTTTTCTCTTTTGAGGAGCTGGAAACCTTTATGATGGGTGTTCTCCATACCATTCCCGACGCTACCTTCTCGGTGGAACCCAAGATCGACGGCCTTTCGGTTTCCCTGAAATACGAAAAAGGTGTCCTGACCCAAGGCGCCACCCGCGGTGACGGCTTTGTGGGCGAGGACGTGACGAATAACGTCAAGACCATCTTTGATATCCCTCTGACCCTCCCCGAGCCTTTGGATCTCACTGTGCGCGGCGAGGTCTATATGCCCCGAGAGGTCTTTGAGCGTATCAACGCCAAGCGCGAGGCTGAAGGGAAGCAGCTCATGGCCAATCCCCGTAACGCTGCCGCGGGCTCCCTCCGTCAGCTCGACCCCAACATCACCGCCGAGCGCGCCCTGTCCATCTTTGTGTTTAATTTCCAGGAAGGCAGCCTCTACCTCGACGGCCACGCCCCCCTGACCCACGCCGAGACCCTTGACCGCCTCCGCGACCTGGGCTTCAAGACCCTGGAGCTTCGCACCCTCACGTCGGACTATGCCGCCACCGAGGCGCATATCACCCACATCGGCAGCCTCCGCGACGACCTGGCGTACGATATTGACGGCGTGGTCATCAAGGTGGACAGCCTTGCCCACCGCCGTACCTTGGGCGAGGGCACCAATACCCCCCGTTGGGCGGTGGCCTATAAATTTCCCCCCGAGCAAAAGATCACAAAGCTTGAGGATATCACCATTTCCGTGGGACGCACGGGTGTGCTGATCCCCAACGCCGTCCTTTCTCCCGTTCGTTTGGCAGGTACCACCGTCTCCCGCGCTACCCTCCATAATCTCGATTTTATCCGCGAGCGTGATATCCATCTTGGCGATTTTGTCACAGTCCAGAAGGCGGGCGATATCATCCCCGAGGTGGTTTGCGCCCACCCCGAAAAGCGGGACGGCAGCGAGAGATCTTTTCATATGCCCACCACCTGTCCTTCCTGCGGTGAGCCTGTCTATAGAGAAGAAGGGGAAGCCGCTGTCAGATGCACCAACGGTGCTTGTCCCGCCCAGCTTTCCCGCGGCATCGAGCATTTCGCCTCCAAGGACGCCATGGACATCGACGGCCTCGGTCCTCAGATCGTGGAAGCGCTGATCAAAGCCGATCTCATCCACGATGCCGCCGACCTCTACAGCTTGACTGTGGAACAGGTGGCAGAGCTTGAGCGCATGGGCGAAAAATCCGCCAAAAATCTCATTGACGCCATTGAAAAATCCAAGCAGGCAGGCCTTGAACGCCTCCTGTTCGCCCTCGGCATCCGCAACATCGGTGTGGTGGCCGCCACAGCGCTGGCAGGGAAGTACCAGACCTTGGAGGCCTGTATGTCTGCCACAGTAGAAGAGCTTTGCGATATTCAGGATTTCGGCGGTATCACCGCCGAGTGCGTGGTCAACTACTTCTCCCATCCCCAAAACGTCGCCCTGTGTCAGCGTCTCGCTGAGGCGGGATGTCTCACCGTGTCCACAACCGCTCCCAAGGGCGACAAGTTCGCGGGATTGACCTTCGTTCTCACGGGTACTCTCCCCACCATGTCCCGCGACGAAGCCTCGGAGTTGATCAAGGCCCAAGGAGGCAAGGTATCGGGCTCGGTGTCCAAAAAGACCCACTACGTCGTAGCAGGCGAGGCCGCAGGCTCCAAACTGACCAAGGCAAAGGATTTGGGTGTCAATGTCATTGACGAAGCTGAGCTGCTCCATATGCTGGCCGATTGAACCCGAAAGGAAGCATCTGATGGTAACCAAATACAAAACAGTAACGGCACTCATTTTGGTCATCCTTCTTTTACTGTCTTTTGCGCTCACAAGCTGCCGCCCGGGTGACGGCAGGGAAGAAGCTACCGAGGACGAGACCTATTGGCTGAACATGAATACGGATTTTCCCTCGGATGAATCCCTCCCCGACGGCGACGGAAAGCCCGTGAAGGTCATTCTTCTGCTGGGGCAAAGCAATGCCACGGGCAGTTCCATCACGGCTTATCTTGAAAAGAATCTTCCCACGGAACAATTTGCCCGATACGAGCAAGGCTTTGATTCGGTGAAAATCAACTATTGTCTGGATGATCATAATACCACGTCGGAGGGGCGTTTTGTCCCCGTAGATCTGACCTGCGGTGCCACCACAGGATTTTTCGGCCCCGAGGTAGGTATGGCTGAGGTGCTGTCCGAAGCCTTTCCCGATGAGACGGTATATATCCTGAAATATACCATGTCAGGCTATTCGTTGCACCACCATTGGCTCTGCGGCGGTCAGCGCGGCTCGGTTTACGAGGCTTGTATGGCTTTTCTGAAGACCCATCTCGAGGACATGAGATCAAAAAAATACAATCCTCGCATTGGCGCTGTCTGCTGGATGCAGGGGGAGTCCGACACCACGGATTTCAAAGCATCCCACTATTATGACAACCAGGTAGCCTTTGCTTCTTACCTTAGAGAAGATCTTGCTGATTACGCCGATGAAGGCGGTATTTATTTCATCGACGCGGGTATTTCTGACAGCCCCTATTGCGAGCCCGCCTATCCCACGATCAACCAAGCCAAAGAGGATTTTTCCAAGCTGTCGGAGCTTAATCTGTATTTTTCCACCATTGATATGGGGCTGACCATCGACAAAGAACCCGAGGATGAACCCGATTGGGGGCATTACGATTCTTTGAGCGAGCTTGAGCTTGGCAGACAATTTGGTCGGCTCATGGTGGAAATCTTTCAAAACGACAATAAAAATTCATAAATTCCTTTTTATCCCTATTGAAAAATTTTTCATGATGGTGTATAATTAGATTAATCTAAAAAAAGGCAGGTACACACGATGTCTATTCGTCTCAATGCAAACTACGCCTCATCTTTCATTTCGCAAGAAGAGCTTGCCAACATTACTCCCCAGGTAGGGCTTGCCCATAAGCTGCTGACCGAAAAAAGCGGCGCAGGTAACGATTTCCTGGGCTGGACCACTCTCCCCAAGGACTACGATAAGGAAGAATTTGCCCGCATTAAGGTGGCCGCAGAGAAAATTAAGAAGTCCTGCGATATCTTCATTGCCATCGGTATCGGCGGCTCCTATCTCGGCGCCCGCGCAGTCATTGAATTTTTGAAGTCCCCCAACTATAATAACGTGAAGAAAGACACCCCCGATATCTACTTCGCGGGTAACAATATCTCTGCCTTCGCCATCGACGAGCTGGTCAAGCTCTGCGAGGGTAAGGACGTTTGCATCAACGTCATTTCCAAGTCGGGTACTACTACCGAGCCTGCCATCGCCTTCCGTGTGTTCCGCGGCCTGCTGGAAGCCAAGTACGGCAAGGATGGCGCACGCGAGCGTATCTTCGTCACCACCGATAAGGCACGCGGTACTCTGAAGCACTTCTCCGACGACGCAGGCTATGAGACCTTTGTCGTGCCCGATGACGTGGGCGGCCGCTTCTCCGTGCTCACCGCTGTGGGCCTTCTCCCCATCGCTGTGGCTGGCATCGACATCGACGAGCTCATGGCAGGCGCCCGCGACGGCATGACTGCCTACGCCGAGCCTGACCTCAATAAGAACGCCGCTTACAAGTATGCAGCTCTCCGCAATATTCTGTACCGCAAGGGCAAGACCACCGAGATCCTCGTTGGCTACGAGCCCTACGCCGCCATGCTCAACGAGTGGTGGAAGCAGCTCTATGGTGAGTCCGAGGGCAAGGACCAGCGCGGTATTTTCCCCGCGTCTGTCATTTTCTCTACCGACCTCCACTCTCTCGGTCAGTACGTGCAGGATGGCATGAGAAACCTTTTTGAGACGGTGATCTCGGTAGAGAACAACCCTGTCAGCTTTGAGATTCCCAACGATCCCGACAACATCGACGGTCTGAACTTCCTTTCGGGCATGGACCTCAATCTGGTCAAGAAGACCGCCATGCAGGCCACCCTACTGGCCCACGTAGACGGCGGTGTGCCCAACCTGCTCATCGAGCTCTCCGACAGAACCGAAAGAACCCTGGGCCAGTTACTCTATTTCTTCGAGGTGGCTTGCGCTATCTCGGGCTACCTCCTGGGCGTCAATCCCTTCAACCAGCCCGGCGTGGAGGCCTATAAAAAGAATATGTTTGCCCTCCTCGGCAAGCCCGGCTATGAGGATATGAAGGCCGAGCTGGAGGCAAGACTGGGTTGATGTGCACAATCGGTTGCATTTTGCAAATATTTTTGTGAAATTCCTCTGAAAATTGTGGAAATCCCCTTGCTTTTTTACAAGGTTTGTGCTATAATAGATTAACAATCAACCTGCCTTATTGTTTTTATGTGACATAGGCAGAGAGAAAGGATGAACACACATATGATTAAACTTCTTATTGGCGTAAAAGGAACAGGTAAAACCAAGACTCTCATCGCACAGGCAAACGCTGCTCAGGAAACCACCAAGGGTAACGTAGTCTGCATCGAGAAGGGCACCAAGCTCCGTTACGATATCAACTATCAGGTCCGCCTGATCAATACAGACGATTATTTGATTACCGACGCATCTTCCCTTGAAGGCCTGGTGGCAGGTATCCTCGCCAGCAATGCTGACGTGACCGATATCTTCATCGATTCCGCATTCAAGATCTGCAACTACGACGTAATCGGCTTCGGCGCATTCCTTGACAAGCTGGCCAAGGTCACCGCTGATCTGAATGTCAATATTCTGATCTCCGCTTCCATCCCCGAGGATGAGGCTACCGAGACCATCAAGAAGTACCTGTAATTTACATGAAACGTGCGGAATGAGCAGAGGATAGCCTCTGCTTGTTCCGTGCGCTTTTTTACTTTGAACGAAAGGAGGAATCGCCGTGTTTTGTATCAAGCTGTGCAACGTGATCATTGAACTGGACAACCGCTTTGGGTATGTCAGCGAGCTGTGCCGCGATTATCTTTACCAACTGAATTCGGGCGAAGCTCCTGCCTTTCGCGTATCCGTCTCGGAAAAAGAGTTGAATGATTATCGCCTGGCGGTGTGCCGCTCCATGACATCCGCCGAGGCTGAAAGCTATCTTTTGTACCGTAAGATCTGCGGCGAAATGCCAAAATACGGCGTATTTCTTCTTCACGCCGCCGTGGTGGCTTTGAATGGCCGCGGCTATGCCTTTTCCGCCCGTCGCGGCGTAGGCAAAACCACTCATACTGCTCTCTGGGAGCAGTATTTCGACGCTGAGATCATCAACGGCGACAAGCCCTTGATCCGCCGCGAGGCCGATGGATCCTTCACCGCTTGGGGAACCCCTTGGTGCGGCAAGGAAGGGAAGCAGATCAACAGATCTGTCCCTTTGAACGCCATTTGCTTCTTGGAGCAAGGCAGAGTCAACGAGATCCACCCGGCCGGCACCGCCGATACCGCTGCCCGTATTCTGGAAGCCACCATCCTGCCCCCTGATCCCGCAAGACAGGACGAAATGGCTACCCTGGTGGGTGCCGTGGTGCGCGATATCCCTGCTTTCGTGCTGACCTGCCGCCCCGACGAGCTGGCAGCCAGAGTCGCCCTGGAGGCCCTTGCATCTGCAAAATCTCATAAATAAAACCGCTTTTTTGCAGTCCCGAAAAAATTTTTCGGATTTCATGAAAAAAAGCGGTTTTTTTAGAAACCTTTGGGAATGTTTTTTCGTCTATATAAGTAGAAAGATAAACACACTAATATTATCCCCACGAAAGGAGCCTCCATGAAAGAAAAGAAATATTACGGCAAAGAAAAATGCCGTATCCTCAAGCAGATCCGTGCCGAGATCGCCAAGCAAAACGACATCGCTTGGGTCGTTGAGGAATGCTCCCATAAGGGCAACTGCAAAGGCACCTGCCCCAAGTGCGAGGCCGAAGTCCGTCAGCTTGAAAAAGCCCTGGAACGCCGCGCCGCCCTTGGTAAGACCGTGGCCGTGGTGGGTATCTCCGCAGGGCTGTCTCTGGCTGTGACCGGTTGCGATCTGCCTTTTGGTACCCTTGGCGGAAAACCCGAGTGGGACGGCGCATTGCCGCCCTCCGAAACAAGTGACCACACCGACAGCACCCAAGTCGAATTTGAAGGCGTGGAGATCCCCGACAGCGATACCGTAGCCGTTACCGAGGAACCCCTCATGGGCGATGTTGTTGAGATGGGAGAAATCTATATCCCTGAGACCGACACGGAGGATGAGACAGATCCTTGGATCAACGAGCCGACCGCCGGTGAACCAATCCCTGAAGACTACATGGACGGTGTTTTGGTCATCACCGTAGCTGAAACCCTTCCGTCTTGTGTCGCCATTGAAAACGATTGCTTCTACGGCACAGACAAGGACGGAAAATTCTGGCGCATCTATTGCAGCGATACCACGGGGATCGTCGAGGGAGAGACTTACGAGGTGGAGATCGGCGAGCATACCGAATTGGCCTATCCAAACGGATATCCCGATGGCGGGTGGACACCCGGATATGAAGCAACGGCAGCCAAGATTAGTAAAGATTAAATTGTTGTTTATGGGGGGAACGCTTGGAGGAACCTTCTTGCAACAAGGTTCCTCCAAACCACCTCCAAGAACCTTTAAAAAATCTTATCTGGAAAAGACTATTTGCTTTTTTGTTAGAGGTTTTTGAAGGGTTCCAAGGGAAACTTTTTGCAAAAAGTTTCCCTTGGCGTACTCCCCTTCAAACAACAATTTATCTCCCCACGAAAGGAGCTACTATGAGCCAAAGAAAATACTACGGCAAAGAAAAGTGCCGTATCCTCAAGCAGATCCGTGCCGAGATCGCCAAGCAAAACGACATCGCTTGGGTCGTTGAGGAATGCTCCCATAAGGGCAACTGCAAAGGCACTTGCCCCAAGTGTGAAGCCGAGGTGCGCCAACTGGAAAAAGCCCTCGAACGCCGCGCAGCACTCGGAAAAACCGTCGCCGTGGCAGGCATCGCGGCAGGACTGTCTCTTTCGGTGACGGGATGTCTCGATATCTTCCGGCCTACGGCAGGTGTTCCTGAACCCCCTCCCGGTGTGCCCGTTTATGAGGAAACCACCGAGACGACCCAGCCTGCTCCCTCGGGTGCCGTTGAGGAACCCAACACCGAAATGATCGAGGGCGAATTTATCCCCATCCCCGGTGAAGAAACCCTGCCTGAAACAGAGACCGAAACCGAGACCGAAACCGAGACCGAAACCGAGACCGAAACTGAAACCGAAGAATGGCTCATGGGAGAGCCCGTGGATTATGAGCCGATACCGGGCGACGAAACCGAGCCTCCCGTGCCCGAAATTATGGGTATGGTCATCATCCCCTCCGAGGATGAAACTTGATCAAAACGGAGGAATTACCATGTCAACCACCCCACGCTTTCCCCTCTGCTTTCACAGCCGTCTCCGCATGGCCACCGACGGCACGGGCGTCACCGCCCTCGTGGGCGCCTACGGCTGTCCTCTGGCCTGCAAGCTCTGCATCAATCCCCGTACCTGGGCGCCCGCCGAAGAAGGGAAGGACTTTACTTGGGTTACCCCTGAGGAGCTATACGATATGACCAAGCAGGACAATCTCTATTACCTTGCCACAGGCGGCGGCATTACCTTTGGCGGCGGCGAGCCTCTGCTCCATACCGATTTTATCAAGGCCTACCGTGCCATCTGCCCCCCGGAGTGGCATTTCTGCGCCGAGTCTTGCCTCAATATCCCCGAACACCACGTGACAGCCGCCGCAGAATGTATTGACCACTTTATGATCGACATCAAAGATACGAATCCCGCGATCTACAAAGCCTATACGGGCCGCGATAACCAACGGGTTTTAGATAACCTCGCCCTGCTTTTGTCCCTCGTGGGTCCCGAGCGCATCACTGTCCGCATTCCCCGTATACCCGGCTTCAATACCGACGAGGATACCGACCGCTCGGTGGCACTTCTGACCAAAATGGGTTTTATAAACTTTGACCGCTTTACATATAAGATCCCCAAAAAGGCGTAAAAACCGCCCGACAATTTGGTCGGGCGGTTTTCTCATATCATTTCCTTGTAAATATCATTCTTGGGCACACCGCGATCCTTTGCCGCCGCCTTGATGGCTTCTTTTTTCTCCATGCCGCCGGCCATGTAGTGCTCCACGTGCTCCCGTACCGTCATGTCTGCCCAAAAGGCAGATACAGCAACGGCATCCTCGGGCGCCCCCTCTACGATCAGCACGTACTCGCCGCGTGGGGGATGCTCAGTGTGATAAGCTACCGCCTCCGAAAGCGTCAGACGCAGAACCTCTTCGTTCAGCTTGGTGAGCTCACGGCAAAGGGAGATCTTTCGGTCTCCGCCGAAGGCCTCACACAGATCCTTCAAGGTTGTTTCTAACTTGTGAGGTGCCTCGTGGAAGATCATGGTGCGATCCTCGACCTTGAGCCTTTCCAAACGTTTTTTACGCTCGGCCTTGTTTACCGACAGAAATCCCTCGAAGCAGAACCGTCCCGTAGGTAGACCCGACAGGGTGAGAGCGGTGATACCCGCACAGCAACCGGGGATGGACGTCACAGCCAGCCCACGCTGGGCGCACAGCCGTACAAGATCCTCACCGGGATCGGAGATGGCGGGGGTTCCCGCATCGGTGACCAGTGCGCAGGTCTCGCCCGCAGAGAGACGGTCGCAGATAACCTCGCCACGCTCTCGTTTGTTATGCTCAAAATAGGAGACGAGTGGCTTTTTGATGCCCAGATAGGCCAGGAGGTGCCCCGTGTTGCGGGTGTCCTCCGCGGCGATAAAGTCCACCTCGGACAGCACCTTGATCGCCCGTTCGGACAGATCGGCCAGATTGCCGATAGGTGTGGCCACCAAGTACAGCGTACCGGGGATGATCTTGTTTTTTTCTTCTGCAAAACTCATGGAAACTCCTTATGAATTGACAAATGTAATATCTATTGCCAGTATACCATATTCCCCTCAAAAAATCAAGAATATTTCCATAAAAAGTGATGTAGACGATAAGCATCATCCAAAATCTTGACTTTTTTATCCCTTTACGATATAATGAAAAAAATTCCGCAGATACCCAACCTTTTGATTTATTATACGACATAGAGAGTGAAAGGAGGAGATCAGTCTTGGATAATAACAAAAACTATGTTGATCTGAACACCCCCGAATTTGAGGAGGCCTACCGCGATCTGATGACCTATGCTCTGCGTTATTGCCGTGACCGTGATGAGGCAGATGAGGTGGTGTCCGACACCGTGTTGTCTTATGTGCAGGACGTGCGGGCAGGGAAGACCATCCGCAGTCTCACGGGATATCTGCGCGCGGTTTTTGCCAATCGCTACAGAGACCGTCTGCGCCGCAAGTACAAAGATCCCATTGTCAGCGACGATGGCACTCTTTTGGAGCTTGTCCCCGATGATGCGGAGCGGTTGTCCGCTGAGGAGAAACAGCGGCGGCAGGACGAGATCACGGTACGCCGAGCCTTGGGACGATTGGCGCGGCTGCATCGAGAGGTGCTGTACCGACACTACATGAAGGGACAAAGTGTGGAGCGTATCGCCGCTGAATTGGATCTTCCCGAGGGGACGGTAAAATGGCGTCTTCACGAAGGAAGGGGAAGGATCAAGGCTGATATCGAGCGCATGAACAACATTCAAAAGCCCTATGGCGAAAATAGCTATGCACCCAAGTGGTTATCCATGGGCATTTGGGGCAGCCAGAGCCGCCGCGGTGAGCCCTTTACTTATTTGAGATCGCGGTTGGCGCAGAATATTCTTATCACAGCTTACCCGAAGCCCATCAGCATCCCCGACCTGGCCGCCGCCCTGGGTACGCCCACCGCCTATGTTGAAACCGAGGTTCGCTTGCTCATCCAAGGCGAGCTCATGGGGGAGACCCCAAAGGGGTTGGTCTATACCCGTATGTATATCACCTCGCTGGCAAATTCCTTGGGCGATATCGACAAGCAGACCGCCGTAGCCGAGGCCGTGGCGGAGCCCCTGTGGGAGGTGATTTACAATGCCTTCAAGCCCTTGATGGATACCCCCGCCATAGCGCACTTTAATGAGAAGCAGATTGCCACCATGTGGTTGTATCTCATCAACCGCGCTCTTGGTCACGCTCATGACGAGCAGATCGAGACCGAAAGCAACGTCCAACCCTATCCACGACCCAACGGCGGCTGGTGGTTAGTTACAGGCGTCTGGCGAGAGACTGGGGAGGAACGGCATCCCTTGGAGACCTCGGGCCCCTACTGTTGCCGCCACGAAACCCCCGGCGTCTCGGCTTACGGTATGAACGATTATCAATCCTTGTTCGGTGACGCCCATTGGGGCTATAATGAGATGTCCGAACGCTTTTCCATGAAGGAGATCTGTGCCTTCTACGCTTCCATGACCCCGGCCAAGGTGCGTCCCGAGTCAGAGCAGATCTACACCATGGTTGAGGAATTTGAAAAGCTTCACATCGTCAGGCGGAACGACGAGGGCGAGGCGGTGCTGGATATCCCCTACATGAGCTACGATGAATTTTATCCTTTTGCCATGAAAATAAATGAGATTGAGGGGAAGACCAAAGCTCTACTGGATCCTTACTATAAGCGCCTCCGCGACGAGCGGGTGAATTTCGTGCCTGACTATGTGGACGGACGAGAGATCTATATCCATCACGGTGCGCTGAACTGCATGACAGTGTTGATCATGAAGGCCATCGTGGATAAGGGACTGCTACCCGTACCCGTGAAGGTGGGAGAAACGCCGATCATCGTGGTGTTTTATGAGAATAGCATATAAATTGTTGTTTAGTGGTTAAGGGGGTGCAGGGGCGAAGCCCCTGCACCTCATGCGGGTGGCCGGCAGTGCCGAGGGCGGCCGTGAGCGCCTCGGCGCGCGGCGGAAGCCGCAAGAAAATTTTCGAAAAACAAAATTGGTGTTTCCGAAAAAGTAGAACC
>JAFTIL010000100.1 GCA_017456905.1 Clostridia bacterium
AACGGTGTCCTCAATCCTTTGATTGTTACACCAAGACGCGGCGGTTATGAGATCGTGTCAGGACACCGCCGCTATGCCGCTTGTCAAAAGCTTGGCGTGGAGACTATTCCCGTTATCGTCCGTGACCTTGATCCCGATGAAGCAACACTTTGTATGATCGAGTCCAATCTGCATCGCGAGCATCATCTACCATCGGAGAAAGCCTACGCGTACAAGGCAAAGATGGAGGTGCTGAATCGCCAAGGTCAGCGATATGGTCAAACTTCGTCGCAACCTGCGACAAAGTGGGATGCCGCTACCGAGATCGGCAAGGCGACAAACGAGAGCCGTGATCAAGTATTCCGTTATATCCGCTTGACCAACCTCATAAAGCCGCTAATGGATATTGTGGACAGCGGACGAATTGCATTCACCCCCGCCGTGGAGCTTTCCTTTCTGCCGCATGAGCTGCAGGACAAAATCGTGGAGATCTTTGAGAGAGACGAAGCCACGCCATCCTACGCGCAGACGGTGAGATTCAGAAGACTTCACAGCGAGGGCAAGCTGACGGCGGACACCCTTGAGGATATTATGGCAAAGCCGAAAGCCAATCAGAAAGAGACGGTCAAATTCAGCTACGAGAGAATCGCCCGTTTCTTTCCTCCAAATTATAGCACCAAACAGATGGAAGACGCAATTGTGCGGATTCTTGAAGAGCGCAAACGAGAGGTGTCTCACCGCCGTGATGATGAGGAAAGGGGATGATCTATTGACAAAGATAAAAAGATGGAAAAGTTTTTTATGTATGGCGCGTTTTTCCCTTGATAACAAGGTTGGCGGTTATCGCTGTCGCTCCCAAGTCCCCGAGCACGAGATCTTGAAGATCGTGCGTATGTATGCGCCGATCATCACAGAGTTTTTTGATAATGAGGAGGAAATGGCGAAGTTTCAAAAATGGCGTGAGGAATACGAGGAAAAGGAACGTTTGGAGAAGGAAGAAAAAGCAAAGAAGAAAGCGGGAGCGGCGTAATGTAGAGTAATTGTGAAAGCCTCTGGCAAAGATCATTGCTTTGCCGGAGGTGGATTCAATTTTTTGTGCGCTTAATAAATTTATGTGTGTAGCGCATAATATAAAAATGCCTCTTTTACCCATGCGCTAAGAATAAATTTGTGACATAAAATATAATATAGCTAAAATACTTGAAATTTTTTCTTGAATATGATATAATATATGAGGATAGTGTTATGTTTAAGCAAATAATGCAATTTGTTAAATTAAAAAAACTGAAAAATAAGGAGGAGAGAGCCAATATGTCAACTAAAACTTTGAAAATGCCAAGGCCAAAAATTTCGTCAACTGAATTTGGCAAGCACTCAACTGTTGGTGAGATTAAAAGAGTTGGCAAACATATTGTTGTAATTGATGAAAGCGGCTCGTTTCTTCCTATTTCGTATAACAATGTAAAAAACTTAAGGTCATACGCCTTACGTGAAAAGCGGTCAGCAATAATAAGAGCAAATGGCTTATCGAGAGCTCAAGTTGGACGAATTGCTGGCGATTTAAAAGAAGGTGCTCCAATTAACGTATATATTCGTAAAGTTGCGGTGCCCAAGTCCGATAAACCCCAGGCGACAAATTTTGAAATTCTTTTGATGGGCGGAAATAAAGATGAGGACTAAAAAAGATCTTCTTAAGGATATGGAAGCGGAATATTCCGAAACCCAATACTATTTAGAATCAGAGCGTAGAGATGTATATTATTCTGCTCTTGTTAAAGATATTGTAAAGAATAACAGAGCAGATCAAGTTTTAAAATGCATATTCTTTGTTATAGTATGTGCGGTTTTTGCTTTTATTTGTGTGTTTGGTTTGTTGATAATTTTTAATATATCAAAAAAAGACACCATCACATATTCTGATATCGGGGTAGCGATTGCCGGTTTTGGTAGTGTATTAAGCTCTATAATTGTACTGCCAACAATCATTGCTAAACATTTGTTTCCTGAAAACAGCGAAGAAGTTAGATTTAAGTTTATTAAGGAAAATCAAAAACTGGATCAGTCGTACTTGGAAGATGATGTTAGTGATTTGGATGAAGTTTATTATGACAATACTACAGAAGGTGCAAGTGAAACAACTGACCAGCAATCCTCAGACAGTTCTTCTTAAATAATCTGAATGCATTAGGACAGATTAAAAAGAACGCCGATACCATAGTCAAAAGACCGTGGTATCGGCTATTTTCATTTCTTGCTATTAAAGTTGGGATACTCAAATAAAACAAATAATCCGAACGCTTCTCCAAGTAAGAGAATGTTCGGATTATTTTCATGTGGTCGAAGTGGCGGGACTCGAACTCGCGGCCTCCAGTACCCGAAACTGGCGCGCTACCACCTGCGCTACACCTCGTGACACCCAAATATTATATCATAAGGGCGGAGGTTTGTCAAGTGCTTCGGCCAAATTTTCAAGATTTCGGCGTGGTGGTCTTGACCGTGATTGTTTTGGTCAAAGCCTCGGCAATGGTACGCATGCGTTCGGGATCGACCTTCGTGATACGGCGGTCATAAGTCAGAAGTCCGTTGGTTTCGTCTTCTATGTCGGAAACTTGGGTGTAGACGGCGCCACACAGGCCTTGGGCTACGGCGGGGATGATCTCATCCTCATAGAGCTTCACCAGAGCATCCTCAAAGGCTTGGCCGTCCTTGAACATACGGTAACCGTAAGTTCCGACGGGATTGGCGGCGTGCCCCTCCAGCTTCCATGCGTAGCCGCCAAACTCGGACAGCACCATGGGTCTATTCCCGTATTTTAGCTTGACAGGCTTGAAATACACGTGCTCGCTGTCCACGTCGGAGGTGGCTCCCTTGAACCAGCCCGAGGCGGTGTCGATGAAGCGGGTGGGATCCAACTCACGGAGCCTTGCGTAGGCGGCGTTCCCGTCGAACTGTCCCCAGCCTTCATTGAAAATCGTCCAGTAGATAATGCAGGGGTGATTGCGTAGCTGGCTCACGGTGGCTTCCATGCCGTCAAAGAAGGCCTTGCGGGTGGCTTTGTCGCGGTGAAGGTGCTTGTCCGGGAGCTTTTTCAGCCCGATGGTAGGCAGGGCGGTGTCGCGGATAAAGGAGTAATGCCCGTTGTTGACCATGTCCTGCATGACCAGCATACCCAGGCGGTCGCAGTCGTAGTAAAATTGCTCGGGCTCCACCTTGATGTGCTTGCGGAGGGTGTTGAAGCCCAGGGACTTCATGGCGATAATGTCCTGCTCGTAGCATTCGGGGGCGGCGGGGGTGTAGATGCCGTCGCTCCAATAGCCTTGGTCGAGGAGGGCGTGGAGGAAGTAGGGACTACCGTTGAGGCAGAGACGGGGGATGCCGTTCACCTGCTTGATCTCCAAAGTACGGAAGGCGAAGTAGGACTGCACCTTGTCCTCGCCTGCTTCCACCGTGAACTCGTAGAGGTAGGGATCCTCAGGAGACCAGAGGCGGGGGGCGGGGATCTTCACGGCGGCTTTTCCGTCAATAAGAGGGAAGGACAGGTCACCATCGGGGGTGGTGACGGTCACGGTGCCGTCGGTCACGCCCTCTGCCGTAATGGTGGCGGTGTTCTTCGTTGTGTCGATGCGGAGGGAGCGGATATAGGTCTCGGGGACGGATTCCAGCCAGACGGTCTGCCAGATGCCCGACACGGGGGTGTACCACATACCGCCGCGATCCTTGCGTTGCTTGCCGTAGGGTGAGACATGGGTCAGGTGGTCAAAGCAATCGACTTCCAAGACGTTTTCGTCTTGCAGATTGTTGGTTATATCAACCGAGAAAGCTTCGTAGCCACCGTTGTGCGCATCACCTACCCTTTGGCCGTTGAGGGTGACCCATGCGCAGGCATCCACGGCCCCGAAGTGCAGGATCACTCTGCCTTTGTTGAAGCCCTCGGGGAGGGTGAAGGTCTTGCGATAGTCCAGGGTGATGCAATCCGCGGGAGGGATGCACAGCCCCGACAGAAGCGATTCGGGGCAGAAGGGCACGCGGATGGAATATGGCTCGTCGTCGATGGCTACCTCCCACTCCCCGTTGAGGCAGAAGAAGGAATTTCGGCGGAGCTGGGGGCGGGGATAGGCATTTGCCCAAGGAATGACGCTCTTATCGGCGGTGAGAAGAGCCTCGCCCTCTTTTGTCAGCAGATGCGTCAGTGGCGATTTGGATTGCTTTTTCATAAGGCTACCTCAAACTTCGTCGGCGTTTTCAATATTCTGCTTTTCTTTTTTGAAGGTGACGATGATGTACGGTGTTAACACGGTTGCAACAGTTACGAAGAAGGAGCCTGCACCAATCAGAATCAACTCCATGATACCGATGGCGCTTTCCTCTATCGTGGAATCCTGATTGTTGAGGGCAACGGGCAGGAAGATGGCTTGATAGGTAGCATCGCCCATGACGGCGGTAACGGTGGGCGTCCAGCCTGTGAAATCGTAGCGGTAATTTGCGTTACTCTCCAAAACGGGATCAGCGGGAATGGCGGGCATTTCTCCGTAATAATAGGTAGCTGTGGAGATGGTATTTCCGTTGACTATAAAGGTGACGGTATAGGTCAAGGGGATAAAATCAGCGACCACCGCGACTTTGCCTTGGGGCATGGTGAAACTCAAGGTACCATCGGCCTGGGATATAGTGGGAATGACGGTGCCATTTTGATCGTGGACGGTCACTCTGTTCAATCCGTAACCGGGGGCGGGAGTCACCAGCAAGGTCACAGGCTTACCTGCATCGGCCAGATCACTGTCGGGGCGGCAAAGACCGCCCATATCTCCTTCCGCACCTGCAATGGTGAGGCCGGTTTTGATCTCGTAACCCTTTTGCAGGGTGTAGGTTGCGTTTGTACTCAAAACAGCCGTCATGATGCCGTCCGTTATGTTAGATAAGAGCTTTCCCTCGCCGTCATTGATGCGAAGAACATAATCCTGCGCAAGGCTCACAGTCAATTGCACGTCTGTTTCCACGGCGAGGGTCTCACCCAGATCGTTGAGCAGTCGAATACGGATGGAGCGATCAATGGTTTCGTCGATCATAATGCGGCGAGCCGTGGATTGAGCCAGCTTTGACACGGATTCACTATCAAAGGTCAAAGTGTATCGCTGGGTCGTGAGGGTGAGGCCGCAGTTTTGCTCCACGGCATACTGAGCGGCATTGGACAGGGGCATGACCCATTCCGACGTTCCATCAGTGGGAGCGGTCACGGTGATCATACCGCTTTCTTGTGATACAGAGCCACCGTCCTGCCCTTGGAGCAGATCGACGGCCTCAAACACAGCGGTATAGACCTTGTTTTCTGTGGCAGTGGTGATGGCGGGAGACCACCCCTTGAAAATATAGCGATAGCGTCCGTCCATGGGTAATGCGGGGACGGTGGGATAGGAGGGAAGCTCGCCTGCGGTATATTCCTCAGACTCAGTGCTGTCACCGATCACCCATTGGATCTCATAGATCCTCTCACGGGCTTCAAAAACGGCCGTGTAGGTCATGTCTCCCGTTACGGGTGTCACAGCGGGAGACCAACCTGTGAACTCATAGACGTATTTCTCGTCAGGGGCTTTATAGGCTTCGAAGGAAGGGATATCGCCGTAAGTGTGGAAGGTGTCTTGAGTAACGCCGTCTACATTCCAGGTGACGGTAAAGGTCTGTTTTTCTGCTGTAAAGGATGCAAAGAAGGCGGTGTCCTCGTGGATGGTCAGTTGCTTTTGGGAGGCGGGATACAGCTGTCCTGTGGTATCCTTCCAGCCGCTGAAGGTGTAGATATTACCTGCTTCGGGAGCGCGCGAGGGGAGGTTTGAGGGAAGGATCACGAGGCCCTCCTCATTTGCCACCACGCGATGCAGAAGCGTCATGCGGTCGTGGCTGTAGAAGGAGGCAACCGAAAGTCGGTCAGCCGAAACACTCTTATCCACGCTGACGGACAAAGGATAAGATGCTGCTTGGTTTACGTCAGAACGTTGAGACAGGGTGCCTGCCTTCACAACCTGATACAGAGCTTCCTCGCAGGCGCTGAAGGTAGGACGGGTGGGCTTGGGCCCGGGGGCCGAGACGATGGTGGGAAGGACGGGCTTGGCAACCATTGCGGGAGGCGTAGGCTCTGCGACCTTCAGGGGGGCAGAGGGCTTTTCCACTACCGTAGGCGGGGTGGGTATTTTCATATTGGCAGGGGGCGTGACCTCGTCCATATGAGCGGGGAAGGAGGCCATGGGCGCGGCGGCGTTCACGTCCTTCAAAATGTAGCACTTGTCCATGATATCTACCAAACGGTCCTCGGAAATGCTCCAATTGATATCAAAGGTCACGTTGTCCTCCAAAGCACAGGACAAGGTGTAAAGCTGGGCCAAAAATTGTTTATACCGATCCAATTTTTGGGTCTGATTCAAAATATCGTAAACGACATCGCTGCTGTAGAGACGAGACAGGCTGGTGTAGAGCAGAGTCACATTGTCACGAAAGCTTGCATAGTGGTTGATATAGTAAGTATAGCGTTCCGCTTCTTCACCATCCCTGGGATAGTCTTTTAAAGTGGCGGTGAGGGCGGCGGTCGCGGCATCCGCGTTGGCAATATCATCGGCATTGCAGCCCATAGCCACTAACTGATCACGGTTGGAAACGACGGTGGAAACGGTGGGGCCGTTGAGTGTACTGTTCAGTACGTTTCCCCATTTGTCGCGTACAAAGCAGCTGTCGATATAGGTAAGCTGGGTACGCACGGTCTCCATCTTGGTCAGCCACTCACAATAATCCAGATATTTTTGCTCATAGGCGGCGGGGTTTTCCACAAAGCTCATATAATCGGCATAGGCTTTATCGTATGCGGCCTTTTCTTCAAGATAGGCGTTGTAGGTGGCCATGCGAGCTTCGTAGATCTCCATCTCAGCAAGGTATGCCTTGTATTTTTCCAACCGCTCGTCATATACCTTTTTCTCGGCTACGTAGGCGTTATAAAGTGCCAGATCGGAGCGGTACTGCTGAAGGGCCGCACGGTAAGCGTTGTAAGCGTTTGTTGCGTCTGTGTGGGCTTTGAGGGCTTTTTCATAGGCGTCGTAGGTCTCGGAAAGCTCCATGCCGCGGTTATACGCGGCGTTAATCAAGGCGTTGACGTCTTCTGCGGAGGGAGTAAGGGTCGCTTCATAATTGACCTTGACCGTAACCAGCGGATCACCATCGTGGTCAAGGGTAACCTCATATGTGTTTTGACCGTCAAATGTCAAGGAATAGTCTTCTTGACCGTAAGTCACCGATACGGGCGTCCAGACCGTGCCCAAGGTGTCGCCTATATAAGTATGGGCGATGACGGTAGGGTCTCCGTTTTCGTCAAAGGTGATGGTGATGGATTCATGAGAGACTGTGGGATCATAGCTGAGGGCCAGGGAAGCGGGGAGCTTTTCAGCACCTTCGGATTCCAGCCATAACTGCTCCTCGGCAGTCAAGGGCTGCCTTAAAGCATAGGACAAATATTCGGCGGGAGAGAGCTTTTTGACGGTATCGGCGGCATGGACCCGGTCTTCTAGCAAAACGGTCGGAGAGGAATTGTCAACAACCGCTTGAGCAGGGACAGCCAGGGCGGTCAAGACCAGGGACAAACAGGCGATGAAGGACAGAACCTGTTGCCGTGGATGGATCGCAGGGTGTTTATATTTCATATTCGTTAACTCCGTTTTCGGGGGATTTTATATTGAAACAGCCATATGGCTATACAGAATTATTATACACGAAAACAGCGTGTTTGTCAAGATATTGGGGTGTTTTGCGCGAAAGAGGGAGGATGTCAAAAAAGGCAGACGGCTGAGGCCGTCTGCCTTTAGGTCAAGTTGGGGATTGGAGGGGGGCTTTGGTGCTTGATAGGGTCTGAGCATCGGGATCGTCATCACAGCGGCGGATGTCTGCGCCCAGCGCTGAGAACTTGCGTTCAATCACGTCGTAGCCTCGATCAATGAGATGCACGTTGCGGATCTCGGAGGTTCCTTCGGCCATGAGAGCGGCCATGACCATGGCGGCACCGCCCCGAAGATCGGTGGCGGTCATATTAGCGGCTGTGAGGTGCTCCACACCCTCGATATAGGCGGTGTCCTTGGTCTCACCAATGGTCTTGACGCCCGTGCGCTTGAGCTGTTCAAGATAAGCAAAGCGGCCGTTGATGATGACCTCGCGGATGACACTGGTACCCTTGGCCACTGCCATGAGAGATGCGAACTGAGGTTGCATATCCGTGGGGAAGCCGGGATAGAATTGGGTTTCCAGCTCGATGGCGGACAATTTGCCGTCGGAAATGACGGTAACCGTCTCCAGCGCGTTGTTGGCCATGACCGTCACGCCCATTTCACGGAGCTTGTCGATGGTGGCCTGCAGATGCTCGGGATAGACATTTGTCAACACGACCTTACCGCCCGTACCTGCCACAGCAGCCATATAGGTGCCGGCTTCGATCATGTCGGGCGGGATGCGGTAGGTACAACCGTGAAGGGCGGAAACACCCTCAATATGAATATCCGAGGTGCCTGCATTACAGATATTGGCACCGCAGGTGTTGAGGAAGCGGGCGAGAGAAACGATATGAGGCTCTTTGGCGGCATTGGAGATGACGGTGGTTCCCGGAGTCAGTACCGCTGCCAGCATCAAATTGACAGTGGCGCCTACAGACGCCTTGTTCAAATAGATACGGGCACCAGTCATGCCGTCGGGGGCTTCTCCCATATAACCGTCGCTATAAGTGCGCATTTCGGCACCCATGGCTTCAAAGCCTTTCATATGCAGATCTAAGGGACGGCCGCCGTCGAAATCGCAACCGCCGGGGAAGGCGATGCGGGTACGGCCTGCAAGACCCAACTCTACCCCCATGAGGTAGGAGGAGGCACGGATCTTGCGGACGAATTTATCGGGAGAGGTACAGGGCTTGAAGTTTTTGCCGTTGATCTCCAAGGTGGTAGGATCAAGATACTTGACCGTAACGCCCATTTCGGAGAGGATCGCTACTGTGGTCTCAATATCCTTGACGGCTGGGACGTTCTGCAGGATACAGGTATCCCTTGTAAGGGCGCTGGCAAACAGTATGGGGAGCGCGGCATTTTTCATGCCGCTGATGGCAACGGTGCCATTCAGGCGCTTACCGCCCGTGATGATCAGCTTTTCCATATATCAATAAAAACCCAAGGGGGAGTGTAAGAGCAGGTGGAAGGGTGAACAAAGAAGCCGAGTGATACTTGCAGAGACAAAAAAACCTTTGAGGCCAAAGGGTCAAAGGGGTACTGACCTCATCATAACACAAATCAAATTCTTTGTAAAGTGGCCGATGGGAATGTTTATAATTATTTTACATTTGGATATATTGTCGCGACTCGTGACAACATACGACACAATTCTTGTGAATGATATACAGAGATCATGGGGCGGCCTTGTAGTAAGCCACGGCCAGATCTACCACCATGCCGTAGCTTTTGGTACCGGGAGTGCCTTGGCTCTGAAGGTAAGAATTGTTGACGGTGCCGGAGACCTTGCTGGCGGTGGAGTTTTCATAGGTTTTGAAAAACTGGTTGTAAGCCGTGATCTCACCTCTGACCTCGAGATTTAAATGGGCGCTGACCATGCGGAAAGCGTCGTAATCCGCTCGAGCAAGGGCGCTTGCCACGTACTCGTACATATTCAGGTAGCCGCTGTAACGGATATAGGGGTCATCGGAGGAGGTGCAAATAAGGAATGCCATGAAATTGGCTTCGTCCTCACGGGCGATACCGCGTTGGTGGGCCATTTCATGAGCGGCCGTGAAGGGGAGCGTGTAATCGGGAAAATTGACGTTGAGATTGGCCTCGCCCGTAAAGAAGGAATAGACACCCGTGATGTGCATATAGGACATGGCCTCGCTGACAAGAACGGGTTTGACACGGCCGTTTACGTGGGTGATGAAATCGTGATCCTCGCAGAAACGTGCGTAGGTATCGTTCAGCTTGCGGTTCAGGGTTTCCAGGGAATAGGGCATGACCGAAAAGCCGTCCTCAGCGTATAAGATCTGCTCGGTTTCGCGGTTGATCTCCTCACGGAGCATTTCTGCTGTCTCGTAAAGCTCGTCAGCGCTGACGGCTTGACGATGAAGCCCCAGCTTTTCATCCAATCCCGTGCCGCGGTAGCCTGCGGCAAAATTCAGAGAAAAGAGAGAAAAGAGCAGGGAGATGACCGAAAATAAGATCCCAAGGTAAACGAGGGCGCTTTTCCAGGTGTCACAGCGCCGGCGTACGGCGTGGATCACGGACAACACCAATACCACGGGGAGCATCCATACACAAAATTCACCCAGGGAAAAAGGGATCCATGCGGTGAGAAGGTTCAAAAAGGAGCGGCCGACAGAGCTGATATGCTGATTGAAAAAGTCCGCGAAGGAGGGACTGAGCGAGGCTGCAATATAAATGATGAGGCTGACGAGAGCCAGACCGTACAGAAAGAGGCAGATACGGGGCAGGCGCTCGTATTTTTTGGGAACGGGACGGTAAACTGACCGCGCCTCAGAAGAGAGGGCGGCGTATTCTCCGGCATGTATGGGGGAGAGAGGCTCGGCGGACGAGGGAGTCGTTTTGGGGGATTTCTGTTTCATTGTCCGTGGATCCTTTCGAAATTTCCTTGTTTTAGGGACAAATTTACTCCGCTTTTTCAGAAAAGCCCAACGTAGCCAAGAAATCAAGGGTCGGCACGGGCGGTACGGTGGCGGGAAAGAATTTGTCTATGAGATTTTGCATATCAAGAGGCAGAGGCGCCCAGGTATGCAGACAGCCCTCGGTATCGGGGGCGTTGAGGGTAGATGCCGCTGTGAACTCGTGGCAACGGGCAGCGGCGAAAGGAAGAGGCAACGAGAGGGAAAGGGCGTGGAGTGCGTGACGATCTATGAGGGAGGAGACCTCTCCATAGATCTCGTCACCCAGGATGGGATGGCCCAAGTGGGCAAAATGTACCCTAAGCTGGTGGGTGCGTCCTGTTTTGGGCTGAGCCAGCACAAGGGTGTGACCGTTGGCGGCAGATAGCACGCGGTATTCCGTCACGGCAATTTCGGCTCCCTCGGTATCTTCATCGCAGACGGTACGGCGGATGCCTTGGTTGTCAGGGCGATATACGTAGGTCGTGAGGGTATGGGTTGCACCGTCGCAGGGCATTTCTCCCGTGAGCACGGCCAGATATCGCTTGGTCACCTTGCCGTCGATCAGCGCTCGACCCAACGCGCCTGAGGCGGCACGGTTTTTTCCTGCCACCACCACGCCGCTGGTGTTTCTGTCCAATCGACCCAAAGGTCGGAACACGAAGGGCTCGCCTGCACTTGCGTAGCGGTAGGCCAAAGCGTTGGCCAGCGTGTCGGTCAGGTGCCCGTGGGAAGGATGGGTAGGCATAAAGGCGGGCTTGTTCAGAACGATGACATGATCATCCTCATAGAGTACGTCCAAGGGCAGTTGGGTGGGGATAACGGTCTCGGTGGCGGTCTCGTGAGTGTCAGCCTGTGAGAGGGTCAGAACATCCCCGGCACGAAGAACGTAACGAACCGTTACCCGCTCGCCGTTGATCAGGATACCTTCGGGATGATTTTTGAGTTTGGAGAGCGCCGCGGTGGACAGCCCCAGGGTGAGCTTCAGATAGGAGCGGAGCAGACGGCCCTCGTATTCGGGTGTGATGTTAATGGTCATGATTTTTGATGTGAAAGGAGGCTTTGGCGGTCACCAATGAAAAGTATATGCCAAATCTGCCCCTTTGATGACGAATGGAGAGGAACGGCCGCAGAAAAGTCATTGTCTGCGGCCGTTCGGCGTTTCGGGGATCAGAGCATGTAAATGAGATAGGTGATGAGCGTGCCGAAGGCGGAACCCACCATCAGTGCGCAGAGGGCAATAGCCATGATCTTGACCCAAAGCTTCTTGTCGTTCTTGTTAGACATGATATATTTCTCCTTTTTTTTAAATATCTAATTTGATCTGTTGGATATCAATATTCTTTTCCTCAAGCAAGGTTCCCGAGGCGGGGATCTTCAGCTTGCGGTAAGATTTGACGTTCTGATAATTGTCTCCGAAATCGGCCAGGGCCGTGATTACCTTTTGTCCCTTCTTGAGAGTCATGAGCTGGACACCGCTTGAGGTTCTCGTGGTCTTTTCGGGAATGAGAGTGGATTTGATGAGAATGGCACGGTCCGCATCGGATATCATGAGGATATCTAAGGGCTTTTTCGCCTTTTCACAGAACACGGACACCAACGGGGAGGCGGTGGAGTAAGCGCCTGTCAGCTTGCGGCGGTTGCCCTTGGTGGCGTAGGCCGATACGGGCACGCGCACACCCTTGCCGTTTTCAAAGATGAAGACCATATGCTCGTCCTCGGGATAATTGTCGGCGGCGCGGACCTCCATATAGACGGGACGCTCCTCTGCGTCCATTTTCAGCACTGTGGGCAGGTAATCGCCCATGGCGTTCACCTTGCCGATATCAAAGGAGGCTACGGTGGAGCGGTACACCTGTCCCTTGTTGGTAAAGAACACGAGATCGTCCTTGTTTTCGGCTTCCACTACTGCGGCTACAGCGTCGCCCTCCTTGAATTTGTGGTCGTCCAGCGTTGCCTGGCTTCTGGTGTTGACGGTCATCTTCTTGAGATAGCCCTCGCGGGTAAAGATGAGGCGCACGGGGAAGTTTTCTACCTCATTGGTAGGATTATAGGCATCGATGCTCTCCATGCCCACGATCTGAGTCTTTCTGGGTTGGCCGTATTTCTTCTTGATTTCGGTAAGCTGGCTGGCGATGAGGGCCTTGAGCTTGAGCTCGTCAGCAAGGATCTCCTCGATTTCCGCGATCTCTCGGCGGAGATTTTCCATTTCGGCGATGCGGTTGAGGATATGCTCGCGGTTGAGGTTTCTGAGCTTGATCTCCGCTATGAAGTTGGCTTGTACTTCGTCAATATCAAAGGCCTTCATGAGGGCGGGAATGACCTCGTCCTCCTTTTCGGTCTTTCGGATGATCTTGATGGCCAGATCAATGTCCAAAAGGACCTTGGCCATGGCTTCCAGGAGATGGAGCTTGTCCCGTTTCTTGTTCATGTCGTAGGTCAGCTCACGGCGGACACAGCCCATGCGGAATACGATCCACTCGCGGATGATTTCCAAAATGCCCATTTGACGGGGGACGGAGTTGATGAGAATGTTGAAGTTACACTTGAAGCTGTCCTCCAGGGGGGTGAGGCGATACAGCTTGGACATGAGCTTCTCGGGATCCACGTCCTTTTTGATGTCCAGCGTCAGCTTGAAGCCCGACAGGTCAATCTCATCGCGGAAATCCACCACTTCCTTGAGGGAGTCGTTCTTGATGAGTTCTGCGATCTTGTCCATGATCTGCTCAATGGAGGTGGAGTAGGGGATCTGCAGAATGTCGATACACTTGTTGGCGGCATCGTACTGGTAACGCGCTCTGACCTTGAAGGAGCCCTGGCCCGTTTCATAAATGGATTTCATCTGTTCAGCGTCGTAGAGCAGCGTGCCGCCTGTGGAAAAGTCGGGTGCCTTGATGAGTTCCATCATGCGCTCTACGGTGATGTTGGGGCGCTTCAGCATGGCGATGGTACCGTCACAGACCTCAGCCAGGTTAAAGGAACAGATATTGGATGCCATACCGACGGCGATACCCATATTGGGGGTGACCAGGACGTTCGGGAAGGTGGTGGGGAGCAGGACGGGCTCGGTGAGGGTGCCGTCATAGTTGTCCACCATGTCCACCGCGTCGCGGTCGATGCCCTTAAAGATCTCGGAGCAGAAGGAATCCAGACGCGCCTCGGTGTAACGGGGTGCGGCGTATTTCATGTTGGAGGAATAATGCTTACCAAAGGAACCCTCGGAGTCCACGAAAGGATGAAGCAGAGCCTCATGGTCACGGGTGAGACGCACCATGGTCTCGTAAATGCCCGCGTCACCGTGGGGGTTCAGGGCCATAGTACGGCCCGCGATGGTGGCACTCTTCATGCGGGGACCCGACATGAGTCCCATCTTGAACATGGTGTAGAGGAGTTTTCTGTGAGAGGGCTTAAAGCCGTCGATCTCGGGGATGGCGCGGGAGATGATGACCGTCATCACGTAGGGCATATAGTTTTTTTCTATGGTCTCGGTGATGATCTGATCTTCAATGGGGGCAGGGGGGCGGACTTCGATTGCGGGTGTTTTTTTCTTTCTTGCCATTGGAAAACCGTCCTTATATATTTTTTACCGTGTGTGCTGCGGCACGAATGAGTCTGTTGTAAAGGGCCAGACCCAATCCGTCGCGGGGCGGGAGATGTGCGTAAATAATTGAAGCGCTTGTTTTATCAGCCTCTCGCAACAAAGAGAAGAGGGTGTGTGCTTGGGTGACGAGATCATCTCGTGCGCCCACAAGAAAGAGATTTTCGTCTTTCAATTGGGGCATTTCCTCCAGATAGCAGAGGATGGCGCAGGACTTGTCCTTCTGTTCCTTTTGCAGGAAGGCCAGCACGTCTGCGGGGTCTCCGTCCAGAAGCACCAGGGGGATCTTAGGAGCATAATGCTTATACATCATGCCGGGGGACAGGGGACGCTCTCCCTCTTTGAGCTGCTCCAGCACGGCATTTGCGATGATCACTCGTTCGCATACGCAGGTGAGGGCGTCGCAGGTAATCGCACCGGGACGGAGCAAAGTCAGATATTCGCCCTCCTTGTCGTGGTCGATCTTGACGATGGTGGATTCCAGACCAATCTCGCACTGGCCGCCGTCAATGATCATATCCACGCGACCTGTCAGATCCGAGATCACGTGATCCGCGCAGGTGGGGGAGGGACTGCCTGACAGATTGGCCGAGGGGGCGGCCACTGGAAAGTCACAGACCGCCAGCAGAGCGTGAGCTACGGGATGGTCTGGGCAGCGCACCGCCACGGTTTCAAGACCGCCTGTGGTGGCGTAGGGAATATTGTCCCGCTTGGGGAGAATGACTGTCAAAGGCCCGGGCATAAAAGCCGCCGCCAAACGGTCGTATAGATCACCCGCAAAGGCGTATTTATCTGCCTCGGCAGGGTCGTGGACGTGGATGATGAGGGGGTTGTTGGAGGGACGTCCCTTGGCCGCGTAGATCTTTTCCGCCGCCTCTTGGGAAAGCCCGTTGCCCCCCAGACCGTAGACCGTCTCGGTAGGGAAGACCACCAGTCCTCCTGAACGGAGAATATCGGCGGCCTCGTTGAGATGGGCCTCGGTCTCTATGGGATCCGTGATCCTGATGACTTTCGTTTGCATTGATATCACATATCCTGCTCTTTTAATTTTTCTGCTGTGTCAGCCTCGGTCAGCGCCTCCAGCATGGCGGCGATGTTGCCGTTCATGAAGGAAGGAAGGTCGTACATGGAGTAACCGATGCGGTGATCGGTGACACGGGATTGGGGATAATTGTAGGTGCGGATCTTCTCACTTCTGTCGCCCGAGCCCACCTGGGATTTGCGTGCGGCGGCGAGATTTTCCTCTTGCTCCCGCTTTTTAATGTGGTACAGCTTGGAGCGGAGCATCATGAGTGCCTTTTCCTTGTTTTGAAGCTGAGAACGCTCCTGCTGACACTCAATGATGATACCCGTGGGCTTGTGGGTCAGCCGCACGGCCGATTCGGTTTTGTTGATGTGCTGACCGCCCGCACCGCTGGACTTGCAGGACTCGTAGATGAGGTCGCTGTCCTTGATCTCAATGTCGGCGGCGGTCACGTCTTCCATTTCGGGCAACACCGCCACGGTGGCGGCGGAGGTCTGGATACGTCCCTGAGACTCGGTCACGGGTACGCGCTGAACTCGATGGACGCCCGATTCGAACTTGAAGCGGGCGTATGCACCCTTGCCCTCGCAGAGGAAGGTGATCTCCTTAAAGCCTCCCAGCTCGGTCTCGTTTTCGGATGCGACAGAGACCTTGAACCCCGCGCTTTGAGCGTACATGCTGTACATTCTGAACAGATCGGCGGCAAACAGTGCTGCCTCTTCACCGCCCGTACCTGCGCGGATCTCCACCACCACCGAACGGTCGTCGTCGGGATCCTTGGGAATGAGCATTTTGCGAAGCTCGGCTTCGCACTCGGAGAGCTTGTCCTTGAGGGTCTGGACTTCCTCTGCGGCCATGGCACGAAGGTCGGGATCCTCCTCGGAGGATGCCAGCTCTTCGGCGTCACCAAGCTCGGCTTGCAGAGCAAGATAGTTGCGGTAGACTTCAATGAGGGGCGTCAGGCTGTTGTATTCCTTGATGAGGGAGGTGTAGAGTTGGGGATCGGCCACCGTCTCGGGTTGGGAGAGGCGGATCTCGATGGATTCGTATTTGAGTAAAATGGGAGATAACTTGGAATTCATAAGCCTCCTTCAAAAGTAAGAGGTATTGGTATCAAATATTGATATAGTTGTGAGGTAGGGGCCCCACATGGGCGGCTCGTGAGGTTTGTTCTATGATGCGAACTTTTCTCGACAGGTCAAGTGCTTTTCTTTATCTGTCGGGTATTTGATGACTCAGTCAAGCCTCTTTCTGTTAAAAGTTCTTGGAGGTCAAGGAACCTTCTTTCTGAACTGCTTGCAGTTCGAGGTTCACTTGCGGGGTTAGGGGCAGAGCCCCTCGTACCTTTTACGCCTTAAAGAACGCCTCAAACGCCTGGTGCGCGGTATAGACGTCGGCTTTGGAAACTACCTCGAAGGGAGCGTGCATAGAAATGACAGGCACACCTAGGTCAACGGTCTCGATGTTGTGCTTGGCAATGAACTTGGCAACGGTGCCGCCGCCGCCCTGATCGGTCTTGCCCAGCTCGCCTGCCTGCCATACAACGCCTGCATCGGCCATGATCTTTCTGACCCAGGCCACGAACTCAGCAGGGGCGTCGTTGGTGCCCGACTTGCCGCCGTGACCCGTGTACTTGGACATGGCCACACCGCAGTTCAGCATAGCCGTGTTGCGGCGCTCAAAGACCTCGGGGAAGTTGGGATCAAAGCAAGCCGCCACGTCGGAGGACAGGCACTTGGAATTGGCTTTCACCGTGGAGAAGTTTCCACCCAGCGCGGTGGTGATCTCGGAGATCAGGTCGGTCAGCAGCTCGGTCTGCATACCCGTGTTGCCCTCGGAGCCGATCTCTTCCTTGTCGGCAAGGATGACCATAGCGGTGTGGGTGGCATCGTCGGTGCCGAACAGCGCAGTCATGGAAGGATAAGCGCACACGCGGTCGTCGTGACCGTAAGCGCCGATGAGGGAGCGATCCAGACCCACGTCACGAGCCTTGTCAGCGGGAACGGCGGACAGATCAGCCGAGAGGAAATCCTCTTCGGTGATGCCGTACTTCTCGTTGAGCAGAGCCAGCACATTCAGACGGATGGCATTCGACTCGCAATCGGGGTAGGGACGGGTGCCCATCAGGAGATTGAGACTTTCAGCGGGGATGGCCTTTCCCAAAGGCTTCTGGGACTGATCCTGAGCCAGATGGGGGAGCAGATCGTTGATGTAAATGACGGGATCTGTGGGATCCTCACCGATGCAAACGTTGACCACCTCGCCGTCAGCCTTTACCACCACGCCGTGAAGGGCCAGAGGAATGGTCACCCACTGGTACTTGCGGATGCCGCCGTAGTAGTGGGTCTTGAAAAAGGCCATACCGCTATCCTCGTAGAGGGGAGACTGCTTCACGTCAATGCGGGGGACGTCCACGTGAGAGGCAACGATACGGATACCGTTGTTGATAGACTCGGAACCAATGCGGAACAGGTACAGATTGCGGCCGCGGTTGTTGTAGTAGTATTTTCCGCCGACGGTGAGCTCCATGCCGAAGGTGTAGGGAATGTAACCTTCTTTTTCGGCCATCTCGATAGAGACGGTCACAGCCTCTCGCTCGGTCTTGGCGGTGTCCAGATAGGCCATGTAGCCCTTGGCGTAGTCGTAGGCTGCCTTGACGGTAGCCTCGTCAGCCTTCTCGTAGAAATTGGTCTTTTTGTAGCCGAGGCGGGCTTCCAGCTCGGCGGCAGGGATTTTGTTTTCCATGATGTATACCTCGTTTTTTATGTTGTGATTTCAATAACCTCCGCCTCGGGCGCACCGTACAAGCGGTCGTAGGTCGCCATGGCCTTGGTCACTTTTTTGACGTAATTGCGGGTCTCCTTGTAGGGGATGCTTGTGAGCCCCCCCTCACCGTCGGAATATTGGGAGTCATCCAGCCATTTGTCCACCGTTCCGATCCCTGCGTTGTAGGCGGCAAAGACCACCGACCAATCGCCGTATCGCTTGTAAAGGTGCGACAACAGATAAGCGCCGTAGCGAACGCTGGTCTCGGGATCGTAGCGCATACCGTCAGCCAGATGCTCGAAAAGCATTTCGTTGGTCAGCCAGTCAAAGGTCCCGGGCATGAACTGCATGAGCCCCACCGCTCCTTTTTGGGACACTGCCGCCGAGTCAAAGCCGCTCTCGGTTTTGATGACGGCATAGAGCACGTGGGGGGGGACATCGTATTTTTCGGCGTACAGCTCCACATAGTCGCTGTATTTCTTGGGATAAGCGAGCTTTTCGAGCCCCGTCCAGATGAGATCCACCAGAAATCCGAACAAAACGGAAACGATCAAAATGACAGCGATCATGACGGATTTGGAGGGGCGGGCGATATCAAACCGTCTCATGAGGTCACCTCCCATGCAGACAAAAGTCGACACACTTCGGACAGGAGATCGTTGGCGGTGCCGTTGTTGTAAATGACGTGCTTGGCGCGCTCCAGATAGTAGCCATCGGGCTTCTGCGCCGCCATTCGTGCCTGTGCCTGTGGGCGGGTCAGACCATCCCGCGCCATGATGCGAGTCAGCCGCACGTCGGGATCGGCCAGCACAGCCAAGGTGGTGTCGCATTCAGCGTCAAAGCCCGACTCAAAGAGCAGAGGCGCGTCCACGAACACACCAACACAGCCCCGTGCCTCCAACTCGCGGCAAATGCTACGGGTCATGTCCAAAACAAAGGCGTGGGTGATGCGGTTGAGATCGGCCAGCTCGGCATCACTGCCCTTGGCGAATACGTGCGCCGCCAAAGCCTTGCGATCCAGAGTTCCGTCGGGATTCAGCATTTCTTTGCCAAATCGCTCGGCCAGCGCGTCAAGGCAGGGGGAGGGGGGACTGAGCAGGTCGTGATAAACCTTGTCGGTGTCAACAGAGAGAATTCCGTGTGGCTGAAACAGCGTGGCTACCGTCCCTTTGCCCGCACCGCTGGGGCCTGTGAGCCCAATGGTCAGCATAGGGACACCTCCCGTCTTGCTTCCGCGCTCTTTTTTGCGGCCTCCATCACCGTTTGGACGTAAGCGCCGTCCTCAAAGGAAGGCTCGGCGGGGCGACCCTCGTATACTGCGGTGAGATAAGCCGCCATAGAGCCGATGTGTCCGCGAAGCCACCCCGAAGGTGCCTTGGGGGTAGGGAAACCCGTGGCAGGGGCGGGATATCGTCCCACGCACTCAATGCGGGTATAACCCCGCACGCCGCCCACGGGAGACCCCGCGGCGGTGGCGTCGTAGAAGTTCAGATAATTGGGATCCATCAAGGAGAAGGACAGAGAACCGAGGGTGCCGTTGATCGTAAAGGCCAGCTCGTCGTTGGCTCCTTGGGTCAGCTTGGAGACGGTTATGTTGCCCACAGCACCGTTTCTGAGTTCGCAGATTATGTAAAAGGCCTCGTCGGCGTCGGTCTGCCACACCGAGCCGTCGGCTCTCAGATGGGTGGGAAAAGCGATGTGGGATTTGGCCGCGACGGATGCCACCTTTCCGCAGAGGAAGTGGCACAGGTCAATGACATGAGGGCCGAGATCAAAGAGGGTACCGCCCCCCGCTTCGGCGGTCTGTTTCCAACCAACGCGGCGGTCGGGGTCGATGCAGGAGTTATGTCTATAGGAAAAATCAAAGGATAAGATGCGCCCCAGCTTTCCCTCGTCAATGAGCTGCTTGGCGCGCATAACAGGGGCAAGATGACGGTTATTGAACACCGTACCACAGATCAGCCCCGTGGCCTTGGCCAACTCTGCCAGCTCATAGCCTTCAGCGGCGGTCACGGTCAAGGGCTTTTCGCACAGGACGTGCTTGCCGGCAAGAAGGGCGGCCTTAGCAGTCTCAAAGTGGTAGGGGTTGGGGGTACAAATGTCGATAATATCAATGGTGGGGTCATTCAATAGGGTTGTCTCGTCAGCGGCCCGAGGGATGCCGTAGGTCTTGGCGATCTCTAAGGACTTTTCGGGATGCCGCTCCGACGCGCATACAGCGGCCACCTCCGCCGTGAAGGGCAGATCGTAGAAAAAGGGAAGATTTTTTACGGCCCACAGATGGGTCTTGCCCATAAAGCCGAAGCCCAAAAGTCCGATGTTCAAATGCTTCATATGATCCTCCCCTTTCGATGTGTATAAAAATACATCTTATATTATATAACATTTCATAAAAAAATGCAAGGTGTATTTGTAAATTTCCTTGTTTTGGCGGGAGAATTTTGGGGATCGTGGCGGAGGGGTTGAAAAAGAGGGCAGGGCGTGGTATAATAAAAGGGAATTCTCGCATTCCGAGAGACATTCTCGCCCCCGAGGGTGGTAAAATTTCTCTCGCCGTGATAGAATGAGGCTGTGCAAGGGGCCGCCCTCGCACCAAGGACTGTCGGATCGGCCGACCGATGTCCCTCATTCACACATCAGAAAGGTATCTACATCATGGAAAAGAAAACCATTGGTAAATTCATAGCCGTCCTACGCAAAGCCCACGGTATGACCCAGAAGGAGCTGGGTGACCGTCTGTACGTTTCCGACAAGACCGTCAGCCGTTGGGAGCGGGACGAATGCACCCCCGAGCTTGCCCTCATCCCTGTCATCGCCGAGATCTTCGGCATTACCACCGACGAGCTTTTGCGCGGCGAGCGCAACACGACCACAGGGGAGGGAACAGTCTCCGAAGCTGCCGCCGAGACGGTGGCCTACCAAAAGAAAAAAAGCGATAAGCAGTGGAAGTCCCTTCTGCACCGCCGCATGACCACCTATAAAAATTTGACGTATCTCTCTGTGGGTCTGCCCATCGTGGGTCTTTTGGGTGCCGCCATTGCAAATCTGGCGCTGACCCGAGGCCTCGTAGGCTTCTGTATTGCCGCCGCTTTCGTCTTGGCCTCGGTCATCTGCCAGCTCTGCTTTGCTTCCAACGCCAAAATGCCCGTGGACGAAGACGAGGAGGATACCGCCCGCACCGATGATCTGATTACTTTCAACGACCGCGTGTTGGGCACCGCCGTTAAAGTGATGTTCTTTGATCTTTCGGTACTCAGCTTCTGTATGCCCATCATGCGCTATTCCCATTTCGGGCTCGGGTTCGGCTCTTGGCTTTTGGAGGGAACCGTGTTTCTTCTCCTTGCCCTCGTTCTTGGTTGGGCGGTTTACGCCTTTGCTATCCGTCCAACGCTGATCAAAGGGGGGTCATTGTCCCCCGACAGCGAGGATACCGTCACCCGCCGCCGCGCGTGGTATAGGACCCTTCGAAAGCACGTGATCGCGGGGACGGCCATTGCCGTGGTTTTGTGCGTCCTGTCTGCCGTTGCGATTGAATTGCCGGGGCAGTTTTTTGTCAAGCCGCTCGTGTTTGAAGACAAGGAAAGCTTTCAAAAATTTATGTGGGATGAGGCTTTGAAGACGCGGGAGGATGAAGCGAGAGAGGAAGGCTATTGGGATGAAGACGGTTTTTACGTCAACGTGGAGATAGCAACGGAGCTTGTCATAGGGTCGAATAAGCAACCGTCATATTCTCCGGATAAAGACGGTATCAAATATGCGGAGTGCAGAAGCTTATCGGGTGATAAAGTGCTGTTTACTTACGCATATGTGCCTGATTATCGGGTGAGATTTGACATCGACAATGAGGATCGTATGCCCGTGAAGGTCTACAAGGAGGAAGCATTGAACACGGCTTACGCCGTTTTGGAAGGTGTTTCCGTGGGTCTCCTGACACTTGTTGCCGCCGATGCTCTCGTGATCATACTGCTCCTTGTCAAGCAAAGGAAAAAGATCTATTACACATAAGAAAAAAGCACTTGCGGTTATTTCCGCAAGTGCTTTTAAGTTTACCAAGGAAACTCGGTCAAAAGCCATGTAGCACCCGAGGAAGCCGCCGCCGCCAGGATGTAACCGATCAGCGCTCGCCAGCGTCCCGCAGGGATGGCTTCCAGAACGCCCACCTTGGTGCCGATGGCGTCGATTTTCTCCGTCAAGGTCTCCTGCTTGGTGGCCATGACCTCGATGGCGGTGGCCAGCCGCGCAAGCACCTCGTGGTCGCCCTCCAGCTTGTCCAGACGGCGCTCTGTTTCCTCCATTCGGGTCTCGGCTGCTGCCAGCCGTGCGTGGATATCTTCATTGGGAATGTTTGCCATAGAATGCTCCTTTCTGCCCGCAGGCGTGAAATGGTGCCTCTGTCGGAATCATTATACATGGCGGCGGTGGGAAAGTCAATCCCCGTTTTCGGGGATTATTCTTGACATGATGGGTGAAGTGTGGTAAAATGATGTAAGAATGTAAATTGTTGTTTAGGCGGCAGTGCCGCCGGCCAATGCCGGGTATGTTTAACCCGTGCGAACGACATCCCGCGAGGGGGCATTGGGATATATTTGTGGGGTAGGGGCACCACATGGGCGGTAAACGAGGTGTTTGCCGTGATGCGAACTTTCCCCGGCGGGTCAAGAACTTTACAATTTCTACC